>NZ_JBJDRH010000002.1:0-518653 GCF_044987465.1 Microbacterium sp. ZW T6_19 | reverse complement strand
CCCCGTACACCCCGCCACCAGCGGGGCAGCCGCAGGCCGCGCAGCCGCCGGCGCCGCAGCCGCCGACCGGGCCCGGCGGCTACCCTCAGCAGGCTTATCAGCCGCCCGCGCCGCAGGCGTCTCATCCGCAGCAGCCGGCAGCACAGCAGGCGCCGAATCCGTACGGCGCTCCGCAACAGCAGGCCTACCCGCAACAGCAGGCCTACCCGCAGCAGCAGGCTTATCCGCAGCAGCCCGGATACCAGCAGCAGCAGGCTTATCCGCAGCAGCCCGGATACCAGCAGCAGCAGGCGTACCCGCCGCAGCCGGGACAGCCGCAGGCCGCTCCGCAGCCGGGCGCCCAGCCCCCGCACGCCTACACTCAGCAGCCCGCCGCCTCGCAGACGCCGCCCCAGCCGCCGTACGGCGCACCGCAGCAGCAGTACTCTGCGCAGCAGTATGCGTCGTCGAACTACGCGCCCGCGCATTTCACGCAGCAGCCCGGATACGCCTCGGTGCTTGCGCAGCCCACGCCGTACTCGCCGCCTGCGCCGATCGCCCCTTCGCCCGCCCAAGGCCTGCCGGCCCTGCCGGTGCCGAGGGGCAAGGGCAAACTCGTGCTGTACATCCTGTTCGGGTTCCTCGGCTTCCTGCTGCTCGCGCTGATCGGCTACTTCACCGTGTTCTTGGGCCCGCTCGCGTCGGTGATCGGTCTCGTCCTCGCCCTGGTGCCGCTCGCAATCGTGTTCTTCGTGGTCTGGATGATCGACCGCTGGGAGCCCGAACCCAAACTGATGGTGTTCTTCGCCGTCGCCTGGGGAGCCATCGCCGCGATCGGACTCACCCTGCTCCTCGATCTCGGACTCACGCTTCTGGTGGGCACTCGCAGCGACACCGCAGGAGCGGTCGTCCAGGCGCCGATCGTCGAGGAGCTGTTCAAGGGGCTCGGCGTGTATCTCATCTTCCTGATCGCCCGGCGGTCGTTCGACGGCCCCGTCGACGGTGTCGTCTACGGCGCACTGGTCGGCGCCGGATTCGCCTTCACCGAGAACATCCAGTACTTCGCGATCAGCCTGATCGAAGGCGGGGGAGCACAGCTCACCATGACGTTCGTCGTGCGAGCGATCCTGTCGCCGTTCGCGCACGCGATGTTCACCTCGCTTACGGGACTCGCCATCGGACTGGCCGCCCGCCGGCATGCATCGGCGGGCGCCGCACTGGGCTTCGCCGCGCTCGGCTGGCTCGGCGCGGTCTTCCTGCACGCGCTGTGGAACGGATCAGCCACCTTCGGCGACTTCTTCCTGCTGTACTTCCTTCTCCAGGTGCCGCTGTTCGTCGGCTTCATCTTCGGCGTCATCGCGCTGCGGCGTGAGGAGGCCCGTCTGACGAAGGCGCGCCTCAGCGACTACGCCGCCGCCGGCTGGTTCACGCCCGAGGAGGTCAACATGCTCGCCACGGCTGCGGGACGGAAGGTGGGCCTCAACTGGGCGGCCCAACTGCGCGGGGATCGTCGACCGCTCATGCGTGAGTTCATCAAGGACGCCACGACCCTCGCGATGGTTCGTCAGCGTTCCATCACCGGCCGTGATCCGATGGCGGCGCAGGACGAGCAGGCTCTGCTGGTGCGAACCAGGGCGACGAAGGCCGCACTGCTCGCCTACTGAGCTGATCATGAGCACGTTCATCCTGATCCACGGCGCGGGCGATGTCGGCTGGTCCTGGCATCTCGTGGCTCGGGAGCTGGTCGGGCGCGGTCACAGAGTGATCGCGCCCGACCTCCCGGGCGACGACGAGGTGCAGACTTTCGAGGACTATGCGGATGCCGTCGTCGCCGAGGCAGGGGTGCGTGGCGACGAGGTCGTAGTGGTCGGGCACTCGATGGGTGCGTACACGGCTCCGATCGTCGCGGAGCGCCTGGGCGCACGACTGCTGGTGCTGCTGGCAGGGATGATCCCGTCGCCCGGCGAGGCGCCGGATGAGTGGTGGAAGAACACCGGATACGAGGAGGCGGTCGCCGAGGCGTCGGCCCGCGACGGGGGTCGCACGGGGCATGAGGACCCCTTCGTGAGCTTCTACCATGACGTGCCGCGTGAACTCGCCGAGCGGGCGATGAGCTACGAGCGTGGACATCCTTCATCGACGGCCATGGCTGCGCCTTGGCCGATGGCAGCCTGGCCGTCTGCGCCGACCAGGTTCATCGTGTGCACTCAGGACAGGTTCTTTCCGCCGGAGTTCCTCAGAGCTCTGGCCCTGACCCGGCTCGATGTGGTGGCGGACGACATCGACGCCAGCCACTGCGCTCCTCTGAGCAGACCTGTCGAGCTGGCTGCGCTCCTCGCGGAATACGCCGCAGCGAGCGGAGAGTGAATCAGCGGCGGCTGGTTCGTGACAAGACTCAGCGCCCGGTGCTGCGGCGATGCCTGCAAGTCCTCCGGGCGCTGAGTTGATCTATGAACAGGGTGCACCCGGCATCCGCGAGTGTCAAGGTCTATTCGCCGTGACGACCAGATCCTCTCTCCGTGATGCATCTGGGATCACGCGGCCGCAGAGCGTCCGGGGGAGCGGAGCGTGTCTGCCGGAGTGCCGCATGGGCGCGCCGACGTGTTCGCTGTGAGCAGGTGCGCTCGCGTTGACCACGGCGCGGGCCTCGGGTTGTATGGAGGCATGACTGATCGTACGAAGCCTGAGTTCGACGCCCCCACCGGCCCCGCTCCCGCTGAGCTCGTCATCCGCGACATCATCGTGGGCGACGGCGCTGAGGCCAAGCCCGGCGACACCGTGACCGTGCACTACGCCGGTGTCGAGTTCGACTCCGGTGAGGAGTTCGACTCCTCGTGGGGTCGCGGAGAGACCATCCAGTTCCCGCTGCGCGGACTGATCCAGGGATGGCAGGACGGAATCCCCGGCATGAAGGTCGGCGGACGCCGCGAACTCGTGATCCCGCCGCACCTGGCATACGGCCCCGTCGGCGGCGGCCACTTCCTGTCCGGCAAGACTCTGATCTTCATCATCGACCTGGTTGCCGTCGGCTGATCAGACTCGCCTGGAAAGCGCCTCTCTCCCCGCGGAGAGGGGCGCTTTCCGCATCCGGCGGAGAAACCTCACATTCACAGGAATACATTCACATGCATGTAAGTTGGAACATGTGATGCCGCAGACGCGGACCGACGATCCTCTAGGAGACAGCATGACCATCGACATCCCCGGCTACCGCGCCGGCACCTGGACGCTCGACCCCGCTCACAGCGAGGTCACCTTCAGCGTGCGCCACATGATGATCTCGAAGGTGCGCGGCACCTTCGGAGTGAAGAGCGCGACTCTCGTGGCCCCGGAGAACCCGCTCGAGGCGACCGTCACGGCGAGCGTCGACGTCACCTCGATCGACACGAAGGACGAGAACCGCGACACGCACCTGCGTTCCGCCGACTTCTTCGACACCGAGGAGTATCCGACCATGGAGTTCGTCTCCACCGGCACCCGCGTCGAGGGTGGCGACTTCCTCGTCGACGGTGACCTGAGCATCCGCGGCATCACCAAGCCCGTCACTTTCGAGTTCGAGTTCGGCGGCTTCGGACAGGACCCGTACGGCAATTACAAGGCGGGCGCATCTGCGACCACCGTCATCAACCGCGAGGACTTCGGCCTCACCTGGAACGCGGCGCTTGAGACCGGCGGTGTGCTCGTCGGCAAGGACGTCACGATCACGCTCGATCTGCAGGGATCGCTGCAGGCCTGATGGTTCGCGCCTGATCGTTCACGAAGGAGAGGCGGATGCTGAGGCATCCGCCCCTCCTTCGTCAACGGGATAGTCGCGAACCGACCGCTCGAAGCGACACGGCCGCCCACGTGCGGAAGGGGCGCCAACGCTCGGAGATCGCGGCCACCTCCACCTCGTCGGGATCGTGATCGAGCGCGTACAGCTCGCGAACGGCAGCTCTCGTGTGAACTTCGTGGACGGGGAGCGCGTCGGCCGATCCGCACGCGCGGATCACGATCAGCGCGCTGTAGAACGGGCCGATGCCCGGGAGCCGTTGCAGCTCGATCATCGCCGCAGCGGGGTCCATCGAGGTCAGACGCCTCACGTCGAGCGTGCCGTCCAGAGCCGCGCGGGCGATCGCGTGCAGCCGGGGGATGCGGTCGGCGGGCAGCCCGGTGATCGCGTCGAGCGCCAGCAGCTGCTGCGGCAGTGGAACCGCAGGCTCGGCGCGTCCTGCCAGCGGGAACACCGCTCCGTGCTCACGGGACAGGCGCTCACGGAGCGCGATGCCCTGTCGACGGGCGCGTCGAGCCGACAGGATCGCCCAGACGGCAGCCTCGTACGGGCTGTAGAAATTCGAGGGCCGGAACCCCGGAGCTTCTGCGTGGACTCTGGCGAGCACCGGATCCGACGCGCAGACCGAGGCCCACGCTTCTCCGTCATGATCGGCCGAGACCACCCGAGCCACCTGCGCGGCGATCGCCGTGAGATCGCCCTCGCCGTGGACCGTGAGCGTGAGCGTGTCGCCGTCCTGGCGCACTTCGACGCCGACCTGCGCGTCGAGGGCGTCGGTGCAGAACGCGAGCCGCATGATTCCGTCGAACGTCGACTCATCGCGGTGGCCGAAGCCCATGAGGGCGACCTCGCCGAGATCGTACGGCCCGACCAGGGGGATCGTCGTGGTGCGGATCGGTGTGCTCATGCCGACACTCTGCACCCCGCCTCCGACATCGCGACGCTCAGCCGCGACGTCGGAACCGGATCCTGTTCTGCGTCAGCAGGATGCCTGCGAAGACGATCAGCGCGCCGACCGGCTCGTTCCAGCTGACCTCCTCATGAAGGATCAGAATGCCGAGCGTCACGCCGACGACGGGCGTGATGTAGGTCACGGTCGATGCGCGGGTCGGCCCCCATGCTCGCAGCACGTTCTGGTTCCAGACATAGGCGAGCCCGGTTCCGAGGAACCCGAGCAGGATCACCGAGCCGACGATCCAGATGTCCAGATGCACCGGGGTGAGGACGAGCACGGGAGAGAGCAGCACCATGATCGCCGCCGCCAGCCCGATGTTCAGGAACGAGAACACCAGTGCGCTCACGCCGGAGTCGCCCAGGAACCGGCGCATGTAGGCCAGGCTGAATCCGTAGCACGCTGTCGCTCCGAGGATCGCCAGCTGCGCTCCGATGCTCTGCCCGGCGTCGAGCCCCTGCCACGGCGCGATGATCACCATGACGCCGGAGATACCGACAAGGATGCCGATGATCTGCACGAGCTTGAGCTTCTCGACGCGGAACACGGCCCACGCCATGACCGCCGTCATGATCGGCGTCGTCGCGTTGAAGATGCTGGCGAGGCCCGAGCTCACGTGCTGCTGAGCCCACGAGAAGATCAGGAACGGGACGACGCAGAAGGTCACGGCGACGACGGTCAGATGCATCCAGGTGCGCAGGGCGCGCGGCAGCCGTTCGCGGCGGAGCGCGACGAAGAGGCCCAGGGCGAGGGCGCCCAGAACGAGACGCGACCAGACGACCTGTGCGGGGGAGATGCCGCCGAGGGCGACCTTCATGAACAGGAAGCTCGATCCCCACACGATGCCGGTCAGGATGAACTGGATCGTGATCGGTGCGCGGCGAGAGGATGTGGCTCCGGTGTGCGCTGTCGCCAAGGTCGAGGTCATGATCGAACTCTAACGACGGCGTACGACGCCGAAAGGCCTGGAGCACTGCGACGTCCGAATTCCGCCGACGATCGGCAGGATCGTGTCGTCAGGCTGCAGGCCGCTCAGCATCGTAGGCGCGGAAGCGCGGGTTCGCTCGAGCGAGCACGGCGACCAGGCCGATCACCAGGAAACCGCCCAGCAGCGGAGGGAACCACACTGCGGTGAGCGTCGCGAGCGCGCCGGCGTAGAGGGCGCCCACGCGCGGTCCGCCGGCGACCACGATGATGAAGACGCCCTGCAGGCGACCGCGCATGCTGTCGGGCACCGCCGCCTGCATCATCGTGTTGCGGTAGATGGAGCTGATGTTGTCGGCGGCGCCGGAGAGCGCGAGAGCGAAGCAGGCCGTCAGGATGAGTGCGAGGTTCGGCGTCTGCTCGGAGGCCCGGGGGAGGAAGACTCCCACCAGCAGGACGGCGCCGAACAGTGCGATGGCCGCGCCGTACGCCTGCACGGCGCGTTCGATGCCGCGCCCGTGCCAGCGGTACTGCACCACGCGCCCCGAGAACAGGCTGGACGCGAACGTGCCGACGGCGACGGCGGCGGTGAGGACGCCGGTGGTCACGGCGCCGCCGCCGAGCAGCACGGTGCCGAGGGCGGGGAACAGGGCGAGAGGCTGACCGAAGGTCATCGCGACGATGTCGAGGATGTACTGCATCCGGATGTTGCTCGAGCGGCGCAGGAACCGCCAGCCGTCCTTGAGCGACTCCAGCCCAGGGCGGACGATCTCGCCCTCGGGCTTCAGCGGCGGCAGCGTCCAGAGCCCGAGGAACATCGAGAGCATCAGCACGACGTCGATCGTGTATGTCCAGCCGTAGCCGGTGAGCGCGACCAGCACCCCCGCGAGGGCGGGTCCCGCCATGACGGTCAGCCCGAACGCGACGCCGTTCAGAGCGGATGCCGACGCCAGCATCTCTCGGGGGATGAGGCGCGGCACGATGGCGGTACGGGTGGCCATGCCCACCGAGTTCGCCGCGGAGTTGATCATGCTGAGGACGTAGAGCCACCAGATGGTCTCGAGGCCCGTCCATGTGAGCGCGGCGAGCAGTGCCGTCGATGCGAAGGTCACCGAGGCGGCGACAAGGGCGACGGAGCGCCTGTCGAAGGCGTCGGCGAGCATGCCTCCGTAGAGGCCGGCGAGGATCATGGGCACGAGTCCGGCGACGGCGATCATCGAGACCGCGAACGTGTTGTGAGTGAGGGCGAACACGTGCAGCATCACGGTGACGATCGTGAGCTGCCCGCCGATGCCAGTGAGCGTCGATCCGATCCACATCCGTGCGAACGCCGGACTCTCCTTCAACGGGGTGAGATCGATGAGGTGCCCGTTCGTGGCTCTCACTCCTCTGGCCGGTCCTGCATGCTTCGAGCGTATCCGAGAAGCGACAGGCGACTGGTCGTCTGCCGGTCGTGATCGCTGGTAGACTCTTCAGGTTGCCGTTTGATCGGCCGCGGATAAAGAGAGCTCGCACATCAGGTGCCGGGCACCGCGCAACAAGCAGAGAGGGGATCGAATCTATGGCACTGGAAGCAGACGTCAAGAAGGCGATCATCGAAGAGTACGCGACGCACCCCGGTGACACCGGATCCCCCGAGGTGCAGGTCGCAATGCTGACGCAGCGCATCAAGGACCTCACCGAGCACCTGAAGGAGCACAAGCACGACCACCACTCGCGTCGTGGCCTGTTCCTGCTCGTCGGTCAGCGCCGTCGCCTGCTGGGTTACCTGCAGGACATCGACATCAACCGCTACCGTTCGCTCATCGAGCGTCTCGGCCTGCGTCGATAAGGCATAACGACCAGCGTTCAATCGCGCAAAACGTTCTTGGAAGGCCGCCCCATGGTGTGGGGCGGCCTTCGTCGTGTCCGGGCTTGACCTGTGAGCTGCTTTCCTTTAGGAAAGTAAGAGACTTTCCGACGGGAAAGCGAACAGGAGCGCCGATCGTGGATCACAAGCCCATGCGAGGGATCGAACCGCTGGAGCCGCCCACTCCCGATCTGGCGCAGTCGTATCTCGACGAGATCGACGTCATCGAGCGACGACGGGACGAGCGGATCGATCGTCGGGCGGCAGGGTGGCAGCTCGCCTTCAACGGGCTGGGAGTCGCAGTCGTGCTGACGGCCTACCTGCTGGTCGTGCGCGGGAGCGATGGTGCGATGGCGCTTCAGCCCATGCTGTTCCTGCTCATCCTCTGGGGGCAGATCGGCGTAGGGGTGGCTGAGCGCTCCGGGGTGCGCTGGCGGACATCGGGCAAGAGGCCCTGGCAGGTGATCGTCGTGATCCTGCTCGCGATCGTGGCCGTCTGCTCTTTCATGGTGCTCTTGATCGACTCCGCCGAGCGTCCGCTGTGGGCGTTCTTCGTGCCGGGTGCGATCGTCGCGATCGGTTTCGGCGGGCCCGCTGCCGTCCAGTTCTTGCGCAGCCGGGGACGCGTCGCTGTCATCGAGCTGCCGTACGAGCCGATGCCACGTGCCTCACGCCTCGCCACAGCCGGTCTCGGGCTTCTTCTGGGCCTCGCGGTGCTGGCCGTCGGGTACGGATCCACCCTGTTCGCCTCCGTCGGCTCCACGATCCTCATGTTCGCAATGGTGGCGTGGATCCTGGCCTCGAGGACGGATGCCGGGCCGCAGGCTCTCGGGCGGTTCTGGAGATGGCCGCAGATCCTGGCCTACCTGCTCGGCGTGGCCGTCGTGATCGGGCTCAGTCTGCTGGAGGTCTACACGGACGTCGTGCAGTCGTGGATGATCGGGGCGTGCGCGGTGCTGGTCGTGCTGCTGCTCGCCGGCGCGGCGTTCCTGCCGGACGCGGGAGCACGACGGGCGGCGGATGGTCGCGATGGCTGATCGACAGGAATCCGCGAGCCGTGCGCACCCGCGCACGCGCCTCGACGACAACTTCTCGACGGGGCTGCGGTTCTCGCTGATGGCCTCTCTGGGCGAGCAGGTCGAACTCGACTTCGCGACTCTGGCCGACATCCTGCAGGCCAACGACTCGGCTCTCAGCAAGGCGATCTCGCACTTGAACGACGCCGGATACGTGGCGGTGACGAAAGGGCGCATCGGCAGTCGCCCCCGCACCTGGGTGCGCTCGACCGCGGCGGGGATCGACGCCTTCGCCGGTCATCTGAGCGCGCTGCGCGAGATCGTGGAGATCGGCGAGCAGCGCTCATCCTGACGGCTCCTCCCGATCAGCCCGCCGCGACCAGGTCCGGGTGGTGGATCGCCGCGACGTCCGGGTGGGCACGCAGCCTCGATTTCAGGGCGTTCTCGCCGTAAAGGGCGTGGATCGGATTCCGCGGATCGGCCGTGACGCCGGTCGCCGCGGCCGCGAGATCCTCGGGCAGCTCGATGAGCGGCAGTCGTTTGTCGAGTGCGGGGTTGAAGAAGAACGGGATCGAGATGCGCTCGTTCGGTGCCTGAGGTGAGACGACGCGGTGGTTCGTCGCCTTCAGATAGCCGCCGGTCGCGTACTCGAGCAGTTCGCCGATGTTGACGACGAATGCTCCGGGCACCGGGGGAGCGTCGACCCATGCGCCGTCGCGTTCGACCTGCAGACCGCCCTTGCCCGGTTCCACCCAGAGCAGCGTGAGAACGCCGGAATCCTTGTGCGCTCCGACACCCTGCTGCGGCTCGGGTTCGCGCGTACCCGGGTAACGGACGATCTTGATCAGCGTCGACGGCTCGCCGAAGTGCTCATCGAAGTAGTCGGACTCCGCTCCCAGAGTCTCGGCCCACGCGCGCAGGAGTTTGCGGGAGACCTCGGACAGCGTCGCATGCCACTCCGCCACGACGTCCTTCAGTTCCGGTTGTGCCGCAGGCCACAGGTTGGGGCCGATGAGCCGGTTGAACGCCGGGCCGCCGTCGACGGCATCCCGCTCCGGGCCGATGTCGATCTGCTCGCGCCAGTCGACCTGTCCCTGGGTGCGCTCGCCGCCGATGCGGGTGTAGCCGCGGAAGTGAGGACTGTTGACGTTCTCGATCGCGAGCTTCTCCTCTTCGGGCAGCGCGAAGAAGTCGAGCGCGGCGCGATGCAGGCGGGCTTCCAGCTCGGGGGAGACGCCCGTGCCGGTCAGATAGAAGAACCCCACGTCGTGCGTCGCCGCGCGCAGGTCGTCGCGGAATCGCGCAGCGGCCTCCGGACCGGCGTCGAGCTGAGAGAGGTCGAGGATCGGGAGCGAGAGTTCAGCCATGACCCGAGAGTAGATCGGGTTATCCCGGGGAGAGGCGAGTGTTGCAGAGGATTACCCGCGGTGACGGCGTTCGGACGACGCAGGAGCGGATGCTAGAGTCTTCTCGGTAAGGGATGCCTTACCTCATTCACCCGGAGAAGTTCATCCCGTGCTCGCCACCTTTCTGATCGGCCTTCGCGAGGGCCTCGAAGCCGCGCTCGTCGTCGGCATCCTCGTCGCCTACCTCCGCCGGCTCGGCAGACAGGACGCGCTGCCCCGGATGTGGGCGGGCGTGGGCCTTGCCATCGCCCTCGCGCTCGGGATCGGCGCGGTTCTGACATTCGGCGCGTATTCGCTGACGTTCGAGGCCCAGGAGCTGATCGGCGGACTGCTGTCGTTGCTCGCGGTCGGCATGGTCACCTGGATGATCTTCTGGATGCAGAAGGCCGGACGCACCATGAAGGCCACGCTCGAGAGCGGGCTCGACCGCGCGCTCTCGGTCGGGGGTCTGTGGGCGCTCATCGCGATCGGCTTCGTCTCGGTGGCCAGAGAGGGCATCGAGACGACGCTGCTGCTGTGGTCGATGGTGCAGTCGTTCGGCGATGCCCCGGCCGCCCTGCTCGGGGCGCTTCTCGGCCTCGCCGGCGCCGTCGTGATCGGCTGGCTCCTGGCCCGCGGCGCCGTCAAGCTCGACCTCCGCCGGTTCTTCGCCTGGACCAGCGGCTTCCTTGTCATCGTGGCCGCCGGCGTGCTCGCCTACGCCGTGATGGACCTGCAGGAGGCCGGCGCCCTCCCCGGGCCCTTCACCGAAGCCGCGCCGATCGACCCGACATCGGGTGCCGTCGGCACCGGCTGGTCGGCCTTCCCCTTCGGCTGGGCGTTCGACGTCACCGCCGTGATCCCGCCCGACAGCGTCTGGGCCACGGTCCTGCAGGCGACCGTCGGATTCATGCCGCGGATGACCTGGATGCAGGTGTCGGCATGGACTCTCTACATCGTGATCGTCGGAATCTTCTTCATCCGCGGCATCCGCTCCCGCAAGCCGGCGCGTGACGCGGCGACTGTGCCGGCTGATCCCGCGACGTCTTCTCTCACACAGCAAGGAGCAGCATGACCACCTCCCGCCGAATCCTCGGTGCCCTGGCGGCCGCCGGTGCGGCCGCGCTCGTCCTGAGCGGCTGCGTCGCCAAGGCCGATGTCGCCGCCGGCGCCTCGTTCGACGTCTCCTCGACAGACAGCGCATGCGAAGTGTCGGGCGCGACGGCGAAGAGCGGCACGCTTGTGTTCGACGTCACGAACGACAGCAGCCAGACCAGCGAGTTCTACCTGCTCGCCGACGACGGCCTGCGCATCGTCGGAGAGGTCGAGAACATCGCCCCCTCGGCATCCCGCACGCTGACCGTGGTCGCGCAGCCGGGTACCTACTACACGCTGTGCAAGCCCGGCATGGTGGGCGACGGCGTGGGCAAGGCCGAGTTCACCGTGACCGGCGACCGCGTCACCGTGACCGGGAAGGACGCCGAGCAGAAGCAGCAGGCCGTCGATCTGTACGCCGCCTTCGTGAAAGACCAGGTCGGACAGCTCGTGCCCGCGGTCGACGACTTCGTCGCCGCCTACGAGTCCGGCGACGACGAGGCCGCGCGTGCGCAGTTCCCGCAGGTCCGCGCATTCTACGAGCGCATCGAACCGGTCGCCGAAGCGCTGGGCGACCTCGATCCGCGCATCGACTTCCGCGAGGTCGACGCCGTCGCCGACGGTCTCGACTGGACCGGATTCCACCGGATCGAGAAGGACCTCTGGGTGCCCGCGCAGGACGCCCTCAACGCCGATGGAGAGACTCCCGCGTGGCAGGACTGGGCACCGTCGACGCCTGAGGACCGCGCGGGCTTCGGCGACCAGCTGATCGCCGACGTGCAGGAGCTGTACGACTACGTGCACTCCGACGACTTCACCGACGCACTGGACGATCAGGGCATCGGCGGCATCTCCAACGGCGCGATCGCGCTGCTCGACGAGGTCGCGACCGGCAAGATCTCGGGCGAGGAGGACTGGTGGTCCGGCACGGACCTCTACGACTTCGCCGCCAACGTCGAGGGGTCGAAGATGGCGTTCTCCCTCGTGCAGGACTTCGCCGAGTCTCAGGGCGAGGAAGGCGAGACGCTCGTGTCCGAGATCGAAGACGGCTACGCCGCGCTCGAGGCGGCGCTCGCGAAGCACGGCTCCCTCGCCGACGGCTTCGTGAACTACTCGGAGCTCACGGAGGATGACAAGCGCGAGTTCACCGATCTGATCAACGCGCTGGCGGAGCCGCTGTCGCAGCTCACCGGCACGGTCCTCGACTGATCGCCGCACCAGGTACGATCCCGAAGTGAGCGAAAGCACGACGGATGCCGCGGCCACCGCATCGGATGACGATGCGGTGGCCGCGGCATCCTCTTCTCCAGGCCTCAGCAGGCGCGGTCTCCTCGGACTCGCACTCGGCGGAGGCGTCGCCGGTCTCGCCGTCGGTGTGGGTGCAGGTGTGGCTGGGGGAGTGGCCCTCGGACGGGCCAGGGCGGCCGAAGAGGCGCAGACCGCGTACGACTTCTTCGGCGCCCATCAGGCGGGCATCACGACGCCCGTGCAGGAGCATCTGCACTTCGCCTCGTTCGACATGATGCCCCGTACCGACCGCGACGACCTCATCTCGCTGCTGCAGGACTGGTCGTATGCGGCATCGCGGATCACGCAGGGTCTCGAGGTCAGCGCGACCGGTGCTGTGGGAGGCGACGCCGAGGAGCCGCCGGATGACACCGGCGAGGCGCAGGGGCTTCCTGCCGCCGGCCTCACGATCACGATCGGATTCGGCCCGAGCCTGTTCGAGAACGAAGACGGCGACCGCTACGGCATCGCCGATCGGCGTCCCCAGGCACTGGAGCGGCTGCCCCCGTTCGTGGGCGACGATCTCGATCCCGCGCACTCGCAGGGCGACCTGTGCATCCAGGCCTGCGCAGACGATCCGCAGGTCGCCGTGCACGCGGTCCGCAACCTCAGCCGCATCGCGTTCGGCCGGGCGCGACTGCGCTGGTCGCAGCTCGGGTTCGGCAAGACCTCGCGCACCACCTCTGCACAGGCGACCCCGCGCAACCTGTTCGGGTTCAAAGACGGCACCGCGAACATCCTCGCCGACGATGCGAAGGCGCTCGAACAGAACGTGTGGGTCGCCGCATCCGACGAGCCGGGCTGGATGGCCGGCGGCTCCTACCTCGTCGCGCGCAAGATCGCGATGCTGATCGAGACCTGGGATCGCGTCCGTCTGAGCGAGCAGGACGCGATCATCGGGCGCGAGAAGGGCAGCGGCGCCCCGCTCTCGGGCGGCGACGAGTTCACAGAGCCGAAGTTCTCCGGAACCGCGATCGACGCGAACTCGCACGTGCGCCTCGCCCACCCCGATCAGAACGACGGGATCCGCATCCTTCGTCGCGGCTTCAACTACGTCGACGGCAACAACGAGCTCGGCCGGCTGGCTGCGGGGCTCTTCTTCCTCTCGTATCAACGGGATCCGCAGCAGTTCATCGCTCTGCAGAAGCGGCTGTCGACCGACCTGATGAGCGAGTACATCCGGCACGTCGGCTCCGGCATCTGGGCGGTGCCGCCCGGCGCTGCGAGCGGATCGTACGTCGGGGCAGGGCTGTTCGCCTAGACGCGGTCGGGCTCGACGCGTGCTGCATCCACGGCGAAGGCGGCCATGGCATCGGCGCCGAAGTGGTCGTCGGCGGTGATCGTGATCACCGCCGGGCCGGCGAAGAGGAGCATCTGGCCTCCGGCGCCGTGCAGCCTCCAGGCGTGTCCTGGCCCTCCCCAGCCGGCGAGGGCGTAGCGGTCGTATCCCGGGCTCGTGCCGGCGTCGATCCACTCGGAGTGCATCGCGTCGATCCAGCCCGTCGAGACGAGCTGCCGTCCCTGCCACCGGCCGCCGTCTCTGATCAGCCGGCCGAGGCGCGACATCTCCTCTGTGCGCAGCGCGAGCCCTCCGCCTGCGATGATCCTGCCGTTCGGACACCTCTGCCACTCGAGGTCGCTGATGCACAGGGGGTCGAACAGCCGAGGTCGGAGGTACTCGAGCACGTCACCCGTGCGGGCGGCGAGCACCGTCATCGCCGTGTACGTGCTCGCGTTGCTGTACTGGAAGGTGCGCCCGCGTGAGGGGCGAGCGAGGAACTCGCGCGCGAGGTCCGGCCAGTCGGTCATCAGGGTCTCCGACCACGGCAGATCGATGCCGCTGGACATGCTCAGCAGGTGACGGAGGGTGACTCCGTCGACGCCGGGGCCGATGTCGAAGTCCGCAAGATACTCGGCGACCGGGACGTCGAATCCGACGAGCCCCTCGTCGGCGGCCATGCCCGCTGCGAGAACGCAGATCCCCTTCGCGACCGACTGGATGTCCTCGCGGACGTCATCCGCCCACCGGTGCTCGACGGCGTCATCGCCCAGAAGAACATGCATCCCGTGCGCACCGAAGCCCGTGGCATCCGCCTCGTGCACGAGCGAGTCGAGAAGGAGCTGCGCGCGGGTCATCGCGGCCTGCGCGAGCCGGTCGGGTCGCTGCGGTGCCCCTCGCGAGAGGCGAGCTGCGGGTCGGCGAACAGCCAGGTCGGTCGCGGCTCGACGAGCGGCCGGAACAGCCTGCGGACGGGCTTGGTCGCGAGCAGCAGCGCGATCAGCACCGAGGAGATCGTCACGAGAGGCAGCCAGAGCCAGGTGGGTTCGGCGTTGCGCAGAATGCCGGTCTCGCGGAACGGATACAGGACGAAGGAGTGCAGCAGGAACACGTACATCGTGTACTGTCCGAAAGTCGTCCACCAGTACTGCCCGCGAGGGATGAGCGTGAAGAAGGCGGCGCTGAGCACCACGGCGACGACCATCAGAGCGATGCGGATCCCTCCGGCCCACCACTGCTCGCCACCGAGCTCGGCGTAGGCGTCTTCGTAGAAGAGCCAGTGCCTCAGGTCGATCTTCTGCCACACATCCAGCCAGAACCAGGCGGCGAAGCCGGCGCCGATCAGGAGAGCCGCGGCGACGACCCGGCTCCACCACGGGCGACGCACCAGCAGACCGAAGCGGTTCACGATGTCGTGCTCGCGCAGCCACCACCCGAGCGTGAAGAACGGCAGCAGCCCCAACGTGCGCGACAGCGAGAAGGTGCTGTCGATGTTGGGCAGGTAGCCCACCCCGATCGAGATGACGACCGTCCACAGCAGCGGCCAGCGCAACAGGGCGAGGTACGGAAGCACGAGCCGGAAGATGCCGAGCGCGAGAAGGAACCAGAGGGTCCACGACGGCTTGGTGGGATTCGGATTCGCCTGTCCTTCGACGAGCCACTTCGTGAAAGTCCAGACGAGTTCGAAGATGAGATAGGGCACGAGGATGTCGGTGATGATCCGCGCCATCTGCACCCTCGTGGGCGAGCCGGATTTCGAGAAGTAGCCGGAGATGATCGCGAAGGCCGGCATGTGGAACGCGTAGAGGGCGAGATAGAAGGCCAGCGCGATGTCGGAATCGTAGATGAGTCGCTGGATCGCGTGCCCGAGCACGACGAGCACGATGCACACGTACCGGGCGTTGTCCCAGAACGGCACCCGGCGACGTGGCCGCGAGATCCCTCCCGTGACGGGCGTCGTCGTGTCGGATCCGGCGCTGTTCATCCTCCGAGGCTACCCCCGGGAATAAAGTTGGTGCGGTCGCGTTGACTCATATACATTCAAATGAATAGAAACGGATGCAGGGTCATCCGATTCGGAGAGCATGGAGAATCATGAGCGAGCAGTCAGGCGCACAGGCGATGCAGTTCGGCATCATGTCGGTCAGCGACATCACCCGCGACCCCACCACCGGCGTCACGCCCAGCGAACAGGAGCGCATCAAGGCGACTCTGACCATCGCGAAGCACGCGGAGGAAGTCGGTCTCGACGTCTTCGCGATCGGCGAGCACCATAATCCGCCGTTCTGGTCCTCCAGCCCCACGACGTTCCTCGCCGCGCTCGCCGCGCAGACGGAGCGTCTGATCGTCTCCACCTCGACGACGCTGATCACGACGAACGACCCGGTGCGCATCGCCGAGGAGTACGCGATGCTGCAGCACGTGTCCGACGGCCGCATGGATCTCATGCTCGGCCGCGGCAACACCGGCCCCGTCTATCCGTGGTTCGGCCAGGACATCCGCCAGGGACTTCCGCTCGCCATCGAGAACTACGCGCTGCTGCGCAAGCTGTGGGATGAGGACGTCGTCGACTGGGAGGGCAAGTTCCGCACGCCGCTGCAGGGCTTCACCTCGACTCCGCGCCCGCTCGACGGCATCTCGCCGTTCGTATGGCACGGTTCGATCCGCACTCCCGAGATCGCCGAGCAGGCCGCGTACTACGGTGACGGGTTCTTCGCGAACAACATCTTCTGGCCGAAGGAGCACTACCAGCGTCTGATCGAGCTGTACCGTCAGCGCTTCGCGCACTACGGGCACGGCACAGCGGAGCAGGCGATCGTGGGGCTCGGCGGCCAGGTCTTCATGGCGGCGAAGTCGCAGGATGCCGTCACTCGGTTCCGTCCCTACTTCGACAACGCGCCGGTGTACGGACACGGGCCGAGCCTCGAGGACTTCAGCGAGATGACGCCGTTGACCGTCGGTTCGCCGCAGCAGGTGATCGACCGCTACGCGGCCATGCGCGAGCACTACGGCGACTACCAGCGCCAGCTGTTCCTGATCGACCACGCCGGACTTCCGCTGAAGGCCGTCCTCGAGCAGCTCGACATCCTCGGCTCCGAGGTCGTGCCTGTACTGCGCGCAGAACTCGCGAAGGATCGCCCTGCAGCGGTTCCGGACGCTCCCACCCACGCCGCACGCGTCGCCGCCGTGTACGGCGACGGGCCGACCCGGCAGGCTCGCCCCGGTGCGAATCGCGGAGACAACCTCACCGGCGACTCGCCCTATCAGGACACGCCGGCACCCGCCGGCGCCGCATTCGGGCTCGGCCGGAAGGAGGCCTGAGATGACCACTCGTCGCATCGCCGTCATCTCGGCAGGTCTGTCCAACCCGTCATCGACCCGGATGCTGGCCGATCGGCTGGCCGCCGAGACCGTCAAGGCTCTCGCCGCGGACGGCATCGAGGCGAGCATCGACGTGATCGAGCTGCGCGACTACGCGCACGACATCACGAACAACATGCTCACCGGCTTCGCGCCGCCCGCGCTGGAGACCGCCATCAACACGGTGGTGTCGGCTGACGCTCTGATCGCGGTCACGCCGATCTTCTCGACGAGCTACTCGGGACTGTTCAAATCGTTCATCGACGTGCTCGACCCCGACGCGCTCACCGGAAAGCCTGTGCTGATCGGCGCCAACGCGGGAACGGCCAGGCACTCGCTCGCGATCGACTACGCGATCCGACCGCTGTTCGCCTATCTGCACGCGGATGCCGTCTCGACCGGCGTGTTCGCAGCCTCCAGCGACTGGGGCGGAGCCGGCGACGATGTCGCCCCGCTCGCGAAGCGCGTCGAGAAGGGCGCGAAGGAGCTGGCTGTCGCCATCGCCGCACGCGACACCGTCGCGGTCGCCGACCCCTACGATCCGGCCACCTACCTCGGCGAAGGACGATCGTTCGGTCACATGCTGGGCGGCCTCGCCGGCGAGTGATCGAACGCGGGGCGTGACGCCGTCGACAATGTCCTCGGGGCGTCGTACGGTGGCGTCATGCCCCTTCTCTCTGCGCTCGAGGCCGTCCGCTCCCGGCTGGTCGGCTCGCTCGTGCTTCCCTCCGACGACGGCTTCGACGACGCGCGACGCCCGTGGAATCTCGCGGTCGAGCAGACCCCCGCCGGGGTCGCCACGCCCGCGGGGGTCGACGATCTCCGCGCGCTGCTGAACGCTGTACGCGATGCCGGGGCCGCTCTCGCGGTGCAGCCCAGCGGTCACGGGGCGTCCGGAGATCTCCGCGACGCCGTGATCGTACGCACGTCGGCCTTCGACGACCTCGAGGTGGACGTCGCAGCAGGGCGGGTGCGCGTCGGCAGCGGAGTCCGCTGGGGCGCCGTGGTCGATGCGCTCGAGGGCACGGGATGGTCGGCTCCCGCGGGCACGAGTCCGGTGGTCAGCGTCGCCGGCTACACGCTCGGCGGGGGGCACTCGTGGTTCAGCCGCACGGCGGGCCTTGGCTCTGACAACCTCCGAGCGGCCTGGGTGCTGCGCGCCGACGGAACCCATGAGCGCGTCGACGACGAAAGCGATCCGGACTTCATGTGGGCGCTGCGCGGAGCAGGCGGCATCGTCGGCATCGTCACCGCCCTCGAGATAGATCTCGTCCGCACACCGGCGCTCTGGGGGAGCGCGTTCACCTTCGACGCGGCGGACGCCGCCGCCGTGATGCGCGCAGTCCGTGATCTGGCGGCGGTCGCGCCGCATAGCCTCAACGTGTTCATGAACTCCCTGCGGATGCCCGATGCGCCACAGCTGCCCGACGAGATCCGCGGACGCAGCTTCCTCTCCGTGCAGGCGCTCTCGTCAGACGGTTCGGTCGACGATCTGCTCGCCGGCGTACGACGTGCAGGCTCGGTCCAGCGGGAGATCAGCGGCCCGACATCTCCGGCGACGCTCGCGGCCGCGTCGAACGAGCCGACCGAACCGACCCCTGGACGGGGCGCGTCCGTGGCACTGTCGGTGTTCGACGACGACACGATCGAACAGCTCGCCGAGTTCCGTCAGCGAGACGAGCAGTGGCCGATCGTCGGCATCGACATCCGCATGCTCGCCGGAGCCCTCGACGAACCCCGGCGCGCGGGATTCGCGTCGTTGCAGGGCGCACAGTGGCTTCTGCACGCGCTCGCGCCGCAGTTCCCCGGTGCTCCCGTAGAACCCGGCGAGGCGAGCCTGTTCGGGTTCCGCGAGCTGCTCAGCGCGGTGCAGGCGCCACGCACGGTGACGACGTTCCTCGCCCCTGGGCAGACGCTGGAGCGCTGCGGCTCCGCCACCGACATCGCACGCCTGCACACGCTGCGCGAGACGCTCGACCCCGACGGCGTCCTGCACGAAGGCAGATTGCCGCGCTGAGACCGCGCGGCTCACGGTAGCGTCGTCGTGGCGCACACCGTACGGAGGAGAGCCCATGGAGATCGCAGTCGCAGGCGGAACCGGCACCGCCGGGAGCGAAGTCGTGCGGGTCGCACAGCAGCGCGGTCATCGCGTCCGCGTTCTCACGCGCGGCAACGGCGTCGACGTCCGCTCCGGCACGGGGCTCGACGAGGCTCTCGCCGCGACGGATGTCGTGATCGACGCACTCAGCACCTCGACCCGCAGTGCCGGCGCCGCCGTCGACTTCTTCACCGAGACGTCTTCGCACCTGCTCGCGTCGGGTCATCGTGCAGGCGTCGGCCACCACATCGCCCTGTCGATCGTCGGCGTCGACCGCGCCCCGTACGGGTACTACGCCGGAAAGCTCGCTCAGGAGCAGACCGTGCTGTCGGGCAGAGTGCCCTGGACGATTCAGCGCGCGACGCAGTTCCACGACTTCGCCGCCCAGACGTACCGAGGTGCGTCCTTCGGTCCCTTGCACCTGGCCCTGCGCATGCGCACGCAGCCGATCTCGGTGGTCGAGGTCGCAACGCGCCTCGTCGATCTCGCCGAAGCCGGCCCGGCGCAGCGGGCGTCCGACATCGCCGGGCCGCAGGAGGAGCAGCTCGTCGACATGATGCGGTCCTGGGCCGCTCACACCGGACGGGCCGGGTGGATGCCGGCGTTCTCACTGCCGGGGGCCTTCGGCCGCGCGATCCGCGACGGCAGCATCCTGCCGGACGGCGACGCCGACCTCGGCACCGTGACGTTCGCGGACTGGCTCGCGGCGCAGCCGCGGGGCTGAGCGTCAGCCGGCCTCGCTCCCGCGGATCCAGGAGTACTCGGTCTCGGGGCGCCCAGGCGCACCGTACCGGGCGGCGCGCGCGATCACGCCATCGGCGGCGAGGTGCTCCAGGTAGCGTCGCACGGCGACGCGAGACATCCCGAGTGCGGCGGCCGTCTCGCTGGCCGAAAGCGGACCGGTCGCCCGCACGACGGAGCCCACGCGCCCGAGGGTCTCGGGCGAGAGGCCCTTGGGCAACGGCATCCGTCCTCCCGCGCGGCCGAGCAGCGCGTCGATCTCGGCCTGCGTCGCCTCTCCGTCGGTGGATCGTGCCTGCATCCGGTGCTCGCGGAACGCGAGCATGCGCTCCCTGAACGTCGCGAAGGAGAACGGTTTGACGAGGTACTGGTAGACGCCGAGCGCAGCCATCTGACGGACCGTCTCGGCATCTCGCACCCCGGTGATGGCGATCACATCCACGGATGCGCCCCGGGCGCGCAGCGTCCGCAGCACATCGATGCCGGTTCCGTCCGGCATGGTGATGTCGAGGAGCACGAGGTCGAATGCGCGCCCGTCCGGCGGGCCGAGCACGGCTGCGAGCGCCGCGCGGGCTCCGCTGCATTCGCCGCCGACGACGAAGCCGTCGAGTCGCTCGAGATAGGTGCGATGCAGTTCCACGGTCAAGGCGTCGTCGTCGACGATCAGGGTGCGGATCACGATCTGCGCCTCCGCGTCGAGGGGAGCGTCACGCGGAAGGTCGTGGGAGAGCTGGATACCTCCACCGTCCCGCCGGCCTCCTCGACGATCGAACGCACGAGAGCGAGTCCCACGCCGCGTCCCTGCGCATCAGCGGGTTTCGTGGAGAAGCCGTGCTCGAAGATGCGCTCACTCAGCTCGCGCGGGATGCCGGGGCCGCTGTCGGAGACCTCGAGCACCACCCCGCCGCTGTCGGAGGGGTGCAGCGCCACCTCGACCTGGCTGTCGGGAGAACCGGCGGCCGCATCCATGGCGTTGTCGATGAGGTTCCCGAGCACCGACACGCTGTCGACCGGAGTGAGCGCCGAGCGCGGGGTGTCCGGTTCGATGCGCACTCGCCAGTCGATGCCCCGCTCCTTCGCCTGAGACGCCTTGCCGAGCAGCAGGGCGCCCACTGTCGGGTCGCCGTGCCGACGCGCGGTCACCTGATCGACGAGGGATTGGCTCTCGCGGGAGGTCTCGGTGAGGATGTCGATCGCCTCCTGGGTGCGCCCGAGCTCGAGCAGCGCCACCGCGGTGTGCATCCGATTGCCGTGCTCGTGCGTCTGCGCGCGCAGCGCCTCGCCAAGGGTGCGGATCGACTCGTACGACGACACCGCATCTCGGACGGTTCCCGGGGGGAGGTCCCCGGCGATCCGCCTCGTCACCCTGCGCGCCGTCCACGCGCCGAGAGCGCCGATTCCGACGAGCACGCTCGTGATGGCGAGAGACAGCGGCAGCCGTCGCAGAAGGGTCTCTGAGATGGACTCCGTGGTGACGCCGGCGGAGACCCAGCCCACAAGCGCGCCGTCGGACGCCGTCACGGGGACGATCGTGCGCACGGACGGACCCAGCGTTCCCGTGAAGGTCTCGGTGAGGGCTACCGGCGAAGGCGGGATCGTGCCGAGGTAGCGCCCGCCGATCTGTCCCTGGTCGGGGTGGGTGATCCGCACGCCTTCCACCGTCATGATGGTGACGAAGTCCAGCCCGGCCTCATCGATCACCCTCAACGCGTACGGTTCGAGCGCTGCGGTGGCGCTCTCGTGGTCGTCGCTGCGCAGAGCCGAGACCACCTCTCCGGAGGTCGCGATGGCCGCGGCGGCCACTGCCGTGGCCCTTTCCGCCTCGGCCTGCACGGCCCGCTGCGTCTCGACCACGAGGAACCCGGCGACGAGCACGCCGATCACGAGGGCGGCCGACAGCAGCATCAGGAACACGCGCGAGGCGATGCTGCGGGAACGTGCCATCTCGCTCCTCCGCTCGCCGTCGATGTGGTCGTCAGTGACCAATACGACCACAAATGGCGTGGTCGCGCGACGTCGACCACCGTGGGATGCACCGGACGCGACGTCGCAGCCGGCACATGACACGACGACGTTCATGATCGAGGAGGACCACATGGCCATCACAACCGGATTCACCCTGCCGGGTTTCCATTGGCGGCGAGGCAAGCAATCCTGGGACCGCCACACCTGGCTGTACGTCTCGGTGCTGCTCGCAGTCGTGCTCGGTGCTCTCGTCGGCCTCATCTGGCCCGAGGTCGGTCAGAGCTTCGAGGCGCTGGGGAAGGGCTTCGTCGCTCTCATCAAGATGATGATCGCGCCCATCATCTTCTGCACGATCGTGATCGGCGTCGGCTCGATCGCCAAGGCGGCGACCGTGGGCAAGATCGGCGGTCTCGCGCTGCTGTACTTCATGGTCATGTCGACCTTCGCGCTCGCGATCGGCCTGGTCGTCGGCAACATCATCCACCCGGGTGAGGGGCTGAACATGGCCGGTGCGTCGTACGACACGACCGGCACCGAGGCGAAGACCACGCAGGAGTTCATCCTCGGCATCATCCCGCCCACGTTCTTCGGCGCTTTCACTGGCGAGAGCGTTCTTCAGGTGCTGTTCATCGCACTCCTGGTCGGCTTCGCCCTGCAGGGCCTGGGTGAGCGCGGCGCCGGCATCATGGACGCGGTGAAGCAGCTGCAGAAGCTCGTGTTCCGCATCCTGGGCATGATCCTGTGGCTCGCACCCCTCGGAGCGTTCGGCGCGATCGCTGCGGTCGTCGGGAAGACGGGCGTCGCGGCCATCTGGAGCCTCGGCATCCTGATGGTCGCGTTCTACATCACCTGCATCCTGTTCATCGTCGCCGTGCTCGGCACGCTGCTCTGGGCGGTGACGAGGGTGAACATCTTCAGCCTGATGAGGTACCTCGGCCGCGAGTACCTGCTGATCGTGGGCACATCGTCGTCGGAGTCGGCTCTTCCCCGCCTGATCGCCAAGATGGAGCACGTGGGCGTCTCCAAGCCCGTGGTCGGCATCACCGTTCCCACCGGCTATTCGTTCAACCTCGACGGCACCGCGATCTACCTGACGATGGCGTCGCTGTTCATCGCCACCGGACTCGGGCAGCCGATGACGATCGGCGAGCAGATCGGACTGCTCGTGTTCATGATCATCGCGAGCAAGGGCGCCGCGGGCGTGACCGGCGCGGGACTCGCCACTCTCGCGGGCGGTCTGCAGGCGTACCGCCCCGATCTCGTCGACGGCGTCGGAGTGATCGTCGGCATCGACCGGTTCATGTCCGAAGGTCGTGCCCTCACCAACTTCACCGGCAATGCCGTCGCCACACTGCTGATCGGCACCTGGACGCGGCAGATCGATCGCACCAGGGTGCGTCAGGTGCTGGGTGGCGAACTGCCCTTCGACGAGTCGGTCCTCGACGGCGTCGACGGTCACGAGCCGGTCGCGGCAGCGCAGGCCGCCGACCTGCACGAGCTGAACGAGGCCGCGGTCGCCGAGATGTCGGCGAAGGAGCAGAGGGCGCGGGAGCGCGCCGCTCAGCGCTGAGCAGGAGGTGAGGGATGCGGGAACCGAGGGCATCGGTTCCCGCATCCACGCGGTCAACCGCTCTTGCGTCGGAACTCGCGCCGCGTCTGCGGTGCGTGCGCGCCGTGGACGGCGGAGTCGCCGTCGAGGTGGGCTTCGCCCTGCCGGTGGTGCGCGTTCTTCTTCTCGAGCGCTTCCTTGAACTTGCGCTTCATGTCCTCGGGAGAGGATGCGCCTTCTTCGGTGCTCATGTCCGCCAGCCTAGGGCACGGCGCCCGGTGCATGGCAGGGTCACCGCCGCAGTCTGCGTGTCAGCACGTCGATCAGCGCACCCAGTCCGATCGCGACGGCGATCGAGACGATCACCGCGACCACCGGACCCCCGGGAAGAAAGGTCGCCACCAGCGCTCCCACCGAGGCCTGGTAGACCGCCCATCCTGCCGCCGCCAGGAGGACGAGTGCGAAATAGCGTGGTGCGTGGATGCGAGATGCTCCGGCCACGAGGTTGATCGCCAGCCGGGCGAAGGGCACGAATCGCGCGGTGAACAGCACCGTCGCCGTGCCGGCATCCAGTCGCAGTCTCGCCCACTGCAGCGCGCGCTGCACGCGCACTGTGCGCATCCAGGCCCAGCGGTCGATGCCGACCGTCCGTCCGATCAGATAGCAGGCGATATCCCCGGATGCCGCGGCGAGAGCGGCGCAGAGGATCACCGCCCACAGAGGCGGGGCGCCCGCGCTCGCCGAGATCGCGCCGAGGGCGGTCACGGCGACCTCACCGGGGATCACCACGAGGAACGCGTCTCCCAGCACGAGGACGCTCATCACGGCGAGAGCCCATGGCGTGGTCAGCAGATCGATCGGCATGCACCCAGGGTGTGCGTTCGAGGTGAACGGCAACCAACGGTCGGATAGCCGGTGACCGGCGTTCCAGCATCGGGTGAACATCTGGTGCCCTGACCCGTTTCCGCACGCCGGGTGGTCGTGGCGGCGGCATTCTGAGGGTGTGAGAGTCGCGATCGTGACAGAGTCCTTCCTTCCGCACATGAACGGTGTCACCGGATCCGTGCTGCAGATCCTGAAGCACCTCGAACGCTCCGGGCACGACGCCCATGTCATCGCGCCCGCTGCTGCGGGCATCCCAGCCGCTATGCACGGCGCGGCCGTGGAGGCGATCCCGAGCCTCGCCCTTCCGGGATACCGGAACGTGCGGGTCGGCACGTCTCCTGCGCACCGAGTGGCGGCCTCGCTCCGCCGATTCCGGCCGGACGTGGTGCACCTGGCGTCGCCGTTCGCGCTGGGGTGGCGCGGCGTGCTCGCTGCCGACCGGCTGGGCGTGGCATCCGTCGCCGCCTATCAGACCGATGTCGCCGCCTACACCGAACGCTATCGAATCGCCGCGACCACGGGCATCGCCCAGACCCATATCGCTCGGCTGCACCGCCGGGCCACGCTCAGCCTCGCCCCCTCGAACGAATCGGCGCAGCAGCTCGCGGGGCTGGGCGTGGATCGGGTGCGACGCTGGGGCAGAGGAGTGGATGCGGAGCGATTCCATCCGTTGCGACGCGATGACGACCTGCGCGCCGAGTGGGGCGCCGAGGTGGTGATCGGCTACGTCGGGCGGCTCGCTCCGGAGAAGCAGGTGGAGGACCTCGTGTCCCTGCGCGGCATCCCCGGTGCTCGTCTCGTGATCGTGGGCGACGGGCCGAGCCGGCAGCGCCTCGAGACCCTGCTGCCCGATGCCGTGTTCCTCGGCCATCTCGATGGCGAGGCGCTCCCCGCAGCGGTCGCCTCGTTCGACCTGTTCGTGCACCCCGGGGAGAGCGAGACGTTCGGGCAGACGCTGCAGGAGGCGCACGCCAGCGGGGTACCGGTCATCGCCACCGGACGAGGCGGTCCTCTCGACCTCGTGCGCATGGGGATCGACGGCTGGCTCTATCGGCCAGGCGACCTCGATGACCTCCGAATGCGGGTGAACGACCTCGCAGGCGACGCGCGCAAGCGCAGGGCGTTCGGCGAAGCGGGAAGAGAGGCCGTGCAGGGACGCAGCTGGGCGAAGGTCTGCGATCAGTTGCTCGGACACTTCGATGAGGCGAGGACGCTGAGCAACGTGGACCGCAGCCTGCGCGCTCGCCGCGTCGTGCGGCCGGAGACGTCGGCGCCGGTCACCGAGGTGCGCTGGCAGCGGTACGTCGCATTGGGTGATTCGCTCACAGAAGGGCTGTGCGATCCTGCGCCTGACGGCGCGCTGCGGGGGTGGGCCGACCGGCTCGCTCTACTGCTGGCCGCGCGTGGCGGTCTGCACTACGCGAACCTCGCGATCAGATCCAAGCGGGTCGCCGACGTGTGCGGATCCCAGCTCGAGCGCGCGCTGCAGCTTCAGCCCGATCTCGTCTCGATCCTCGTCGGGGCGAACGATCTGGTGAAGCACCGTGCAGACGTCCCTGCGCTCGCTCGTCAGGTGGAGGATGCGATCGGGCAGCTCCGCGCCGGCGGAGCTGACGTGCTGCTGGTCACGCCGTTTCTGCCCGGCAGGCGGGCGGCGTCGATCTACACCCGGCGCTTCTCCGCCTTCGCGACCGCGCTCGCCGGGGTCGCCGCGCGCACGGGTGCGATCCTGATCGACACCGATCTGCACCCGACGCTGCGGGAGCGGCCGAACTGGGGTGAGGACCTCGTGCATCTGAGCAGCCGGGGGCACCGCTTCCTCGCCTACCGGGCGGGCGAGATCCTCGCCGTGCCGCACGCCGACGCCCTCGGCGCTCTCGACGCCGCTCTGCACGAGCACGAGCCGATCGGAGCAGGGCTCTGGTGGCGTCGGCACGCGCTGCCCTGGGTGTGGCGGCGTCTGCACGGCCGGGCCGCCGGCGACGGGCGCGCCGCCAAGCACGACGGGTACGTCTATCTCGGCCGCTCGAACGTCAGAAGCGACGTGGAGGTGTAGCGCTCACCGAGAGGGCCCTCGGTGGCGCAGCGCGCGAGCGCTCAGGGCCTCAGCGCCTGCCCATGCCGTGATACGCCCAGCCCGCTGCCCGCCACGCGGCGGCGTCGAGGCAGTTGCGCCCGTCGACGAC
Organism: Microbacterium sp. ZW T6_19; assembly: GCF_044987465.1. Lineage (NCBI taxonomy): Bacteria > Bacillati > Actinomycetota > Actinomycetes > Micrococcales > Microbacteriaceae > Microbacterium > Microbacterium sp. ZW T6_19. Next base: position 492,331 of record NZ_JBJDRH010000002.1, on the reverse strand, counting down.
CACGCGCGCGGAGACCAGAGCGCCCGCGTGCTCCGGCGACAGATGACGGCGGTACTCGTCCCATTCGGTGACGACGACGACGGCATGCGCTCCCCGCAGCGCCTCATCGCGATCTCGTTCATATCCGAGCTGCGGGTGCACTGCCCTGGCGTTGTCGATCGCGGCGGGATCCGTCACCACGACGTCGGCGCCCAGCCCTCGCAGACGTACGGCCACGTCGAGAGCGGGGGAGTCGCGGATGTCGTCGCTGAAGGGCTTGAACGCGGCGCCGAGCACGGCGACGCGCTTGCCGAACACCAGACCGCCCAGTGCATCGACGACGATCTGCACGGCTCGATCACGCCGACGGAGGTTGATGGCATCCACCTCGTGCAGGAAGCCGACCGACTCGCCGCGTCCGAGCTCCTCGGCGCGGGCGGCGAAGGCCCTGATGTCCTTCGGCAGGCACCCGCCGCCGAATCCGATGCCCGAGCCGAGATAGCGTCGCCCGATCCGGGTGTCGTGCCCGATCGCGTCCGCGAGAAGCGTCACATCAGCGCCGGCGGCCTCAGCGATCTCGGCCATCGCGTTGATGAACGAGATCTTCGTCGCGAGGAAGGCGTTGGCGGCTCCCTTGACGAGCTCTGCCGTCGCAGGATCCGTCACGAGGAACGGAGCGCCGGCCTCGACTGCTGGTCGGTAGACCTCGCGCAGGATCTCGGCGGCGCGCTCGCCGGACTCGCCCGACGAGACGCCGACCACGATGCGGTCGGGAGCCAGCGTGTCGTGCACCGCCCACCCCTCGCGCAGGAACTCCGGGTTCCACGCGAGCACGGCGCCGGTGGGCGCGATGCGGGCGGAGATGCCCGACGCGGTACCGACAGGAACGGTCGATTTGCCGGCCAGCACGTCGCCAGGGCGGAGGTGGGGCACGAGGTCGTCGACCGCGGCGTGGACGAATCGCAGATCTGCCGCGTGCCCGCCTGCAAGCTGGGGCGTGCCGACCGCCAGGAAGTGCACGCCCGCCCCTGCCGCGTCCGCCATGTGCGTGCTGAACCGGAGTCGTCCCGAGGCGAGGCCGGCCTGAAGGAGCTCGGCCAGCTGTGGCTCGAAGAAAGGAGCGGTGCCGGCCGACAGGGCCGCCACCTTCTGCTCGTCGACGTCGATGCCGACGACGTCGTGTCCGATCGAGGCCATCGCAGCGGCATGCACGGCACCGAGGTAGCCGCAGCCGATCACTGACAAGCGCATGGACCCAGCAGAGCGGATGCCGCCCACGCCGGGGCATCCGCGGGATGAACGGTGCGTGGCCGGGGCATGACCGATCCGCGATGTGAGCGGCGGCGGGGCTTTCCGTGCTCTCGCTGATAGGCTGGATGAGGTCGATCTGTGTCGACTCACAACTTCATATCGACTCATGGAGCGATCGGCGGAGAAGCTGGTCCCCTGTGGTGGGTTCCTCGGCGATCGTCGGGTGGCTTTCTACTGGTGGCCAGCGCAGGTGACATTCGCGGGAATGCCCGCGCGCCCGAACCCCGCCTTTCCGCTCCTTCATGAACACGCTCGCGCGTCATACGGATTCGCGAGTCTAAACAAAGAAGGAGAGACCTCTTGGAAGGTCCTGAAATCACCGCCACCGAGGCCGTTCTCGACAACGGCCGCTTCGGCACCCGCACCATCCGCTTCGAGACCGGCCGCCTCGCGCAGCAGGCTCAGGGCGCAGTCGCCGCGTACCTCGACGGCGAGACCATGCTCCTCTCGGCCACCAGCGCAGGCAAGCACCCGCGCGAGGGCTTCGACTTCTTCCCGCTGACGGTCGACGTCGAAGAGCGCTCCTACGCCGCGGGCAAGATCCCCGGCTCGTTCTTCCGCCGCGAGGGACGCCCGTCCACCGAGGCGATCCTGGTCTGCCGTCTGATCGACCGCCCGCTTCGTCCGTCGTTCGTCGACGGACTGCGCAACGAGGTCCAGATCGTCATCACCGTGCTGTCGATCGCACCCGGCGAGTTCTACGACGCGCTGGCGATCAACGCGGCCTCCGCGTCGACCCAGATCTCGGGCCTGCCGTTCTCCGGCCCCGTCGCCGGTGTGCGCCTCGCGTTCATCCCCGGCCACGGCGAGCACGCCGATCAGTGGGTCGCGTTCCCGACCGCCGAGCAGGTCTCGGAGGCCGTGTTCGACCTGATCGTCGCCGGTCGCGTCGTCACGAAGGCCGATGGCTCTGAAGACGTCGCGATCATGATGGTCGAGGCCGAGGCGACCGAGGGCAGCTGGAACCTCATCAAGGCCGGCGCCACCAAGCCGAACGAGGAGATCGTCGCGCAGGGACTCGAGGCATCGAAGCCCTTCATCGCGCAGCTCGTCAAGGCTCAGGCCGAGCTCGCAGCGACCGCGTCGAAGGAGCCGGGTGTGTACCCGGTCTTCCCGGCGTACAGCCAGGAGGTCTACGACTTCGTGGCCGGCCGGTCCTACGACGAGCTGGTCGGGGTCTACCAGATCGCCGACAAGACCGAGCGCCAGACGGCCGACGACGCGATCAAGGACCGCGTCAGGGCTGAGCTGATCGAGGCCACCGAGGCGGGTTCGCTTCCGGCGGGGGCTCCGCTCGAGTTCTCCGCGGCGTACAAGTCGGTCACGAAGAAGATCGTGCGCGGACGCATCCTCACCGAGGGCGCTCGCATCGACGGTCGCGGCCTGGCGGACATCCGTCCGCTCGACGCCGAGGTGCAGGTCATCCCGCGCGTGCACGGCTCCGCGATCTTCCAGCGCGGCGAGACCCAGATCCTGGGCGTCACCACGCTGAACATGCTCAAGATGGAGCAGCAGATCGACTCGCTGTCTCCGACGACGAGCAAGCGCTACATGCATCACTACAACTTCCCGCCGTACTCGACCGGTGAGACCGGCCGCGTCGGTTCGCCGAAGCGTCGCGAGATCGGGCACGGCTTCCTCGCCGAGCGCGCACTCGTTCCGGTTCTGCCGAGCCGCGAGGAGTTCCCGTACGCGATCCGTCAGGTCTCCGAGGCGCTCAGCTCGAACGGCTCGACCTCGATGGGCTCCGTCTGCGCCTCGACTCTGTCGCTGCTGAACGCGGGTGTGCCCCTGCGCGCTCCCGTCGCCGGCATCGCGATGGGTCTCGTCTCCGACGAGGTCGACGGCGAGACGCGCTACGCGGCGCTGACCGACATCCTGGGTGCCGAGGACGCTCTCGGCGACATGGACTTCAAGGTCGCCGGCACGAGCGAGTTCGTCACGGCGATCCAGCTCGACACGAAGCTCGACGGCATCCCGTCGTCGGTGCTCGCCGGCGCGCTGACCCAGGCCCGCGAGGCTCGTCTGACGATCCTCAACGTCCTGAACTCCGCGATCGACGCTCCTGACGAGATGGCGCCCACCGCGCCGCGCGTCATCAGCGTGCAGATCCCGGTCGACAAGATCGGCGAGCTGATCGGCCCGAAGGGCAAGACGATCAACGCGATCCAGGACGAGACCGGTGCGCAGATCTCCATCGAGGAGGACGGCACCGTCTACATCGGCGCGACCGACGGCCCCTCGGCCGAGGCTGCCCGTGCCCAGGTCAACGCGATCGCCAACCCGACCAACCCCGAGGTCGGCGAGCAGTTCCTCGGAACCGTCGTGAAGATCGCCACCTTCGGCGCCTTCATCTCGCTGCTTCCTGGCAAGGACGGCCTGCTGCACGTCACCGAGGTGCGCAAGCTCGCCGGTGGCAAGCGCGTCGAGAACGTCGAGGACGTCCTGTCCGTGGGCCAGAAGATCCTCGTGAAGATCACGAAGATCGACGATCGCGGCAAGCTGTCGCTCGAGCCCGTGCTCGACGAAGCTCCGGCTGCCGAGGCTGATGCCGCTCCGGCTGAGGATGCTGCAGCCGAGTAAGCACCGCTGACACGACAGAACCCGGGCCTCGCCGAGCGACGTCCGGGTTCTGTCGTATCCGATGTGACCAAACCGTTATGCGGTGTTTCCGCGCCGTTCCCTGGATTGGTCAGCGTGATCGCCGTTGTCGCATACCCTCGAAGTACGCACCGGGGGGTGCATAGGCAGCAGTGACGCAAGACCGGAACGCACGGTCGATGCGGGGGTGAGAATGATGCGGTTGTTCAGCGTAGGCGCAGGAGCGTCCGTCGAACGTGCACAGCACGGGGCGGCTGAGCATCCGTCTGCGCCCATCCCGATCGTGGGGGCCGGTGTCGGCGAGACCGTGAGGGTTGCGCTGGGAGAGACTGGATTCGAGACCTTCCCGCTCATGCTGGGCGCCGCCGAGTTCGGTTGGAACGTCGACCTCGAGACCAGCCACGGCATTCTCGACCGCTACATCGAGTTCGGTGGCAACGCGATCCACACGGCCGACGGATTCTCCGGCGGTCGCAGCGAGCACATCATCGGACAGTGGCTGCGCTCACGCGGACACCGGGAGCGCACGCTGCTGAGCGTGCGCATCGGCGCACATGCCGACAACCCGGGTCTCGGCTCGGTGAACCTGGTCCGCGCCGTCGAGGGCTCGCTGACCCGTCTGGGCGTCGAGCGCATCGACGTCCTGTACCTCGATGCGACACTCGACGCGACGACGAACCTCGAAGACACCCTCGCGACGGTCGAGTGGCTCGTCGAGGCGGGCAAGATCACGACGGTGGGGGCTTTCGGATTCAGTCCCGAGAGGCTCGTCGAGGCGCGCATCCTGGCGTCCGCCGGCTACCCGCGCATCGAAGTGATCGACGCTCCCTACAACCTCATCCGACGACAGCCGTTCGAAGGCGATCTGCGCCTCGTCGCGGGGGCGCAGAACCTCGCGGTCACGCCTTCGCACGCGCTCGAGCACGGCTTCCTCTCCGGGCGCCATCGCAGCAAGGCGCTGGCCGCTCAGGGCGTGCGCGGCGAGCAACTGCGCAGCCACTTGAACCGCCGAGGAATCAAGATCCTCCGGGCTCTCGACCAGGTCGCGACCGAGCTCTCAGTGCCGGTGGCTGCGGTGTCGATCGCCTGGCTGCTCGCTCAACGGACCATCGCGGCGCCGATCGTGAACGCCTTCGCGAGCGACCACGTCGACGAACTGATGCAGGGCGCAGGGGTGACGCTGTCGCGTGCGCATCTGGCTGATCTGACCCGAGCCGGCATCTGAGCGTCGTCACGCGTCTGTCACACACCTGGCTTATGGTGGAGTGGAGTCCGGCGGATGCTGGCGATGAAGCGAGCGAGTAGTGACGCATTACATTTATCTGGTCAGACATGGTGAACATCAAGACGCCGAGCACGGTCTCGCCGACGGACCCCTTTCACCTCGGGGGCAGCGACAGGCCGAACTGATCGCCGATCGTCTGTCGGGTCTTCCTCTCGATGCGGTCTGGCATTCTCCGCTGCTGCGGGCCAACGAGACGGCCCGCGCGATCGCGGCCCGGTTGCCGTCGGTCGACCCCGAACCCACTGCGCTGCTGTTCGATTGCGTGCCCACGGGCATGACGGAAGAGACTCCGGCGGTGTTCGAGCCGTTCTTCGGAGCGGTGACGGATGCCGAGATCGAAGCAGGTCGGGCGCAGATGGCCGATGCTGTGAACGAGTTCCTCGTCCGCAAGACCGGCGACGTGCACGAAGTGCTCATCACTCACAACTTCGTGATCTCCTGGTTCGTGCGCGAGGTGCTCGGGGCTCCCGAGTGGCGCTGGATGACCCTCAACCAGGCCCACTGCGGGCTCACGGTCATCGCGCAGAAGCAGGGTCGCCCGTGGACGCTGCTGACGCACAACGACACCGGCCACCTGCCCGTCGAGCTGCGCACCGGCATCCCCGACGGCATGCCGGTCTGACCTGTCGCGCCGCCGGGTCTGCGCCCGTCCAAATAGACTGGTCGCATGACAACGCGCGTGGCCCTCGTCGGCGGTACCGGCAAGCTCGGGCAGATCATCCACGCGGTGATCGACGACCTCGAGGGGTTCGAGGTGAGTCGCGTGCTGACGTCGTCGAGCGATCTCTCCGAGATCGACGGCGCAGACCTCGTCGTCGACGCGTCCACACCGCAGATCAGCATCGACGTCGTGCGCGCAGCGGTCGAGCGCGGCATGAACGTGCTCGTCGCAACGTCCGGCTGGTCGGCCGAGCGCATCGCTCTGGTCCGCCCGCTCGTCGAGGCCGCCGGCACGGGCGCCGTCTTCATCCCGAACTTCTCGCTCGGCTCCGTTCTGGGCACGGCCCTGGCGGCGGCCGCTGCGCCGTTCTTCGGTTCGGCTGAGATCGTCGAGGCGCACCACGAGTCGAAGATCGACTCGCCCAGCGGCACCGCAGTGCGCACTGCGGAGCTGATCGCCGCGGCGCGCGCCGAGCAGGGTCCGGTGAGCGCCCCGCACGCCGACCAGCGCGCGCGAGGACAGCAGGTCGGCAGCGTGCCGATACATTCCCTGCGCCGCCCCGGCGTCGTCGCCAAGCAGGAGGTCATCCTGTCGGGGCCCGGCGAATCGCTCACATTCACGCACGACACGGTCGAGCCCGCCAAGGCGTACGCCCCCGGCATCCGTCTCGCCCTGCCATTCGCTCTGCACGCGGAGGGCGTCGTCGTAGGGCTGGAGAACATGATCGACATCGGCATCCGCTCGTGATGTCGCGAATCGGCGTCGCCCTGATGGGCGCTGCGCTCGTGGTCTATCTCGCGGTCGCGGTGTGGCTCGCCGTGATGTTCCTCGTCGTCGGAACCCCCGTGTCGATCGGCATGGGGGTGGCGTTGGTCGTGCTGGCGCCGCTCGGCGCCTGGGCGCTGATCAGAGAGATGCAGTTCGGCTTCGGAGCGGATCGCCTCGGCCGGGTGCTCGATTCCGAGGGCGGGATGCCCCCGGTCGAGACCGACCTCACTCCCAGCGGCCGGATCGCCCGTGCAGACGCCGATCCTCTCGTCGAGCGATACACCGCCGCTGCAGATGCCGCGCCCGAAGACTGGCGCGCCCGCTACCGGCTGGGGGTCGTGCAGGATGCGGCCGGGCGTCGCAAGGACGCCCGAGCCAGCATCCGCGAGGCGATCCGCCTCGAACGCGCCTGATCAGGCGAGCGTGGCCTCGAGGGTGATCTCGATGCCCGCGAGTGCCTGAGAGACCGGGCATCCGGTCTTGGCGCCTTCGGCGATCTCCTGGAACTTCTCGGGCGAGAGACCCGGGACAACCGCGTTGACGTTGAGGTGGCTGCCGGTGATGCCGGTGCCGGGCTTGAAGGTGACGGATGCGCTCGTGTTCACGCGCTCGGGCGGGGTGCCGTTCTCGGCGAGAGCGTTCGAGAGCGCCATGCTGAAGCACGACGAGTGCGCCGCGGCGATGAGCTCTTCAGGAGTGGTCGTGGTGCTGCTGCCCTCGCTGCGGGCTTTCCAGTCGATGGGGAAGGTGCCGAGGTTCGACGACGAGAAGGCGACCGTGCCGGATCCTTCGATGAGCGATCCGGTCCAGGTGCTGTTGGCTTCACTGGTGACGGGCATGATGACCTCCGGTTCTCGCGCTGCCTGGGTGGCGGCGTCGCATCGTCGCCAGCCTACCGAGCGCGCACGTCGCGGGGAACTGCGCTCAGGCGGATGCTGTGCGCCCGAGGACGCCCGCGCGCTGCAGCAGCAGATAGAGCTGGCACCCGAGGCAGAACGCGAAGGCCGCGTTGAGGAACGCCGCGATGAACGCGGCCGCCGTCGCGATCGGCAGCGCCCACGGGACGCCGACCAGATGCAGCACGAGCCCGATCGTCACGACGAACAGGCCGACGCCCTGCGCGAAGCGCGGCGGGCGGGGGTCCTCGAGCTCGGAGGGCGGTGCGAGACGAGGGCGGATGGCCGCGCGGAACAGAGCGCCCCACGGGGCGGTCCGCGGCGACGCGACGCTCCACAGGAACAGCAGCGCGATCACGAGGGTCAGCAGGAAGGCGGGGTCGAGGACGCGCGCGGCGAGGGAAGCGGATTGGATCGCCCAGCCCGTCGGGGTGAACGTGGCGTCGGCGAGCGGCTGGTACGCGAACCAGCCGAACGTCGTCGCGCCCTGCGCGGTCGAGATTCCGATCAATCCGAGGAACGTCGCGATGAGGAGAAGCACGGCGGTGATGGTCGCGGCGAAGCGCGGGCCGCGCGGGTCGATGCCTGCGGGTGTGGTCATGGTGGGCTCCGGTGTTCGTGACTCAGACGGCGGCGAGGGCTTCGGCGAGGGCGTGCCGGTGCGGCACGCCGTTGAATCGTGCGCGGACGACACCGGCTCTGTCCACGAGGAACGTGGTCGGCGTCTGCAGAACGCGATACCGCGACGACAGGTCGGGGCGATGGGTCAGATCGACTTCGATGTGGGCGAGGCCATCGTCAGCCGAGGCGATGGCGCCCAGCATCCGCCGCACCTGCGGGCACCGTGCGCACATCTCGGTGCTGAACTGCACGAGTGTGGCCTTCTCGCCCAGTTCTCCCGAGGCATCCGTCGCGTCGAATCGCAGATGTCCGCCGCCGCGACGCCGGCCGTCGACGAGCCGTATGACGATGCCCGCGATCACCGCGGCGACGAGGAGCGCGGCGGCGATGAGGAGGGCGAGCACAGGCGACATGGGTAGAGAGTACGACTGCCGGGTGCGCCTGCGGGCCGATGTTTCCGAGCATGACGAACCGCCCCGCAACCGGGCCGGGAAGGTAGTCTGGCTCTCATGAGCGAAGCCGTGCCGACTCCGTATGAAGACCTGCTGAGAGACGTGCTGGAGACCGGCACGCACAAGTCGGATCGGACCGGAACCGGCACGACCAGCGTGTTCGGCCGGCAGATCCGCTTCGACCTGGCACAGGGCTTCCCTCTGATCACGACCAAGCGCGTGCATTTCAAGTCCATCGCCTACGAGCTGCTCTGGTTCCTGCGCGGCGACTCCAACGTGCGATGGCTGCAGGAGAACGGCGTCACTATCTGGGACGAATGGGCGGATGCCGACGGCGACCTCGGCCCGGTCTACGGCGTGCAGTGGCGCTCGTGGCCCACCCCGGACGGCGAGAGCATCGATCAGCTCTCCGATGTGATCGAGCAAATCCGCAAGACCCCCGACTCCCGACGGCTGATCGTGTCGGCATGGAATCCTGCAGACATCCCCGACATGGCTCTGGCTCCCTGCCACGCCCTCTTCCAGTTCTACGTCGCCGACGGGAAGCTCTCCTGCCAGCTCTACCAGCGCAGCGCCGACCTCTTCCTCGGTGTCCCGTTCAACATCGCCTCCTATGCGCTGCTGACTCTCATGGTCGCGCAGCAGGTGGGGCTCGAGCCGGGCGACTTCGTCTGGACCGGCGGGGACTGCCACATCTACGACAATCACCTCGAGCAGGTGCGCGAGCAGCTCTCACGCGAGGCCTACCCGTATCCGACGCTGCGTTTCGCACGCACGCCCGAGTCGATCCTCGACTACCGCTACGAGGACTTCATCGTCGAGGACTATCAGCATCACGCGCCGATCCGAGCGGCGGTGGCCGTATGACCTGGGTGGGGCTGATCTGGGCCGAGGCGCACGGCGGCGTCATCGGGGCCGAGGGCGGGATGCCGTGGCATGTGCCCGAGGATCTGGCTCACTTCAAGGAGGTCACCCTCGGTGCTCCTGTCGTGATGGGCCGCAAGACCTGGGATTCCCTTCCCGAGCGGTTCCGCCCATTGGTCGGCCGCGAGAACATCGTGATCACCCGCCAGCAGGACTGGTCGGCGCAGGGCGCGCGACGTGCGGCGACGATCGCGGAGGCCGTCCGCGGCCAAGAACGCGTGTGGATCATCGGCGGCGCCGAGATCTTCCGTCAGGTCGTGGCTGAGGCCGATCGCCTCGAAGTCACCGAACTCGACGTCGATGTCGATGGCGATGCCTACGCTCCGTCGAAGGCGGGCTGGAGGCTCGTCGACGAGGGGGAGTGGCAGACCTCTCGCAGCGGCATCCGCTACCGCTTCCTCGGATACGAGCGCTGACATGCCCACCGCACTGATCACGGGTGCCAGTGCCGGCCTGGGCGCCGAGTTCGCGCGTCAGCTGGCCCGTCGCCGCGCCGATCTGATCCTCGTCGCCCGCTCGATCGGGCCGCTCGAGGAGCTGGCTGCCGAGGTGCGGAGCGCGCACGGCGTCGCGGTCGAGATCATCACGGCCGATCTCGCGGTGCCGGAGGACGTCGAACGCGTCGCCGCGCGCCTGCGCGACGCGAGCGACCCGGTGGACCTTCTCGTCAACAACGCGGGTATCGGCCTTCCCCTGCAGTTCGCCGACAACGACATCGACGACGAGGTGCGCCATCTGCGTGTGCACGTCGAGGCATCGATGCGGCTCATGCACGCCGCGCTGCAGACCATGCGCGGGCGCGGCGGGCGGATCATCAACGTGGCCTCGGTCGCGGGCTTCATCTCACGCTCGACATACTCGGCGTGCAAGAGCTGGCTGATCGGCTTCAGCCGATGGGCGAACGCCGAGTACGCCAGAGACGGCGTGACCGTGACCGCGCTCTGCCCCGGTTTCGTGCACACGACCTTCCACGAGCGCATGGGCCTCGAGAAGGGGCAGGAAGGCGTGCCGAGCATCCTGTGGCTGCAGGCCCCCGACGTCGTGCGAACGGGGCTGCGCGACGCAGCACTCGGCAAGGCCGTCTCGATCCCGTCGCTGCGGTACAAGGCCGTCGTGGCTCTGACCGGCATCCTGCCGCGGTCGCTCACCGCGGGCGTGGCGCGTCGCGGCCGGGTCTGAGCGGGCGTCGACTCAGCGGAACCGCCCGATCCGGATGCCGGCATAGGCGATCGCGGCGACCGTCTCGCCGTCGGTGATGCGGCCGTCGGCGATCATCTCCAGCACATCGCCGAACGGTACCCAGGCGACCGCATCTATGCCCTCCTCAGCCTGAGAATGCGCGGCATCCGCTGCATCATGCTGGAGACCGCGAGCGAGGAAGACGTGCTCGGGCGCGTGCGCGATGCCGTTGAGGGCGTTCATCGTGCCGATCCGCGTCCATTCCGCGGCCCTGAACCCCGTCTCCTCGAGGAGCTCCCGCTGGGCCGCGACCAATGGGTCCTCGCCGTCGCTCCCGCCGGCGGGCACTTCGATCGACGTCCCCGTGGTGTAGCGGTCGAGGGTCACGAGGCAGACCCGGTCGTCCGCGTCGATCGCGACGACGAAGACGGCGGGATGCCGCATCGTGACCACGCCGTAGATGCCCTCGCCCGCGGGACCGGTGACACGGTCCTCGCGCACGGAGATCCACGCGTTCTCATAGACCGACGTGGAGTCGTGCGTCTGCCAGCTCATGGCTCCGAGCCTATGCGCAGCTGCTGCGTAGGATCGACGTCATGGGCTGGTTCGGGAGGAAGCGCGATCCGCAGGACGCGAACGAGATGCTGCGGCAGTACAACGAGGCCGAGGCCGAACGCCTGGCCGGTCTGGCGCACGGTGCAGTCGGTGCGCCAGTGACCGTCTCCACCGCCGTCACCACGGGCGAGCTCGTCGTCGAAGACGTCTTCACGATCACGGGACGCGGCCAAGTGGTGACCGGCACCGTCGCGGCAGGGATCGTGCGAGTGGGTGATCGCATCGTGGTGCACCGCGACGGCGCCGAGGTGGGAACATCGGAGATCACCGGCATCGAGATGTTCCGCACGAAGGCGACGGAAGCCGCGGCAGGGACCATGGCGGGACTGCTGCTGCGCGGCCACCTCGACCTGGCGCGAGGCGACGTCATCCGCACGTCCGCGTCAGCGTGAGCGAGCGACGAACCGATACGCTGGGAACATGACGCACTCGGGCAATCCATTCGGACAGGTTCTCGTCGCGCTGGTCACTCCGATGACCGCCGACGGCGAAGTCGACTGGCCCGCCGTCGAGAAGCACATGGATGACGTCATCACCGCGGGTGCGGACGGCATCGTCGTGACGGGTACGACCGGCGAGACCTCGACCCTCACGGACCCCGAGAAGCTCAAGCTGGTCGAGGTGGGCAAGTCGGTCTCGGCGGGCCGCGCCAAGATCATCACGGGCGGCGGATCCAACGAGACCGCGCACGCGATCGAGCTCTACAAGGCCAGCGAGAAGCTCGGGGCCGACGGCATCATGATCGTCACGCCGTACTACAACAAGCCGACTCAGGCCGGCATCCTCACGCACTTCCGCCTCGTCGCCGACGCGACCGATCTGCCGGTCATCCTCTACGACATCCCGGGTCGCACCGGTGTGCCGATCAAGTACGAGACGATCCTCCGGCTCGCCAAGCATCCGAACATCCTCGCCGTGAAGGACGCCAAGGGCGACTTCTCCGAGGTGAGCCGCGTGCTCAACCAGACCGATCTGATGTACTTCTCCGGCGACGACGCGAACGTGCTTCCTCACCTCGCCATCGGCGCCACGGGATTGATCGGCGTCACCGCCAACATCACCGCGACCCCGTATCGCACGATCGTCGACGCCGTGAACCGCGGGGATCTCGCGACCGCGACCGCCGAGCACAAGCGCCTCGAGCCGCTCGTGCGCGCCGCGATGACCCACGTTCCCGGCACGGTGGCAGCCAAGTACATCCTGCACGGACTCGGGCGCATCTCGAGCCCGCGCGTGCGTCTGCCCCTGGTGGGTCCGGAAGAGTGGGAGGCCGCCCTCATCGAGGACGAGCTCGCTCTCGTCACGGATGTGCCCGGCGCGGACTTCTCGAACTTCCGGCCCGACCGCAATGCGGCCGCCGGCGGTGCCCTGCCGAAGGTGCACGGCACCACGCGCTGAGACATCGGGCGCGGAGACGCGTCCCTGAGAACGAACGGACGCGCGGAGCGTCCGACTGAGGAGACAGCATGTCCATCCCCATCGCAGATCCGGCAGAGCTCGACGAGGGGACCCTGCGCGTCACACCGCTCGGCGGCCTCGGCGAGATCGGTCGCAACATGACCATGTTCGAGTACGAGGGCAAGATCCTGATCGTCGACTGCGGCGTGCTCTTCCCCGAAGAGCACCAGCCCGGCGTCGACCTCATCCTGCCCGACTTCGAGCCGATCCGGGATCGTCTCGACGACATCGTCGGCGTCGTTCTCACGCACGGGCACGAGGACCACATCGGAGCGGTGCCGTACCTGCTCCGTCTGAAGAGCGACATCCCGCTGATCGGATCCGGCCTGACGCTCGCCCTCGTCGAGGCGAAGCTCAAGGAGCACCGCATCAAGGCCTTCACTCTCACGGTGAAGGAGGGCCAACAGGAGAAGGTGGGCCCGTTCGATCTCGAGTTCGTCGCGGTGAATCACTCGATCCCCGATGCGCTGGCCGTCGCCATCCGCACACCCGCCGGCATGGTGCTCGCCACCGGCGATTTCAAGATGGACCAGTTGCCGCTGGACGGACGCATCACCGACCTGCGGGCGTTCTCGCGCCTCGGCGAAGAGGGGGTCGACCTGTTCCTGGTCGACTCGACCAACGCCGACGTCCCCGGGTTCACCCCGACGGAGCGCTCGATCGGACCGGTGCTCGATCAGGTGATCGGCAAGGCCCCTCGACGCGTCATCGTCGCAAGCTTCTCGAGCCACGTGCATCGCGTGCAGCAGGTCATCGACGCTGCCGCCGCCCACGGGCGCCGCGTCGCCTTCCTCGGTCGCAGCATGGTGCGCAACATGACGATCGCCGAGCAGCTGGGCTACCTGAAGGTGCCGGACGGCGTCCTCATCGACTTCAAGAAGGCGCGTGACCTTCCCGACGAGCAGATCGTCTACATGTCCACGGGCTCGCAGGGCGAGCCCATGGCCGTGCTCAGCCGCATGGCCAACATGGATCATGCGATCGAGGTGAGCGAGGGCGACACCGTCATCCTCGCCTCCAGCCTCATCCCCGGCAACGAGAACGCCGTGTACCGGGTGATCGACGGCCTCACCAAGCTCGGCGCGAACGTCGTGCACAAGGCGAACGCGCGCGTGCACGTCTCGGGCCACGCCGCCGCCGGCGAGCTGCTGTACTGCTACAACATCCTCAAGCCGAAGAACGTGCTGCCCGTGCACGGCGAGTACCGGCACCTGATGGCGAACGCCAAGCTCGCGCAAGACACCGGCATCGCCGAGGAGCGCACGATCATCGCGTCCAACGGCACGGTCATCGACCTCAAGGACGGCGTGGCGCGCGTGGTCGGACAGCTCGACCTCGGATTCGTCTACGTCGACGGTTCGACCGTCGGAGAGATCACGGATGCGGACCTCAAGGACCGTCGGATCCTCGGCGAGGAGGGCTTCGTCTCGGTGATCGTCGTGGTGGATGCCGGTACCGGCCGCATCATCTCGGGACCGGAGATCCACGCCCGCGGCATCGCGGAGGACGACTCGGTGTTCGACGACGTCGTGCCGAAGATCATCGCAGCGCTGAAGGACGCCTCCGGCAACGGAGTGCGCGACACGCACGCTCTGTCGCAGGTCGTCCGCCGCACGATCGGACGCTGGGTGAATCAGAAGCTGCGTCGTCGTCCCATGATCGTGCCTCTGGTCATCGAGGCGTGACGACGGCCGAGGACTCACAGGCGCGCGTCACTCGGGCGTAACCGGCGCGTCCTAGGCTCTGGACATGACCGAGCAGTTCTCGATCCGCCCCGCCGTGCAGAGCGACGGCAGCTTCCTCGGCGACATGGTCGTCGAGGCGGCGAACTGGCGGGGTCGCGCGCCTCAGGCACGCCACGAGATCCTCACATCCGCTGTGCATCGCCGGTACATCTCCGGGTGGATGCGCCCGGCGGATGCGGGTTTCGTCGCCGTCGACGCGGGTGGCAACGAGATGGGCGCCGCCTGGTATCGGATGCTGCCCCGCAGCGACCCCGGCTTCGGATTCGTCGAGACCGCCGTGCCCGAGCTCATCATCGGGGTGCAGCCGATCTGGCGAGCCCACGGGGTCGGCCGCACGCTCTTGCGACGACTCGTGCTCCACGCGCACGAGCAGGGACATCGGCGGCTCAGCCTGAGCGTCGAGCACGACAACTTCGCCCGCAATCTCTACCGTTCGGAGGGGTTCGTCACCACGGTGCAGAGCGAAGGTCGCGACACCATGGTGCACCGGCTGTCCTGAAGAGCTCGCGCGATCCGAGACTGGTACCGAAGGATGCCGGAAAGCCGCGTCATTACGGGCTTTGTCGGCTGCTGGTCGTAACGTGAGAGCATGCCCAGGAGCACTACGAAGACCGCGCGCGCGTCGGCGAGCGCACCGTCGCGCCCGAAGCGGCAGACCGCGCCGAAGGCTCAGGCGGCTCCGAAGAAGTACATCGACGAGGCCGACAAGCCACCTCTCGCCGTCCGTGCCTGGAACGGCATCGCGCACGGCGTGGGCGGGATGTTCCGCGCATTCGGCCCCGAGACGCTCGAGAAGGACGACCGTCGCGACGGTTTTCCGTTCCTGCTGGTGCTGTTGGCCATCGCCGGAGCCGTGAACGAGTGGTTCTTCATCGGCAACGAGATCGCCGGCAACATCAGCGCCTACTCCGTGGGACTCCTCGTCGGACGCGTCGCCTTCGTGATGCCCGTTCTGCTCCTGCTGCTCGCGGGATGGCTCTTCCGGCATCCCTCGTCGGTGAACGACAACGGGCGGATCGGCATCGGGTTCGGCCTCTTCGCCATCGCGATGGCCGGGTTCTGCCATGTCGCGGGTGGCACGCCGCAGCCGAAGCAGGGCATGGTCGCCCTCAGTGCCGCTGGCGGGCTGTCGGGCTGGATGGTCGGACAGCCCCTGACGTATCTGACGACGATCCCCGCGTACATCGTTCTCGCCCTGTTCGCCGGCCTGAGCATCCTGATCCTCACCAAGACGCCGCCGAACCGCATCGGTCAGCGCTTGGGAGACCTGTACACCTGGATGTTCGACGCCGAGCGCGTCGAGAAGCCCGCGAAGGACGCGGCCGTCGACGAGGCCGACAAGGTCGACGATCCCGATGTGCTGCCGTGGTGGCGGCGTAACAAGACCGGTCGAGAAGAAGACCCCGACGAGGGCACTCTCGGATCGGATGACATCACCGCTCTCCTCACGACCGCTGACCCCACGCCCGCATACGACCAGGCCGTGGTCGTCGAAGACCCCTACGACGCGGCGACCGAGGTGCTGTCCGACGTGCGGTCGGTCACCGACGCGCTCGCGGGGCAGCAGAGCACGGCGCTGCTCGACGACTCCGACACCGGTGAGATGCCGGAGCTCCCTGGCCTCGACGGCTTCGGCACAGAGGGGCCGGGGGAGCGGGGACCGCAGGCGCCGGTGGCGCCGTACATCCTTCCGCCGCCCAACCTGCTCGTGGAGGGTCCGCCGCCCGTCGTGCGTTCGGAGGCGACCGACAAGGTGATCGAGCAGATCACGAACGTGCTCACGCAGTTCAAGGTCGATGCGAAGGTCACCGGGTTCTCTCGCGGGCCGACGGTCACGCAGTACGAGGTCGAAGTCGGGCACGGCGTCAAGGTCGAGAAGATCCTGCAGCTGAGCAACAACTTCGCGTATGCCGTGGCCTCGAACGACGTGCGCATCCTCTCGCCGATTCCGGGCAAGAGCGCGATCGGCATCGAGATCCCGAACGCCGACAAGGAGATGGTCGCGCTGGGTGACGTCCTGCGTTCCCAGGCCGCGCAGAAGAGCACGCATCCCATGACGATCGGCGTCGGCAAGGACGTCGGCGGCAACATCGTGATCGCCAACCTCGCGAAGATGCCGCACCTGCTCGTCGCCGGTTCGACCGGCTCGGGCAAATCGAGCTTCGTGAACTCGATGATCACGAGCCTGCTGATGCGGGCACGTCCCTCCGACGTGCGGATGGTGCTGATCGACCCGAAGCGCGTGGAGCTCACGAGCTACGCCGGCGTTCCTCACCTGATCACGCCCATCATCACGAACCCGAAGAAGGCCGCAGAGGCTCTGCAGTGGGTCGTGAAAGAGATGGACATGCGGTACGACGACCTCGCGTCGTTCGGATTCCGCCACATCGACGACTTCAACCGGGCAGTGCGTGCCGGTGAGGTCGAGGTTCCCGTCGGCAGCGAACGGGTTCTCAAGCCGTACCCGTATCTGCTGGTCGTGGTCGACGAGCTCGCCGACCTCATGATGGTCGCCCCTCGTGACGTCGAGGACTCGATCGTCCGAATCACCCAGCTCGCGCGCGCATCCGGCATCCACCTCGTGCTCGCCACACAGCGACCCAGCGTCGACGTCGTGACCGGTCTGATCAAGGCCAACGTGCCCTCGCGTCTCGCCTTCGCCGTGACCAGCGTCACCGACAGCCGTGTCATCCTCGACAGCCCCGGCGCCGACAAGCTGATCGGTCAGGGTGACGCCCTGTTCTCTCCGATGGGCTCGTCCAAGCCGTTCCGTCTGCAGGGCGCCTGGGTCGACGAGAAGGAGATCGACGCGGTCGTCAAGCACGTGACGCGTCAGGCCCGCCCCGAGTACCGGTCCGATGTGCAGGAGGCGATGGACCCGGCCAAGAAGAAGGAAGTCGACGAGGACATCGGAGACGACCTCGAGCTGCTGCTCGCAGCCGCCGAGCTCATCGTGTCGTCCCAGTTCGGTTCCACATCGATGCTGCAGCGCAAGCTCCGCGTCGGCTTCGCCAAGGCGGGCCGTCTGATGGATCTGCTCGAATCGCGAGAGATCGTGGGCCCGTCCGAGGGATCGAAGGCGCGTGACGTGCTGGCGACCGCCGAGCAGCTGCCGCAGGTGCTCGCGAAGCTCCGTGGTGACGACGCGCCGGCTGCGCCTTCGGCGGCCGCGCCGGCACCGGCCGGCCGCGCGCAGGATCCGGTCGAGGCGCAGTTCGACGGGCTTCCGGTCGTCGAGGCGGAAGGCGACGAAGACGCCTGGGGACTCACGGGGCGCGACTGATGGCCATTCCACGGCAGCTCCCCAACGCGATCACGGTCGCACGCATCCCCCTCGCGGTGGTCTTCTTCGTGTTGCTGCTGCTCGGAGGCACCTATGGCGAGCCGGATCCGGTGCTGCGCTGGGTGGCCGGCGCCCTTTTCATCCTCGCGATCTCCACGGATTGGGTCGACGGGTACCTGGCCCGCAAGTACGACATCGTCAGCGACTTCGGAAAGCTGTGGGATCCGATCGCCGACAAGCTCCTCACCGGAGCCGGATTCATCGGCCTCGCGATCCTCGGCGAGGTGAACTGGTGGATCGTCGCGATCATCCTGGTGCGCGAGTGGGGGATCACCGTCCATCGGCTGATGATCGTGAACGAGCATGTGGTCGCGGCGGCCTGGATGGGCAAGCTCAAGACGACCGTGCAGGCGGTCGCGCTCGGCTGGGCGCTGCTGCCGCTGCACGTGCTCATCGGACTCCAGCCCTGGACCCTCGTCACGGCCGTGCTGATGGTCGTCGTGCTCGTGCTCACCGTCGCGAGCGGCATCGACTACATCGTCGCCCAGGTGCGCGGCACCCGGACGAAGGCGTGAGCGAGGCATCCGAGGTCCTCGAGGAACTGCGTTCCCGAGGATGGACGCTGGGCATCGCCGAGTCGCTGACCGGGGGAGCCGTCGCGGCGGAATGCGTCTCGGTGCCGGGCGCCTCCGCCGTTCTCCTGGGTGCGGTGGTGGCCTACGCGACGCCCGTCAAGCACACTCTGCTGGGAGTCGATGCGGATCTGCTCGATGAGCACGGGCCCGTCCATCCGCTGGTGGCCGCGCAGATGGCCGACGGAGTTCGCTCGGCCGTGGCCGTAGACGGACGCAGGGCGGATGTCGGAATCTCCACGACGGGCATCGCCGGTCCCGACTCGCCTGATGGTCAGCAGGTCGGTACTGTGCACATCGGTGCGGTGACGCCCGAAGGTGCGCGAACGGCGGCCTTCCTGTTCTCCGGAGATCGTGCGCAGATCCGTGCGCAGACGGTGCAGGAGGCGTTCGCCGTGCTGCTCGAACTGCTACGGGAATAGATGGCTCTGCATCAAAGTTGACATGAGTGTGCTCACATTCAAACCACAGGGTGTCAAGGTAGATTCTGTGCAAGCAAGAGGTATTAGACTGGCGATCTCTTCGAGGGCGACCTCGGGAACTGGGAGGAGGTTCCGATGATTCTCGTACGACAGGAAATCGGCGATGTGCTGAGGGACTTCCGTCAGCAGAAGGGGCGTACGCTCCGGCAGGTCGCAAGCAAGGCATCCGTGGCTCTGGGCTATCTCAGTGAGGTCGAGCGCGGGCAGAAGGAAGCATCGAGCGAGATCCTCGCTTCGGTCGCAGAGGCGCTCGACGTTCCGATCTCCACCATCATGCGCGAGGTCGGCGACCGGATCTCGGTGCTCGAGGGCATCCAGGTCTTCCCTGATGTCGTGCCCGACGATCTCGTCGCGTCGATCGAGCCTCAGCTCACGCTGCGCTGATCAGCTCTTCTTTCGTCGATGCGTCGCAGTGAGTTCCTCCGCGCCGTGGACGTCGAGTTCGGGGGGCGCGCGTCCTCGTTGGTCAGCGACCTGGTCCTGACACAGCTCGGAGACCGCACGGCTGCCGCGGCGTTGACAGACGGTCTGCCGCCCCGAGAGATCTGGCTGGCGTTGTGTGCCGAGATGGACGTGCCGATCGAACGACGCCATGGCGCGGGACGATTGGAACCTCGCAAGCGCTGAGGCGGTTGTTCGAGAGATCCGTGTTTCGACACGCCGAATGCGACATGTCCTCGAAGATGTGTTCGATAGGGCGTAGTCTTCTGCACAAGTGGTTCTGATGCCGTGTTATCCCCAGTTCGTGGGCGTCCTGACGCAATGTCCGAGGCTCCTCGTACGGTGAAGACAAGGCCTCGAAGCCATACGCCTTGTCGGAGAGTTCTCCCCATCCGGGGGTGGGCCGCGACAGCCTACAGGCGGCAACACGCGAGCAGAAGGAACACATCATGCCATCACCCGCAGACCGCGAGAAGTCCCTCGAGACCGCACTCGCACAGATCGACCGCCAGTTCGGAAAGGGCTCGGTCATGCGGCTGGGCAGCGATGAGCGCGCTCCCGTCGCCGTGATCCCCACGGGTTCCATCGCTCTCGATGTCGCTCTCGGCGTCGGCGGCCTGCCACGCGGACGCATCGTCGAGATCTACGGTCCGGAGTCGTCGGGTAAGACGACCCTGACTCTGCACGCGATTGCCAATGCGCAGCGCGCAGGAGGCATCGCCGCCTTCATCGATGCCGAGCACGCGCTCGATCCCGACTACGCGGCGAAGCTCGGTGTCGACATCGATGCTCTGCTCGTCTCCCAGCCCGACACCGGTGAGCAGGCGCTCGAGATCGCCGACATGCTCGTGCGCTCCGGAGCCATCGATCTGATCGTCATCGACTCCGTCGCAGCGCTCGTGCCCCGAGCCGAGATCGAGGGCGAGATGGGCGATTCGCATGTGGGTCTGCAGGCCAGGCTCATGTCGCAGGCCCTCCGCAAGCTCACCGGCGGACTGAACCAGACCAACACCACGATGATCTTCATCAACCAGCTGCGCGAGAAGATCGGCGTGTTCTTCGGCTCGCCTGAGACCACAGCCGGTGGTAAGGCGCTGAAGTTCTACGCGTCCGTGCGACTCGACATCCGTCGGATCGAGACGCTGAAGGACGGCACCGACGCGGTGGGAAACCGTACGCGTGTCAAGGTCGTGAAGAACAAGATGGCGCCGCCCTTCAAGCAGGCCGAATTCGACATCCTGTACGGCATCGGCATCTCGCGAGAGGGCAGCCTGATCGACTTCGGTGTCGAGCACGGCATCGTCAAGAAGTCCGGATCGTGGTACACGTACGACGGTGACCAGCTGGGTCAGGGCAAGGAGAACGCGCGATCGTTCCTCCTCAAGAACCCCGACATCGCGCTGGCCATCGAGTCCCAGATCAAGCAGAAGCTCGGCATCGGTGCGCCGGCTGCCGCTCCCGCCGATGAGCTTGCCGAGCGCCGCCCGGCCTGATGCTTCGGCGTCGCTCCGCAACCGTGCTTCGGCGTCGCTCAGCAACCGGGGTGAGTCATGACTGCCGACGATGAGTCGCTTGCCCCTGTCATCCCGCTCTTCGGCGGAGCGCGGAAGAGCCATGGGTCTGATGGTGTGGGGGACGACGCCGCGGGCGTCGTCCCCCGTCCCGCCGAAGAGGCACAGCTCTGGCGCTCCACCTGGTCGTCGACGACGCTCGGAGACGAGCGGCCCGCAGATGCCGGGACGCCGAGCGAACGGCATCCGGCGCGCGGTGCGGCCGGTCGAGCCGCACCGCGGCTGCGCGCTCTGACATCTCACGAGACGCGCGAGCGCGATGCCGCCCCCGACGAGGGCGTCGACCCTGAGCAGGTCAGAAAGGCCGCGGAAGAGGTCCTCGTCCGCCGGCTGCGAACTCGTTCGCTGTCCGTCTCTGAGGCGCGCCTGGTGCTGAGGGGATACGAAGCCGGTGAGCAGAGGCTCGACTCGGCGCAGGTCGACGACGTCATCGACGACTTCTGCCGCCGCGGCTACCTCGACGACGCCGTCCTCGCTGGCCACCTCATCACCTCGGGCGTCGAGCGGAAGGGCCAGGGGAGAGTCGCCCTGTCCCGCCTCCTGACGCAGCGGGGCATCCCGCGCGATGTGATCGATGCGGCTCTCGACGATCTTCCGGACGATGACGTCGAACGGGCCCTCGAGTTCGCGAGATCCAAGATGCGCTCGCTCGCCCGGCTCGACCAGGAGACGGCCAAGCGACGGCTCTCGGGTCAGCTTGCTCGTCGCGGGTACTCCGGGGGTGTCGTCAGCTCCGTGGTCCGGACGGTGATGGGCGAGCAGTTCTCCGGCCCACGGCCCTCGGGCGTGAGATTCGAATGAAGTGCGCGATCGGCCCGGCCGCCGACCGGTGAGGTCATGGCAGCCGGGCCGATCTCGTGCAGCCCGAAGCGCATCAGAGTGCTGACGTGCATCGCGAGCGGTATCACGGCTGTCGATCGTAGAATCGAAGGATCATGACTATCCCTCGCAGTGAACCGACGATCATCGACGCGTCGTCGGCAGCAGTAGACAGCGACGGGCGGCAGCGCTCGTACGAAGTGCGCACGTTCGGGTGCCAGATGAACGTTCACGACTCGGAGCGTCTCTCCGGTTCGCTGGAGAGCGCGGGCTACGTGCGGGCGGCAGCCGGTGACGAGCCTGACGTCGTCATCATCAACACCTGCGCAGTGCGCGACAACGCGGCTGGGAAACTCTACGGAACGCTGGGTCAGCTCGCCTCGGTCAAGCGTCGCAAAGACGGCATGCAGATCGCCGTCGGCGGGTGCCTCGCACAGATGGACAAGCAAGCTGTGCTCGACAAAGCCCCCTGGGTCGACGTCGTCTTCGGAACGCACAACATGGGCTCTCTCCCTGGACTTCTCGAGCGTGCGCGTCACAACGGCGAGGCCGAGCTCGAGATACTCGAGTCCCTGGAGATCTTCCCGTCGACGTTGCCCACCAAGCGCGACTCCGCGCACAGCGGCTGGGTGTCGATCTCAGTCGGCTGCAACAACACGTGCACCTTCTGCATCGTGCCCCATCTGCGGGGCAAGGAGAAAGACCGCCGCCCCGGAGACATCCTCAACGAGATCCGCCTGCTCGTCGAAGACGGCGCGATCGAGGTCACGCTGCTCGGTCAGAACGTCAACTCCTACGGCGTCGAGTTCGGCGACCGTCAGGCATTCGGCAAGCTCTTGCGTGCCGCCGGCGAGATCGAGGGCCTCGAGCGCATCCGCTTCACGAGTCCGCATCCGGCCGCCTTCACCGATGACGTGATCGACGCGATGGCCGAGACGCCGAGCGTCATGCCTCAGTTGCACATGCCGCTGCAATCGGGCAGCGACCGCATCCTCAAGTCGATGCGGCGCTCGTACCGGAGCGAGCGCTTCCTCGGCATCATCGAGCGCGTGCGCGAGCGCATCCCGCACGCGGCGATCACGACCGACATCATCGTCGGGTTCCCCGGCGAGACCGACGAGGACTTCGAAGACACCATGCGGGTCGTCGAGCAGTCGCGGTTCTCCGGAGCCTTCACATTCCAGTACTCGATCCGCGAGGGCACCCCCGCCGCGACGATGGAGAACCAGGTGCCCAAAGAGGTGGTCCAGGAGCGTTACAACCGCCTGATCGCCCTGCAGGAGCGAATCTCGCTCGAGGAGAACCAGAAGCAGGTCGGCCGTGAGGTCGAGCTGTTGGTGTCTGTCGGTGAGGGGAAGAAGGATGCGGAGACCCATCGCCTGACCGGACGCGCACAGGACAACCGTCTCGTGCATTTCGAGGTGACGCCCGGATCCGAGATCCCTCGCCCAGGCGATGCCGTGACCGTGACGATCACCCATGCGGCGCCGTTCCACCTGCTCGCCGACGACCCGACTGCCCAGCCGCTGCGCATCCGTCGCACCCGCGGCGGAGACGCCTGGGATCGGGCGCAGTCCGAGTCGTGCGCGGTGCCCTCTGCGGCATCCGACGGCGCTCCTCGCGCGGTCTCGCTCGGTCTGCCGACTCTGCGCGTGGGCGTGTGAACCCGCAGCGTCAGCGAGAGCGCGCCCTGTCGACGGCACCCCGTGATGCAGGCATCGCCGTGGCAATGTCGCGACCTGAGACCGGAGCCCCAGAGCGAGACGTTCGATGACCCAGAGGCTCTGGGCGGTCGTCGGGGCGACAGGCACCGGCAAGAGCGACCTCGCGCTCGATCTCGCTGAGAGGCTCCACGAGCGAGGAAACCCTGCGGAGATCGTCAACGCCGACGCCATGCAGCTGTACCGCGGCATGGACATCGGCACGGCGAAGCTCTCCCTCGAGGAGCGCCGAGGCATCTCGCACCATCTGCTCGACGTCCGTGACGTCACCGACGAGGCAGCGGTCGCCTGGTATCAACCGCTCGCGCGAGCCGCGATCGCAGACATCCTCGCGCGCGGGGGAGACGCCATCCTCGTCGGGGGCTCCGGCCTCTACGTCTCGAGCGTCGTGTTCGACTTCCGCTTCCCTCCGCGCGACCCCGCTGTTCGGGCGCGACTCGAACGCGAGCTCGATGAACGCGGCGCCGGCGTCCTCCTCGAGCGTCTGCGATCCGCAGACCCGGCGACGGCTGAGCGCATCGATCCCCACAACGGACGCAGGATCGTGCGTGCGCTCGAAGTCCTCGAGCAGGGGAGCGTGACGCACCAGGCTTCGCTGCCATCGGCGCCGGTGCTCTGGCATCCGTCCACGCATCTGATCGGCCTGCACGTCGAGCGGGCTGACCTCGTGCAGCGACTCGATGCGCGAGTGGAGCGCATGTGGGCCGACGGTCTCGCCGACGAGGTCGCACGTCTTCGGGAAGTCGGCTTGGAACGCGGCGCGACCGCGAGCCGCGCGATCGGCTACGCGCAGGCGCTCGCCTGGCTCGACGGCCGTCTCTCACAGGCGGAGGCCATCGCCGAGACGCAGGCCCTCACACGGCGCTACGCGCGTCGACAGGTGTCGTGGTTCAAGCGCTACCCCGGGCTGGAATGGCGCTCACCCATGTCGGATGCCGGTGCCATCATCGACCTATGACGACCCACTACTACACGGCCACCAGCCTCGACGGCTTCATCGCGACGAGCGACCACTCACTCGACTGGCTGCTGAAGCAGGACATCGATATGGACGGTCCGATGGCGTATCCGGGGTTCGTCGAATCCATCGGCGCCCTCGCCATGGGCTCATCGACCTACGAGTGGGTCATGCGGGCCGAGCAGGGGAACTGGGGCTACGAGCAGCCGACGTGGGTGTTCACTCACCGAGACCTCGAGCCTCCGGTCGTCGGTGAGGTCCGTTTCACTCAGGCCGACGTGCGTGAGGTGCACGCGCGAATGATGGAGGCGGCCGGCAGCAAGGATCTGTGGATCGTCGGCGGCGGCGATCTGGCTGGACAGTTCGCGGATGCCGGTCTGCTCGATGAGGTGTGGCTGCAGTACGCTCCCGTGACACTCGGGTCCGGAGCTCCGGTGCTGCCGCGGCCACTCGATCTCGAGCTGATCGAGGTGGCGCGCAATCGGGCCTTCCTCTGCGGGCGCTATCGGGTGCGGAAAGACTGACGGCCGCCCGTAGGCTCGTACTCATGAGCTGGCATGTGAGAAGCTTTCGACGCGATGACATCGAGGCGGTTGTCGCCCTCTGGACTGAGGCCGGTCTCACCCGCCCGTGGAACGATCCACGACTCGATATCGAGAGGAAGCTCGGTGTGCAGCCGGAGCTGTTTCTCGTCGCCACAGAGACAGAGACAGACGCCATCGTCGGCAGCGTCATGGCAGGATACGACGGCCACCGCGGTTGGCTGTACTACCTCGCTGCCGCCGAATCGCACCGCGGCCGCGGTGTCGCTCGTGCTCTCGTTCACGAGGCCGAGAAGCGGCTCCTCGCTATGGGCTGCCCGAAGGTGCAGCTGATGGTGCGCGAAGGGAACGAGGGCGTTCTCGGGTTCTATGACGGTCTCGGGTACGAGCGTTTCTCCGTTCGGAACACGGGGAAGAGACTCATCGCCGACGCATAGTCGCGCCTGAATAGACTGGCCTCATGGTCGCATTCACCAAGGGGCACGGCACAGGCAACGACTTCGTCATCATCGCCGACCCCGACGGCTCTCTCGATCTGAACGCCGAGCAGGTCGCTGCGCTCTGCGATCGCCACTTCGGCGTCGGCGGCGACGGCGTCCTGAGGGTCGTCCGCTCCGCGGCGATCGCCGACGGTGCGGCGGCACTCGCGGAGGAGTCCGCGGCGGAGTGGTTCATGGACTACCGAAACGCCGACGGGTCGATTGCGGAGATGTGCGGCAACGGCATTCGAGTCTTCGCGCACTATCTCGTGAGGTCCGGGCTCGCCACGATCGAACCGGGTTCGACGCTGCCGATCGGAACCCGTGCGGGCGTGCGAGACGTCACCCGCAGCGAGACGGGCTATCAGGTCGACCTGGGACTGTGGAAGCTGTCGGGCGACGATCCGCTCGTCACCGCGGGCGGGCTGGCGGTGACCCGACCCGGTCTCGGCATCGACGTGGGCAACCCTCATGTCGTCGTGGCACTGGCGTCCGACGCCGAGCTGGCGTCCCTCGAACTGCACCGGACTCCGGACCTCGAGCCCGCGCTGCCCGCCGGCGCGAACATCGAGTTCGTGGTTCCCGGAGAGCCCCTGGTGCGAGACGGCATAGGTCACGTGAAGATGCGCGTGTCGGAGCGCGGCGTGGGCGAGACACTCAGCTGCGGCACCGGAGTCGCCGCCACCGCCCTGGCGGTTCGCTACTGGGCGGGGGAGAAGGCGCCGAACAACTGGCGCGTCGAAGTCCCTGGCGGCACGCTCGGCGTGCGCATGTTCCCCGCGGAAGACGGCGAGCACGTCGCGCTGTCTGGCCCGGCGACCCTGGTCTTCCACGGCGAGGTCGAACTGGCCTGATCCGGTGTCCGCCCCGTTCGAACTGGTGATCTTCGACTGCGACGGTGTTCTCGTCGACAGCGAGAGGCTCTCTGTCGAGATCGATCGTGAGGTCCTCGCGACCCTGGGCTGGAAGCTCACGCCTGAAGAGATCGTCCACCGGTTCGTCGGGCGTTCGACCGACCACTTCCGGGCGGAGATCGAGGAGCACCTGGGGTGCGCGCTGCCGGACGACTGGGAATCGCCCTTTCAGCCTCTCTATGTGGAGGCCTTCGAACGCGAACTCGACGCGGTGGACGGTGTCGAGAGCGCTCTCGATGCGATCTCCGTGCCTACGTGCGTCGCCTCGAGTGGACCTCACGAGAAGATCCGGCGCTCACTCGGGTTGACCGGACTGCTCTCACGATTCGATGGCCGCATCTTCAGCGCGGACGACGTCGTCGAGGGCAAACCCGCACCCGACCTGTTCCTGCACGCCGCTGCTCGAATGGGCGTCGCACCGTCTCGATGCGCCGTGGTCGAGGACAGCCGGTTCGGTGTGCAAGCCGCCCGGGCCGCGGGAATGCGGTCCTACGGATACGCAGGCGGATTGACTCCGGCGGAATGGCTGGCGGGGGAGGACACCGAGGTGTTCAGCGACATGGCGGAGTTGCCCGCTCTGCTCGGTATGGCAGCCGCGGGATGAGCCGCGCGCTCGCATTGCTCAACCGATGATGATCGGTTCGGTCGGAGGTGTGCCGTGACGACGGACCTTCAGCACTCGGTAGCCCTTGCCGGTCGTCGTGCGGAACACGCTGTAGCCGGGGTGGAAGGTCGCCGCGATCCAGCGCTGCAGCGAATCCGCGCCGAGATTGCGCTGCACGACGAGCCACGCGTCGCTGCGCTCGTCGAGACGAGGGATCCAGCGCTCCAGGAGTCCGTGGAGCTCGTTCTTGCCCACACGGATCGGTGGATTGGAGCGGATGGTCCGGAACGTGACGTCAGCGGGAACATCTTCGGGGAGTGAAGCGTTGACATTGGTGAGCCCGAGAGATGCCGCGTTGCGGCGCACCAGATCGAGGGCGCGCTCATTGACATCGACAGCCCATACGGTCGCGTGGGGCGCCGCCAAGGCCATCGACAGCGTGATCGGACCCCATCCGCTTCCGAGGTCGAGGAGATTGCCACCGGGAGGAACAGGTGGCATGTTGGCGAGAAGCACTGCAGTGCCGGCATCCAACCGATCCGGGCTGAAGACGCCGCCAGCGGTGGTGACGTCGAGCTCACGGCCTGCGAGCGACACACGGATCGTACGCAGGTTCTCGGGGCTTGCCGGGGCCGCAGTGAAGTAGTGGTCGGACCCCATACCGTGAGCGTACCGGACAGCGCGGGTAAGGTTAAGACTCCGCGCAAAAGCCAGAGACAAGGACCGGATGACGGACACCACCAACCACTCGACCGACGACGAAGCAGTCGAACGCGTTCTCGCGAACGCGGACAAGCGCACGGAAGCGCGCGTCTTCGGGGCAGCACAGGCGCTGCAGGATGCCGCCACCGCAGGATACGGCTCGGGAGACGGCGACCAGTGGGACCTCGCCGACCGGCACGCACTGCGTCGCGTGCAGGGACTGTCGACCGAGCTCGAAGACGTCACCGAAGTCGAGTACCGGCAGCTGCGGCTGGAGAACGTCGTCCTCGTGGGCGTGTATCCGCAGGGCGCTCAGGAGGATGCTGAGAACTCCTTGCGTGAGCTCGCCGCCCTCGCCGAGACGGCGGGCGCCGTCGTGCTCGACGGCGTGCTTCAGCGACGCCCGCATCCGGACGCGGCGACCTACATCGGGCGAGGCAAGGCGCAGGAGCTCAAGGACATCGTCGCTGCCACCGGCGCCGACACCGTGATCGCCGATACCGAGCTCGCACCCAGCCAGCGCCGCGCGCTGGAAGACGTCGTCAAGGTGAAGGTGATCGATCGCACCACCGTCATCCTCGACATCTTCAGCCAGCATGCGAAGAGCCGTGAGGGCAAGGCCCAGGTCGAGCTCGCGCAGCTCGAGTACCTGCTGCCGCGCCTGCGCGGCTGGGGAGAGTCGATGAGCCGCCAGGCCGGTGGCCAGGTCGGAGCCGGCGGTGCCGGCATGGGCTCACGTGGTCCCGGTGAGACCAAGATCGAGCTCGACCGTCGACGCATCCGCACGAAGATGGCGCTCCTGCGCAAGCAGATCCGAGACTTCGCGCCCGGCCGTGAGGCGAAGCGTGCTGAGCGCAAGCGCAACACGATCCCTTCGGTGGCGATCGCCGGGTACACGAACGCGGGCAAGTCGAGCCTGCTCAACGCGCTCACGAGCGCAGGCGTGCTCGTCGAGAACGCCCTCTTCGCGACTCTCGATGCCACAGTGCGCCGCTCGGAGACCAGTGACGGTCGTGTGTACACGCTGACCGACACGGTCGGTTTCGTGCGCAACCTTCCGCATCAGCTCGTCGAGGCCTTCCGCTCGACCCTCGAAGAGGTCGGCGACGCCGACGTCGTGCTGCATGTCGTCGACGGATCGCACCCCGATCCGGCCGGCCAGCTGCAGACCGTGCGTGACGTGATGGGTGACGTGGGCGTACGCGACATGCCGGAGATCGTCGTCTTCAACAAGGCCGACCTCATCGCCGACGACGAGCGCCTGGTCCTGAGGGGACTCGAACCCAAGGCGCACTTCGTGTCGTCCCGCTCCGGCGAGGGCATCGACGAGTTGCGGGGAGCCATCGAAGCCGCGCTGCCGACGCCCGCGATCGAGGTGAACGCGGTGATCCCCTACGAGCGCGGTGATCTCGTCGCAGCCATCCACGAAACCGGGATGCTGCTGTCAGTCGAGCACCGTGAGGCGGGCACCGCCGTGCACGCGCGCGTCTCGGAACGGCTCGCCGCAGAGCTCGCGGAGTTCTCGGCGACGGACTGACCGGGGCTGAACCGCCGGGCAGGGCGCTCTACGCGAACAGCAACGTGCTGCAGGGTCCGAGTACGACGAGCCAGCCCGCCGCTGCCACGATCAGGATGCCGACGCCGAATCCGCGGGTTCTGGGAGAGAAGAGCAGCCCGACGCCGACGAGCACGGGCAGCCCGAAGATCACGAAGTATGCTGCGGGGCCGGCCTGACTCAGCACTGACATCGTGCCCAGGAAGAGGAAGAACGCGACGACGTAGGACAGGCATCCGATCCCGCTCCCGATGCCGATCTTGGCGCCGTTGCCGAGGCCTCTCTTCTGCCCGTACGGCGGGCCGGGTGGCATGCCGTACGGCATCTGAGGGACTTGTCCGTAGAACTGCGGCTGACCTGCGTGCGGAGGCTGACCGGAGTACGGCAACTGGGCCGGGTGCGGCGGCTGGGCCGGGTACGGCGACTGACCGGAGTACGGCAGCTGGGCCGGGTGCGGCGGCTGGGCCGGGTACGGCGGAGCGGCTGCCGGAGCCAGCGGCACGGGTGGAACACCGGTCGACGGCGGCACGACCGGCTGCGGCGGCACGACCGGTTCGGGCGGCACCACGGCATCCGGTTCTTCGGGACTGCCGTCAGGCGGGTTGATGCTCATTCTGTGTCCTCCGGTCGGCGGGGATGAACGCGCCCTTCCGCCACAACCATACGAGGCGGATGGCGAGCAGCGGGAGAGTCGCGAGCAGGAACAGCTGCGGGCGCGTGAAGACGAGCCAGGCGACGTCGTTGCCGCGCACGAACTCGACGAGGAAGCGGAAGACCGCATACGCAGCGATGTAGAGGGTGAGCGTCTCTCCGCTGCGGAGTCCGAGATGCCGCAGCCAGAACCACAGCACGATGAACGCCGCGGCGTGGAAGACGATCTCGTACACGAAGCTCGGATGCAGGCCGACACCCGCCGGTGCACCCAGCCGGGTCGCCTGAGCGGGCGTCAGGACGATGCCCCAGTCGCCACCCGTGGGCGTGCCCGGGTCCTCGGTGAACAGGCATCCGAATCGGCCGATGGCCATGGCGAGAGCCACAGCGGGCGCGAAGAGATCGCCGCTGCGATCCCGGTATCCGACGATCCGCTTGGTGACGTGCACGCCCGCCCACGCGCCGACCAGAGCCGACAGGATCGAGGCGTTGCCCGACACCAGCTGCTCGCCCAGACTGAGGTTCTGCGACGGATCCAGATGCTGCGCCCAGGTGCCCAGTCGCGAGAAGATCGCCGCTCCGATGAGAGCGCCCAGCACGAGGTACGGGATCCGCGGATCGTTCGCGCCGCGTCGACGCGCTTCGACCCAGAACACGAGACCGCCCGCGAGCAGCCCGATTCCGACGAAGAACCCGTGGGTCTCGATCGGCGGGCCGAATCCGAACAGGTCGGTCAGGGTGGGGAACATCGGCTATCCCAGCATCCGCATCCAGAGCATCACCCAGAACGGGATCGCCGCCGCCGAGAGCACAGCGAGCACGATGAGGTAGGCGAGCACGTTGCGCGTGTCGCCGAGTTTGCAGCGCGAGCGCAGGAGGCCAGCTCGCCGGGCCTGTGCGTACGCGACGATCGCGATACCGGAGAAGCCCAGCAGCGCGACCGGACCGAGGACGCATGTGATCAGTGCGACGGTGGCGTTGACGCACAGCCGCAGCGGGTCGCGCGCGTTCGGGGGATCACCGACGCTCGGATCGCGCTGGTTCAACGGCCACGTGGTCATGATGTCGCCGCTGAACCGACGAGGGGCAGTGAGGTGCGGCCCGTGGCGGTCGAGAGCTTCTGATCGGACAGGGGCTTCCACGCCTGCACGGCGCAGAACGGAGCGCACTGATGCTCGTCGGTCTCGCCGTTGACGGTGGCGACGTGCACACAGCACTGCAGCAGACGTTCCTCGATCATGGTGTTGATGTCCATGAACGGCTTGACGGTGATGCGCTTCACCCGTTCGCCGAGGAAACGACGCAGCCGCTTGTGCTGTCCGGGGAGGGCCGCCGTGGCGAGCTTTGTGAGTGTGCCGATGCCGAGATCGCACCCGGTGCAGATGTCCTTCCACAGCGACCCGATCGACGGGTGCGACAGCGACGACTGCTCGCTCAGCAGGTCGAGCAGCGACTGCTTCACGCTGTCCTTGAGGGCTTGGTTGACGTTGCTGTCCGCGATCCGGTTCGCGATGAGGTCGGGGTTCAGGTCGAGGAACTGCTTGAGCTGCTCGTGGCCGACCAGCGCCGTGAGGGACCGCCAGCTGTCGGAGTCGTCGCGGAGCAGATAGCCGACCGAGCAGCAGTGCGGGTGGCTGCAGGGGAGCGCCGTGAGGTCCTGCCAGGTGACTTCGCCGTCGGTCTGCGGCCCCAGGCGCGCGAGGACGCCGGTGTGGGTCAGCCGATCCGTCACGTCGATTCCGCTCGAGCGCCCTGACCCGAAGACGGGCTGGATGGTGACGCCTCCGACATAGGGTGTCACCATCGCGCGACGGACGACGGTGCCGATCTCATGGTCGTTGACGCCGAGGGCGGCGGTCATCGTCAGGGTCGTGAAGATGCCGGCACCTGACAGCCTCTCGAGGGCGCGCTCCTTGAACCGCCGGATGTCGGCACCGCGGTGGAACTTCGAGGTCTCGGCTTCTTCTCCGTCGTACTGCAGATAGATCTCGACGCGTTCGCGGTGCCGCGTGAGTACGGCGAGGAACTCATCGTCGTTGGCGATCCGCAACCCGTTCGAGTTGATCAGGATCCTCACGATCGGCCGGGCGACCAGGTGCTCGAGCAGCTGTTCGAGCCAGGGGTAGAGCGTCGGCTCGCCGCCCGACAGCATCAACACGTCGATGCGGTCGTTCTCCCGCGCGAGCTTGGCATCCACCGACGCGAGCACCTGTTCGAGCGGCGCCACGGCGCTCGCGGCCGGACTGGACTCGGCGAAGCACGTGGGACAGCGCAGGTTGCAGTGGTCGGTGATGTCGGCGAGCAGGATGCAGGTGTGCTGGGTCTGCATCTCCGGAAGGCCGTCGAGGTACGCCTCCGGAACGGGAGCGAAGTTGCCGACGACGTCGGGAGTGTGCGCCTTGGTCGGCGCCGTCCACTGCTCCAGATAGCGGAGTATCTCGGCGGACTCGTCGTAGAGCGTCCGCTGCAGACCGTGCTCCCGACATCCGCGCTCGAGCCAGATCGTCCCGTCGCGGTCGGCCAGCCATCCGGACAGACGCTTCACTTCCGACAGCGGGCGATCGGGATCCTCGGCGTGGCATTCGGGGCAGAACGCGTTGACGTACCGGTGGATGCGGTAGTCGCGGAGGGGCATTCCGGTCGTCGTCGGCTGAGGCATGGTCTGAAGCTAGCAGTCGTCGGCGCGCATCATCCGACGACGCTCAGTGAGCGGCGAAGCGGGCTTCGACGGTTGCGGAGATCACGATGTCTTCGGGCTCGTACTCCATCGCGGGCGCGGAATCGGCGGCGAAGGCCATGCCACGGGCCTTCGTCATCGGCGACGGCCCCGGCTGGCCTGAGGAGATGAGGCCGGTGTCGGCGATCTCGAGCGGCGTCACATCGTTCATGCCGAGGGCTCCCGCGTAGGCGTGCGCCCTCGTGACGGCCACGCCGACCGCTGCCGCGGCCACTTCGCGTTCGATCCGGGCAGTCGTCTCGGGTGTGAGATGCCAGTTGACCCAGCCCACTTCGATGCCCTCCCAGGATGAGATCTCCGAGATCCAGATCGACAACTCGGATGCCTCGACGAACGTGGCCGTGAAGTCCACGTTCGCGTAGTAGACCTGAGCGAGTCGTTTGCCCTCGGCATTCCACGGGCGCTCTGCCCGCACCGAGAAGTTCCTGCTGCTCCACTCGAGGACGGCACCCGCATCCTTGCGGGCGGCGATGCTCGTGCGCAGCGGCTCTGCGAGGCGCAGTGTGCTGTCGACGACTGCAGTGCGTTCGGGACCTTCGGTGCGCACGCTGATGCGGACGGTGGCTCGCTCCGGAGCCACTCGTGCCTCGTGTTCGCCGCGGACGGTGATGATCACATCGCTCATGCCCGCGACTCTACGCCTGCCTGCGGGAATGGCGGAGCCACTCGAATCGTTGTAAGCTGTGAGGCTCGGGTGCACACCATCCGATCTGGTAATTACACAGTGCGACAGCGGCTCCTTCGAGAGAAGGACCACGGGGCTGATCGGTTTCGACAGCGCCTGTGAATCCACGAGAAGCGGGCCGAGGATGCAGGGTTATCTCGTGAACGCTCCCTGCAAAACAATAAGTGCCGAAACCAAGCGCACTGACTTCGCCCTCGCTGCCTAAGCGAGCCCGATAGTCCGTCAGGCCGTATGTGATTCCGATACGGATCCTGGCGTCATTTAGGAATCTTGCTGTGTGACGGCGTCTGGACGTCACGCGGGACTCTTCCCAGGCTGGGCTCGTCGACTTAGGTGTCTGTGACAAAGGTCGGAGCCGAGCAGAACGTCTGCACAGACTGCGCCCGGAGAAGGCGTGGAGACTCAGCGTTGGACGGGGGTTCGATTCCCCCCAGCTCCACAAACGATTGAGCCGAGGTTCGAGAGCTTGCTCTCGAACCCAGGCGATTGAGTTTTGTAGAAGTGGCGAGCGAAGCACGCCACGATACAGGTCGCTGTCGCGAGTGAAGAGCCCCTGCAGGTCGATGACCGGCAGGGGCTCTTCGCGTGTCACTCGCCGAACGTGTAGTCGATCTTGAGGAGGACGTCGAGCTTCGCATTCGACGGGAGGTCCTCGACGTCGACCTCGGTCTTGTCGTATGCCGGGTCGAGGCCGCACGAGACCGTGAGGGTGCCGCCGTTGGCTGGGAAGTCGGTCAGATCCGAGCAGACCCCGATCAGCTCGTCGTCGACGAAGACCGCCAGGTAGACCTCCGTGTACTCGGCGGCTGCCGACAGCGTCGAGGCGAGATCGGCTTCGGCGTGGCCATCTCCGGTGCGGGCTTCGACGATCGTCGCACCCCCGCTGAGGGGCGGGTCGATCCACTCTATGTCCAGCTGCTCGACCACGAAGTGGTCGAGCTCGTCGAGGACGGTGAGGAAGCTGGCGTCCAAGACCGTGGTCTGATCAGGCAGCAGGTAGAACAGATCCAGCGTCCGGTAGATGATGCGACCGTCAGCGTCGTACGCGGTGATGTCGAAAGAGGAGCGCGCGACCTGGTTGCTGCTCGTGTTCGTCACGAGCGCATACAGCGTGGAGATGCTCGAATCGGATGCGAGTGCGAAATGATCCACTCGAAGGTCGGAGGCGACCGTCACGGGGTAGTCCTGGACCTCTGTGGTCGTGGATCCCGCGGAAGTTCCCTGCGAGGTCGACGTGGGATCGGGGGTCGGATGAGGCGTCGACGCCGAACCACCCTGTATCAGCAATGCCGTCGAGACGCCCAAGCCGATCGTCGACAGCAGCAGCACGGAGCATGCGATCGCGAGCACGATGACCGCGATGTTCCGCTTCCCCGGCGACGCGGGGCGGGAAGGCAGTGCCGGGGGTGCGGTCTGGGTGGGCAGCGGCACTGCCGGCTGGGCGGGCGCGAGGGGAGGAGCGAAGACAGGCGGAGCCAGGGGCACTCGCTGCTGCAGAGGGTCCTGTCGTGGCTCGTCCGTCGTCATGCTCGCGTTCTCCCCACGGTTGCCGTCATGCGTCCATGCGCTGGCAGGAAGCCTATCGTCAGTCCTCTGCTGCGCGCCGCTGGCCGATATCGAGGAGTCAACCGGCCCAATCGATGAGGATGAGGCCCTGCTTGGTGTCGGACAGCTTCACCCAGCCGTCGCCGAACAGGTACGTCATTCCGTAGCCCTCGTCATCCGTACCCAGGGAGAACTGCGGGTCCTCCGTGAAGTAGCTGCCCTCGGGGCCGTTCTCGCGGAGCCAGCCGCTCTCGAGCAGCGATGCCTGGGCTGCGGCCGCGTCGTCGGACGATATCTCCGCCCAGCCGTAGAGCTGTCCGTGATCGGTCGCGATCGTGTAGTCGGCCCAGAAGCACAGCATGCCGTCGGGCAGCGCGATGTCGCCGATCACGAAGTCCTGGCGCTTCGGCGTCCAGCCGATGGCAGTCAGCGCCTCCACAGTGCCCTCGGTGACTATCGTGTCGCAGGCGGGCTCGCCGTCAGTCGCATCAGGGGCCTCGGTCTCGACCGGCTGCACCGTGGGCTCCGGCGTCGTCTCGGCAGCGGGTCTCGTCGGCTTCGGCTCGGACGGGGGCGCGCCGGAGCACGCCGTGAGGACGACGGCGAGGAGCAGCGCCGAGAGGGCTGCGGCGGGGATGCGGGGGTTCATCTCGTGCCTTGAGGTCTGGTCAGTCGTGCAGGAGGGCGAGGAAGGCGTCGTGGAGGATGCCGTTGCTTGCGAGTGTCGAGCGGTCCGAGATAGTCTCAGCGCCCTCGAAAGACGTCATCCGGCCGCCTGCTTCTCGGACGATCGGCACGGCCGCGGCGATGTCGTACTCTTTGACGTCGAACTCGGCGACCATGTCCACACGTCCCTCGGCGAGCATCATGTACGAGTACACGTCGCCGTAGGCACGGTCGCGCCAGACCCGGTCAGCAAGCGTGAGCAGCTGGTCGAGATGGCCGGAGCGCGACCACTGCGCAATGCTCTGGAAGCTCACGCTCGCATCGTCGAGGGAGCTGACGGAGGACGTGCTGAGGCGACGCGCCCCGGCATCCGTCGTCGTCCATGCGCCGCCGCCCGTCGACGCCCACCAGCGGCGTCCGAGCGCAGGCATGCTGACGACGCCGACCTGGGGGACCCCGTCGATGGCGAGGGCGATCATCGTGCCCCACAGCGGGATGCCCCGCAGATAGTTGGCGGTGCCGTCGATCGGATCGATGATCCACTGGCGCTGGGTGCCGCCCTGTGCCCCGAACTCCTCGCCGAAGATGCCGTCCTCGGGGCGCTCGGCTTCGATGAGTCCTCTGATTGCACGCTCGGTCGCAAGGTCGGCGTCGGTGACGTGCGAGTTGTCGGCCTTCGTCGAGATCTGCAGATCGGCGCTGTCGAAGCGGGCCAGGGACTGCTCGTCGGCCGCATCGGCGAGCCGTAGGGCGAGAGCGAGGTCGGAGGAGAGATCGTCGGCGCGGAGGGAGGCGGTCACGGCACCAAGGATAGTCGTCCGATCTGACTGCGGCCTGCGCCGCCGACATGCTGCGACACGCGCGGGAGGAGCAGCGCCCGGCCTCGATTTCACATGCGGCCCAACCGCTGGTAATGTAATTCCTCGGCCGGGGATGCTTCCCGGGCCACGCACCTCTAGCTCAATCGGCAGAGCAACTGACTCTTAATCAGTGGGTTCAGGGTTCAAGTCCCTGGGGGTGCACGGATCAGCCCTGATGACTCTCGCCAGTCATCGGGGCTTTTCTGCGTCCGCCGGCAGCGCGCGATAGCGTGACATCGGAGGGGTCATGACATCGATGAGAAGAGGGGTCGCGGTTCTCGCTGCGCTGGTCGCCGCCGGCGCGATTCTGACGGCGTGCACCGGACCGGCGGAGAAGACGGTCGACTACACCGCCAGCGCGGTCACTGTGTCCGCCGGGGAGACTCTCGTCGTCGACTTCGGCGAGGTCAATCCCTCGGTGGGGGACGACTGGGTGATCACCACGGCGCCGGACCCGGCGGTGCTCGGCGAAGGAGACTCGGAGTTCACCACCGACGCGCCCGACGGCATGACCGGCGCACCGGGCGAACTCGTCTATCGGTTCCCGACCACCGGCGCCGGAACGACCGTGATCGCGTTCGAGTACCGTTTCCGAGGCGAGGTGCCGGAGGACATCGACGATCAGAAGACCGCGGAGATCACCGTCACCGTGAAATAGCTCTCAGACGACCGCGATGACCTCGCCACCGGTGAGAGCCTTCAGCGATGCGAACGTGAGCGGCATGACGGTGTGCGGGTGGCCCGCTGCCGCCCAGATCTCCTCGTGCTCGGCGAGCGCCTCGTCGATATAGGTGCGCAGGGGAGCAGGATGACCGGCCGGCGCGACTCCGCCGATCGCTTGACCGGTTGCTTCGCGGACGACGGATGCGGGTGCCATCGACACCTCATCGGCGCCGATGCTGCGAGCGACGACGTCGAGATCGGCGCGGTGCCCGCCGCTCGTCATCACGAGCACGGGCGCGCCGTCGACGAGGAACACCAGGCTGTTCGCGATCGCGGCGACGTCGCAGCCGATCGCCGCAGCCGCCTCAGGTGCGGTGCGGGCCGAATCCGGCAGAACGCGGATGCGAGTATCGATGCCGGCATCCTCCAGATGCTGGAAGACGAGCCTGCTGCGTTCAGGGAGGTCGGAGGCGGTCATCACCCCACGCTACCGAACGCGGCAGGCCCGTCGAGAGCCGGACCCCGTCAGGCGGCGTCGCCGAGCAGGATCGCCTCCACCTCTTCGCCCGCGTCGTCCGACTCGTCGTCGATGTGCGCCAGCGCCTTGCGTCCGATCAGAACGGTGAGAGCGGCGATCAGCACGGCGGCGGCCGCGAAGAGATACGGCACAGTGGCGTTGAACCCGTGCCACAGGGCCGCGGCGATCGGGGGAGCCATCGCTCCGCCGAGGAAGCGCACTGCGGAGTAGGCCGACGACGCCACCGAGCGAGGCAGGTCCGTCGCCTCCATGACCGCCTCGGTGAGGACGGTGTTCATGACACCGAGCAGCAGCCCGCCGATGATGATGCAGACGACGAGCGCCGTCGCGGACTCGACGAGGAGACCCGCGGCGATGAGGTCGATCGCGAGCAGCGGCAGCACCACGAAGATGATGTGGGTGCGCTTCATGCGCCGCATCAGGATCGGTGCGACCCACACGCTCGTGACGGCGAGCGCCACGCCCCAGCCGAAGAACGTGAATCCGATGCCCATCGCGCCGAATCCGAGCGGGAACGGCGAGAACGCCAGCAGCACGAAGAAGCCGATGTTGTAGAAGAGCGCCGCGATTGCCAGGGTCGCGAGCGCGGGCCGACCCAGCGCCTTGAAAGGCGCGGAGAACGGCACTGGCGTGCGCTTCTCGTCCGCTCCCTTGAGAAGAAGCAGGATCGCCACGAACGCGATCGCCATGAGCACGACGACACCGAAGAACGGGGCGCGCCAGCTCTGCTCGCCGAGGAGCCCGCCGAGGAGGGGCCCGATCGCGATGCCGAGGCCGAGTGCCGCCTCGTACAGCACGATGGCCGCGCCGCTGCCGCCCGAAGCGGCGCCGACGATCGTCGCGAGCGCGGTGGAGATGAACAGGGCGTTGCCCAGGCCCCAGCCCGCGCGGAAACCGATCACGGCGTCGACGCTGCCACTGAGCGCGCAGAAGAGCGCGAAAACCACGATGAGGGCGAGGCCGATGAGCAGTGTCTTCTTGGCGCCGATGCGGCTCGAGATCCAGCTCGTGACGAGCATCGCGAGACCGGTGACGGCGAGGTAGCTCGTGAAGAGCAGCTCGGTCTGCACCGGCGTGGCCTCGAGTGATTCGGCGATCGCGGGGAGGATCGGGTCGACCAGGCCGATGCCCATGAAGGCGACGACGCAGGCGAATGCGACGGCCCAGACCTGTGCCGGCTGCTTCCACACGGACGGTGCGGGGGTGTTCAACGTGATGCTCCTGTCGGTTCTGTTGCGGTGTGCGCGGCGAGGATCTCGGCCGCGCGGGTCAGCGTCTCCCAGTCGCCGTCGTCGAGATCGGCGAAACGAGGGGCGAGGGTGTCGCGGAATTCCATGCGCCAGGCATCCAGCGCCACGACCCCTGCGGGTGTGATCTCGACGACGATCGCACGCGAGTCTTCGGGGTCGGGGGAACGGAGCACGAGACCGTCGCGCTCGAGACCGCCGATCAATCGGGTCATGCCGGGCTGAGTCGTACGGGATGCCATGGCGAGTTCGCCCACTCGCTTCCCGCCCTGCTGGCTGAGCAGGCTCAGCACGCGCCATTGCGCAGCTGGTGCGTCATTGCCCGCGTCGTGCGCGGCGATCCGGCCGAGCGCGTAGCCCGACAGCACGATCGAAGGGATGATCTCACCACGTTCCATACCAAGAAGTATATACCTCTTGGTATGTATGTGAGTCAGCGACGCGTGGCGATCCTGTTCGAGAGCTGGTGCGCGTGCGCCAGCAGCGTCCGGCCGAGGTCGGCGATGCGGTCGGGGCCGAAGCGGAACTCGACGCCCGTGAGACTGAGCGCCCACTCGGGGCGGCCGGCGCGATCGAAGACGGCCGCTCCGAGGCCCCAGCTGCCCTCCACGATGAGCCCGGGGTTGATCGCATAACCGCGCTCCTTGGTCTCGGTGAGCCGAGTGCGCAAGGGCGCGACGTCGTGCTGGCGCCCCCAATCGGAGACGAGCTCCGGATGACGGGCGATGTACGCATCCACATCGTGGTCCGGCAGGAACGACAGGATCGCGAGCCCGGCGCTGGCGACGCCGAGGGGAAAGCGCACGCCCTCGCTGAGCACGAAGGAGCGGATAGGGAACGAACCCTCCTCCCGCAGGAGGCACACGGTCTCATCGGCTCTGCGCACCGAGAAGAACGCGCTCTCCTCGGTCTTCACGGCCAACGAGCGCACGATGTCTCGCGCGAGCTCTGTCACGTCGTATCGAGCGGCCGCGACGGTGCCCATCAGGAACAGCTCCGGCCCTGGCATCCATCGGCTGCGTCCGTCGTCCCGATCGACGAGCCCCTCTACCCTGAGAGCGCTCAGCAGCCGGTGGACGGTCGAACGCGACAACTCCGAAGAGCGCGCCAGCTCCTGGAGGGATGCTCCCTCGGCGCCGCTCGCTGTGACCAGGCGCAGCAGGACTGCCGCCCGGGCGATGGCCTGTGCTCCGGGGACGCTGCGCGACGACGATTCCATAATGTGGACGCTAGTGGGCGGATCGACCACATCGCAAGAAGCGGCTTCCGCTTGCGGCCCGCCGGGCGGATGCTGGAGGGAGGACACGTCTTCGAAGGAGCACGCGTGATCGACAAGCAGTGGCACTCGGCAGCGGACGCCGTCGCCGACATAACCGACGGATCCTCTCTCGCCGTCGGTGGGTTCGGCCTCTCGGGCAACCCGATCGCGTTGATCGAAGCTCTTCTCGCACAGGGCACAAAGGATCTCAGCGTCGTCAGCAACAACTGCGGCGTCGACGACTGGGGCCTCGGCGTACTGCTCGGCGCCCAGCGGATCCGGAAGATGACCTCGTCGTACGTCGGCGAGAACAAGGAGTTCGAGCGGCAGTTCCTCTCGGGTGAGCTCGAGCTCGAGCTCACCCCGCAGGGCACCCTCGCCGAGAAGCTGCGTGCCGGAGGGTCGGGGATCGCCGCCTTCTACACGCAGACGGGCGTCGGCACGCAGGTGGCCGAAGGTGGGCTTCCCCGCCGCTACAACGCCGACGGGACCGTCGCGGTCGCGTCGCCCGCGAAGGATGTCCGCACCTTCGCCGTCGGCGGCGAGTCGCGCGAGTTCGTGCTCGAAGAGGCGATCACCACCGACTTCTCCCTCGTGCATGCGGCCTACGGCGACCGCCACGGCAACCTCGTCTTCAACAAGTCGGCGCGCAACTTCAACCCCCTGGCCGCGATGGCCGGGCGTGTGTGCATCGCGCAGGTCGAACGACTCGTCGAACCCGGTGAACTCGACCCCGACAGCATCCACCTCCCCGGCGTCTACGTGCACCGCATCGTCGAGGTGGGCGCCGACATCCCCAAACGCATCGAGCGGCGCACCGTGTCCGCAGTCGCAACCGCGGCGGAAGGAGC
Source organism: Microbacterium sp. ZW T6_19 (assembly GCF_044987465.1). NCBI lineage: Bacteria > Bacillati > Actinomycetota > Actinomycetes > Micrococcales > Microbacteriaceae > Microbacterium > Microbacterium sp. ZW T6_19. Next base: position 451,432 of record NZ_JBJDRH010000002.1, on the reverse strand, counting down.
CTGACATGGCGCTCACCCGTGACCAGATGGCCGCCCGTGCCGCCGCCGAGCTGCAGGACGGAGCGTACGTCAACCTCGGCATCGGTCTTCCGACCCTTGTCCCCAACTTCGTACCCGACGGGGTGACGGTCGTGCTGCAGTCAGAGAACGGCATCCTCGGCGTCGGCCCCTATCCGACCGAGGACGCGGTCGACCCGGATCTCATCAATGCGGGCAAGGAGACGGTGACGGTCCTGCCGGGTTCCGCCTTCTTCGACTCGGCGGCGAGCTTCGGAATGATCCGCGGGGGAAAGATCGACGCCGCCATCCTCGGCGCGATGCAGGTGTCGGTCTCCGGCGACCTCGCGAACTGGATGATCCCCGGCAAGATGGTCAAGGGGCCGGGAGGCGCGATGGACCTCGTGCACGGTGCCGCTCGGGTGATCGTCCTGATGGAGCACGTCGCGAAAGACGGCTCGGCCAAGATCGTGAACGACTGCTCGCTGCCTTTGACGGGGAGGGGAGTGGTCGACCGCATCATCACAGACCTCGCCGTGATCGATGTGACGGATGCCGGTCTCGTCCTCGTCGAGACGGCGCCCGGTGTCTCGGTCGACGACGTGATCGCCGCCACGGAACCCGCTCTGATCGTCAGTGAAGGAATGAACAGATGAACGCCACCGATATCGTCGTCGTCGCCGCTGCGCGCACACCGCAAGGACGCCTGAAGGGCCAGCTGGCCTCGTTCACTGCCCCGCAGCTCGGGTCGTTCGCGATCTGCGGGGCGCTCGAGCAGGCGTCGATCGACCCGACCGACGTGGATGCCGTGATCATGGGACAGGTGCTCGCGGCCGGTTCCGGTCAGAACGCGGCGCGTCAGGCCGCGATCGGCGCCGGCGTCGGCTGGGACGTGCCCGCGCACTCCGTGAACAAGGTCTGCCTCTCCGGCCTCACCGCGGTCATCGATGCGGCCCGCATGATCCGCACGGGTGATGCCGCGGTCGTCGTCGCGGGAGGCATGGAGTCGATGACCCGCGCCCCGCACCTCCTGATGGGCTCGCGCGACGGCTGGACCTACGGCAGCGTCGAGGTGCTCGATCACATGGCCTTCGACGGCCTCACCGACGCCTACGACCAGGAGAGCATGGGTGCATCGACGGAGCGGCACAACGCCCGGTACGAGCTCACCCGCGAGGCGCAGGACACCGTCGCGGCGCTGTCGCATCAGCGCGCAGCCGCCGCGCAGAACGCGGGCGTGTTCGACGCCGAGATCGTGGCGATCGATGTGCCACAGCGACGTGGGCCGGTTGTCTCGGTGACCGCTGACGAAGGCGTGCGGCCCGACACGACCGTCGAGTCGCTCGGAGGACTGCGCGCGGCCTTCGCCGAGGGCGGCTCGATCACGGCAGGCAACTCCTCGCAGATCTCCGACGGAGCGTCGGCCGTCGTCGTGACGACTCGCGCGACGGCGGAAGCCAAGGGATGGCCCGTGCTGGTGACGGTGGGGGCGAGCGGCCAGACTGCCGGGCCCGACAACTCGCTGCAGGCGCAGCCCGCGCGGGCGATAGAGAAGGCGTGTGCAAAGCAGGGGATCACGCCTGCCGATCTCGACCTGGTCGAGATCAACGAAGCGTTCGGTGCCGTGGTCGCCCGCTCTCAGACGGAACTCGGGCTCGACAGCGGCGTCGTGAACATCCACGGCGGCGGTATCGCGATCGGTCACCCGATCGGCGCCTCAGGCACGCGGCTCGTGGTGCATGTCGCGCACGAACTCGCGCGCCGCGGATCGGGGACCGCAGCGGTCGGACTGTGCGGCGGTGGCGGACAGGGCGAGGCACTCATCCTCACGCGCTGAACGTTGTCTTGACGAGAGGCATCGCCGGTTACTTGCGGTTGCGCTTGAGCTCTTTCGCCTGCTGCTTCTCAGCCTTCTCCCGTTCCTTCGCCTGCTTCGCGGCGAGCGGCGAGTCCGATGCCACAGGCAGGCCGCGATTCGCCCGGTAGACGTCGACCATCGCGCCGATCGCGAGCGCGACCGTGATGCCCCAACTCGCCCAGGCGAGCACGGCGCGCCACGTGATCGGCGCATCGCGCGATCCGCTGAGAAGGGTCTTTCCCGCGGTGATCGCGCCGATGAGTCCCGTGCCGAAGAGGTAGTTCATGCCTTCACGCTACCCGTTGCGCTCCACGCCGCGCCGAGCCTTGACAAGCCGGTCCGGATGCTGTCAGGGGCGTAGGTCGTGAAGGACAGGCGCAGAGTCCGCTCATCGGGAGGGCCCGCGAAGAACGGCGCTCCCGGCACGTACGCGACGTCGTGAGAGAGGACCTCCGAGAGCGCCGCCGTCGCGTCCATCCCTTCTGGCAGCCGTGCCCAGACGAACATGCCCCCGTCGGGCCGATTCCATGTGCTGCCCGACGGGAGGGCTGTCGGCAGCGCGTCGAGCATCGCGTTCCGGCGCTCGGAGTAGGCCGCCCTGATCCGGTCGAGGGCGGCCCCTGCGCGACCGGAGGTGAGGTAGTGCGCGGCCGCCGCCTGATCGATCGTGGACGTGTGCAGGTCGGCGGCCTGCTTCGCGATCGTGACTGTCGGCTGGATATCGGCGGTCGTGCGGACCCAGCCGATGCGCAGGCCCGGTGCGATCACCTTCGAGAAGCTGCCGAGGCTCAGGACGTGTTCTGGCGCGAACGCCGCGATCGACGGCAGCTCGTCGCCCGAGTAGCGCAGCTGACGGTAGGGCTCGTCCTCGATGATCCGGAAACCGTGCCTCCGGGCAGCATCCGCGATCCGCTCCCGCGCCTCGAGATCGTGCGTGCGACCCGTCGGGTTCTGGAAGGTGGGCACGGTGTAGAAGAACTTCGGCGCGTGCTGCCGAGCGAGCGACTCCAGAGCATCGAGATCCAGTACGTCGTCCAGGTAGGGCACGCCGATCACACGAGCGCCGGCCAGGGCGAAGGTCTGGAGAGCTGCGAGATAACAGGGCTCTTCCACGAAGATCGTGTCGCCGGGGTCGAGCAGCGCGGTCGCGAGCAGGCCGAGGCCCTGCTGCGACCCGGTCGTGATGATCAGGTCGGATGCTTCGGTCGGCAGGTCCGCCGCCGTGTACTGACGGGCGACCTCCTCGCGAAGCACGGCGTTGCCTTCGGACGTCGAATACTGGAGGACCGCCGGGGAACGCAGCACCGCATCGTAGGACGTACGGATGCCTTCGAGATCGAACAGCTCGGGAGCAGGCAGGCCGCCCGCGAAGGAGATCACCTCGGGTCGCTCCGTGAGAGCGAGCAGATCGCGCACGGGCGAGGTCTTCGCAGATCCTGCTCGCAGTGAGCGGCCCGGCAGTGCGGCGTGAATCTGGGTCGTCGGCATGGATCCTCCTCGAGCAGGGGTGACGACCAGGCTACTGCGCGGGCTCCCAGACCCTGAGCGGTGTGACACGGTAGCCTGGATGGGTCGCGGTGCGCCGCGGCTGCAGACGTGCATCTACCGGACATCGGCTTTCCCGATGGGCAACGGCGGCACCAGGACCCGCGTTACGTCGACGCGCGAGAGCCAACTTCCATGCATGATTCCGCCCCGCCGAGCCTGTTCCGCATCGCCGGTCTTCCTTATTTCATCATCGCGTTCGTCGCGCGTCTTCCGTTCGCCATGATGGTGGTCGGCGTGCTGACCGTCGTCGTGTCCGCACGCGGCTCTCTGTCGCTCGGCGGGCTCACGTCGGCGGCCGTCGGGCTCGGCACGGCATGCTTCGGCCCGTTGCTGGGGGCCGCCGCCGACCGGTTCGGACAACGCGCCGTTCTCGTGGTGCTGGCGGTCGCGAACGCGACCGCTCTCGTGGGGTTCACCCTGGTCGTCTACGGCACGGCGGCCGACGCCTTCGTGCTGCTCGCGGCGTTCGGCATCGGGGCCACCGCCCCGCAGGTCGCCCCGATGTCGCGTTCGCGGCTGGTCACGATCATCGTGGATCGGTTGCCGGAGCTGACCCGACAACGCACGATCTCGGGCACCATGGCCTACGAATCAGCGGCCGACGAGACCGTGTTCGTCTTCGGGCCGTTCCTGGTGGGCGTCCTCGCGTCGGTCATCGCCCCCTGGGCGCCGTTGGCCATCGCCGCCGTCCTCATCGTCATCTTCGTCGGGGCGTTCGGACTGCACCCCAGCGCGCGCGCCGTATCGAAGCACCGCAACGCCGACGGCTCGGCGCCGTCCGCCGTGTCGGAGCTCTTCCGTCCGCAGCTGCTGATCGTGCTCATCGGGACTCTCGGCGTCGGCATGTTCTTCGGCACGATGCTCACCGCGCTGACGTCTTTCATGGCCGATCGCGGCGCGGCCGAACAAGCCGGCGTGCTGTACGGAGTGATGGGCGTCGGGTCGGCGATCCTCGCCCTCGGGGTGGCCTGGCTGCCGCCTCGTTTCTCGATGAGGGCGCGCTGGCTCGTCTTCGCCGGCATACTGCTGTCGGGCACGCTGCTGCTCCCGTTCGTGGACTCGCCCGTGTCGATGATGGTCGCTCTGGGCATCATGGGCGCGGGCATCGGCCCGACCCTCGTGACGCAGTACAGCTTCGGCGCCGCGCGCAGCCCCCTCGGCCGTTCGGCCACCGTCATGACGATGCTCGGCTCGGCGATCGTCGTCGGGCAGTCGCTCGGCGCCGCGCTGACGGGGCAGATCGCCGAAAGCGTCGGAACCTCGAGCGCTCTGGTGCTGCCGATCATCGCCGCTGCCGTCGCGCTCGCGGCCGGCATCGTGAACTGGCGGCTCAGCGCCATCCGCGTACGTCGCCTGGACTGAGCGCCGGTCTGGGTAGCCTGGAGTCACCGCAGGCGTGAGGAGACCACAATGGCTGTCGCAGATTTCGTCGTCGTAGCGAACCGACTTCCCGTCGACCGCATCGAGGGCCCGAACGGCGAAGAGGAATGGCGCACGTCGCCCGGCGGGCTGGTCGCCGCGCTCGAGCCGATGATGCGCAGCGCTCACGGCGCCTGGGTGGGATGGCCCGGCCAGGCCGATCTCGAGCTCGAGCCGTTCGAGATCGGCGGTATCGATCTGGTCCCCGTCACGCTCAGCGCACAGGAGGTCGCTGAGTACTACGAGGGCTTCGCGAACGACACGATCTGGCCGCTCTACCACGACGTCATCGCGCCGCCGCAGTACCACCGCGAGTGGTGGGAGGCCTACGTCGTCGTGAACCGGCGTTTCGCCGAGGCCGCGGCATCCGCTGTCGCGAAGAACGGCACGGTGTGGGTGCACGACTACCAGCTGCAGCTGGTGCCGCAGCTCGTACGGGAGCTGCGGCCGGACGTGACCATCGGATACTTCCATCACATCCCCTTCCCGGCGCACGGGCTCTATGCCCAGCTGCCGTGGCGCGACCAGGTCCTTCGGGGGCTGCTCGGCGCCGACGTGATCGGATTCCAGCGGGCACAGGACGCGACCTACTTCCTCACCGCGGTGCGACGACGACTGCGGTACGAGGTGAAGGGATCGGCCGTGTCGGTGCCCAGCGGGCCGGGGGAGACCCGCACCGCCGTCGCCCGGGCGTTCCCCATCTCGATCGACACCGCTCCTTACCTCGAGCTGGCGGCTCGGCCCGATGTGCAGGCCCGAGCCGCCGAGATCCGTGAGAGCCTGGGCAACCCCTCGCGCATCCTGCTCGGCGTCGACCGCCTCGACTACACCAAGGGGATCGGGCACCGCATCAAGGCCTACGGCGAGCTCCTCGCCGAAGGACGGCTGCACGTCGAGGACGTGACGCTGGTGCAGGTCGCGAGTCCGAGCCGCGAGCGCGTCGACGCGTACGCGCATCTGCGGGACGAGATCGAGCTCGCGGTCAGCCGCATCAACGGCGACACCGACACCGTGGGCCACTCGGCCATCCGCTATCTGCATCAGGGGTACCCGCGCGAGGAGATGGTGGCGCTGTACCTCGCGGCGGACGTCATGCTCGTGACCGCCCTGAGAGACGGGATGAATCTCGTCGCCAAGGAGTACATCGCCACGCGCGCCGACAATCGAGGCGTCCTCGTGCTCAGCGAGTTCACCGGCGCCGCGGATGAGCTCCGACAGGCCGTGCGGGTGAATCCGCATGACATCGAGGGGCTCAAGGAGGCCATCATGGAGGCCGTGCACATGGAGCCGCGCGAGCAGGGCCGCCGCATGCGCGCGCTGCGCAAACGCGTCCTCGAGAACGACGTCGACGCCTGGTCTTCGTCGTTCCTGCGCGCGCTGGGCGAGGTCCATCCGCGCTGAGCGGTTGGCAGCACGGAACCGAACACCTGACGATCGGAGACATCGTGACCCGCACCTGGATCCCTGGAACCCCGGATGCCGCACTCACCGCGATCGCGCGAACCCCGCGGCTCGTGATCGCCCTCGACTTCGACGGGACGGCATCGCCCTTCGTGGTCCAGCCGTTGTCCGCCCGAGCGCTGCCCGAGATCGTCGAGCAGATCGAGCGGTTGAGCGCACTGCCCGAGACGATCGTCGCCTACGTCTCAGGACGCAGCATGCAGGATCTCCGGGTGATCACCGAGCACGACGACGACTCGCGCGTGGCTCTGGCCGGGTCGCACGGTGCGCAGTACTGGTTCCCGGGCGTCGGTCTCGCCGAGCCCGTTCCGGAAGCTCGGGACGGCGAGCGGGAGGAGCTCTGGGCGGCCGTGCGTCCGATCGTCGAGAAGTACGACGGCGCCGAGTTCGAGCCGAAGACGTTCGGGGTGGGGGTGCACACCCGGGGCGCGGCGCCCGATGTGGAGGAGCCGCTGTTCGCCGAGGTCGATGCGCTCATCGCCGACCGGTTCCCGCTCTGGCGGCGTCGTCAGGGGCATCATGTCTTGGAGTTCTCCTCGCGCGTCGAGGGCAAAGACGCGGCGATGGCCGCCCTGCGCGCGCAGTTCGATGCCACCGGCATCCTGTTCGCCGGCGACGACGTCACCGATGAGGATGCGATGCGCGTGCTCGGCGAAGACGATCTCGGGGTCCGCGTCGGCGAAGGGGAGACCGCCGCGATCCTGCGTGTGGGAAGTCCACAGGAGATCGCCGCTCTTCTCAGCGTGGTCGCTGACATCCGCGGTGCCGCACGGGAATAGACTTCCTGCATGTCCTCGAATGATCCCGAATCGCCCGAGCCCGTCGACATCAAGCCCCGAAGCCGTGTCGTCACCGACGGCATCGAGGCCACGACCTCCCGAGGAATGCTCCGTGCCGTCGGCATGGGCGACGCCGACTGGGACAAGCCGCAGATCGGCATCGCCTCGAGCTGGAACGAGATCACTCCCTGCAACCTGAGCCTCGACCGGCTCGCGCAGGGGGCGAAGGAGGGCGTCCACTCGGGCGGCGGTTATCCGCTGCAGTTCGGCACCATCTCAGTCTCCGACGGCATCTCCATGGGGCACGAGGGGATGCACTTCTCGCTCGTGTCGCGTGAGGTGATCGCCGACTCCGTCGAGACGGTCATGATGGCCGAGCGACTCGACGGCTCGGTGCTGCTCGCCGGCTGCGACAAGTCGATCCCCGGCATGCTCATGGCCAGCGCCCGTCTCGACCTCTCCAGCGTGTTCCTGTACGCGGGCTCGATCGCGCCCGGATGGGTGAAGCTCTCGGACGGCACCGAGAAGGACGTCACGATCATCGACTCGTTCGAAGCCGTGGGCGCCTGCCGGGCGGGCCTCATGAGCGAGGAGGACCTCAAGCGCATCGAGTGCGCGATCGCCCCTGGCGAGGGCGCGTGCGGCGGCATGTACACGGCCAACACGATGGCCTCGGTCGCCGAGGCGCTCGGTCTCAGCCTTCCGGGCTCGGCGGCTCCGCCCGCCGCCGACCGTCGCCGCGACTACTTCGCGCACCGCTCGGGCGAAGCCGTGGTGAACCTGCTCCGTCAGGGCATCACCACCCGCGACATCCTCACCAAGGAGGCGTTCGAGAACGCGATCGCCCTCGCGATGGCGCTCGGCGGTTCGACGAACGTGGTGCTGCACCTGCTCGCGATCGCGCGCGAGGCGGAGGTCGACCTGAGCCTGCACGACTTCAACCGCATCGGCGACCGGGTTCCGCACGTCGCCGACATGAAGCCCTTCGGCAAGTACGTCATGAACGACGTCGACCGGCACGGCGGCATCCCGGTGATCATGAAGGCCATGCTCGACGAAGGGCTGCTGCATGGTGACGCGCTCACGGTGACGGGCAAGACGCTCGCCGAGAACCTCGCCGACCTCGACCCGCAGCCCATCGACGGCGAGGTGATCCACACCTTCGACAACCCGATCCACGCGACCGGCGGGCTCACGATCCTGCACGGCTCGCTCGCGCCAGAGGGCGCGGTCGTCAAGACCGCGGGCTTCGACGCCGCGGTGTTCGAGGGGACCGCCCGTGTCTTCGAGCGCGAGCGGGCGGCGATGGATGCCGTCGCCAACGGCGAGATCGAGAAGAACACCGTGATCGTGATCCGCTACGAAGGACCCAAGGGGGGTCCCGGAATGCGGGAGATGCTTGCGATCACCGCCGCCATCAAGGGCGCGGGGCTCGGAAAAGATGTACTACTCTTGACAGACGGACGATTCTCAGGCGGCACAACCGGCCTGTGCATCGGCCACATAGCACCCGAAGCGGTGGACGCAGGTCCCATCGCCTTCGTGCGCGATGGTGATCTGATACGGGTCGATATCGCAGCTCGCTCTCTCGACCTACTCGTCGACGAGTCGGAGCTCGCCTCCCGCCGCTCTGGCTGGGAGCCGCTTCCCCCGCGCTATACCCGTGGCGTTCTTGCCAAGTACTCGCGTCTCGTGCGGTCCGCCGCCGAAGGCGCGACGACCGGCTGATTCGCAGGCTCGCTCAGAATCCGGGCCCCAGATGCTCCGGCATCCGACGTCGCCCTCAGACCATCACTAAGGAAGTCTCATGACTGCTGACTCCGTCTCGGCTGTGCCGAGGCCACCCGCCGCCAAATCCTCCGCCCCCGAGATCTCCGGAGCGGAGGCCGTGGTCCGCACGCTCGAGCTGCTCGGCGTGACGGATGTGTTCGGTCTTCCCGGCGGCGCCATCCTCCCCGTCTACGACCCGCTCATGTCGGCCACGAAGCTGCGCCACATCCTCGTGCGCCACGAGCAGGGCGCAGGACACGCGGCTGAGGGCTATGCGTCCTCGTCCGGCAAGGTCGGCGTGTGCATCGCGACCTCCGGTCCCGGTGCCACGAACCTCGTCACCGCGATCGCAGACGCCTACATGGACTCGGTACCCATGCTCGCGATCACCGGCCAGGTGTTCTCGACGCTGATGGGCACCGACGCGTTCCAGGAGGCCGATATCGTCGGCATCACGATGCCGATCACCAAGCACTCGTTCCTCGTGAAGGACGCTTCGGAGATCCCGGGTGCGATCGCCGCGGCATACGAGATCGCCTCCACGGGCCGTCCAGGACCCGTTCTGGTGGACATCACCAAGGACGCGCAGCAGGCCATGGCGCCCTTCGTCTGGCCGCCCAAGTATGAACTGCCCGGCTACCGGCCCGTGACCAAGGCGCACGGCAAGCAGATTCAGGCCGCCGCGGCTCTTCTCGCCGAGGCGAAGAAGCCCGTGCTGTACGTCGGCGGTGGTGTGGTGCGCGGTCGCGCGGCGGCAGAGCTGCTCGATCTCGCCGAGACCACCGGCGCGCCCGTCGTCACCACGCTGATGGCGCGCGGTGCGTTCCCCGACTCGCACCAGCAGCACCTCGGCATGCCCGGCATGCACGGCACCGTCCCCGCCGTTCTCGCGCTGCAGGAGGCCGATCTCCTCGTGTCGCTGGGCGCGCGCTTCGACGACCGCGTCACCGGCAAGGCCGCGCTGTTCGCGCCGAACGCGAAGGTCGTGCACGTCGACATCGACCCGGCGGAGATCTCGAAGATCCGCACGGCCGACGTGCCCATCGTTGGCGACGTGCGCGACGTGCTGATCGACCTCGAGACGGCATACCGCAGCGCCATCGGCGAGGGCAAGCCCGACATCGAGGAATGGTGGTCGTACCTCGACGGGCTGCGCAAGGAGTTCCCGCTCGGCTTCGCGCCGACGACCGACGGCCTGCTCGCGCCGCAGTACGTGATCCAGCGGATCGGCGAGCTGACCGGACCCGAGGGCATCTACGCAGCAGGCGTCGGGCAGCACCAGATGTGGGCTGCGCAGTTCATCAAGTACGAACGCCCGAACGCCTGGCTGAACTCGGGCGGTGCGGGCACCATGGGGTACTCCGTGCCCGCCGCGATGGGCGCCAAGGTCGCCGAGCCCGACCGCCCCGTGTGGGCGATCGACGGCGACGGATGCTTCCAGATGACGAATCAGGAGCTCGCGACCTGCACGATCAACAACATCCCGATCAAGGTGGCGATCATCAACAACTCGTCCCTCGGCATGGTGCGCCAGTGGCAGACGCTGTTCTACGACGGCCGCCACTCGAACACCGATCTGAACACCGGTCACGGCACGATCCGCATCCCCGACTTCGTGAAGCTCGCAGAGGCCTACGGCTGCCTCGCGATCCGCGTCGAGAAGGAAGACGAGGTGGACGCCGCCATCAAGCTGGCACTCGAGACGAACGACCGCCCGGTGGTCATCGACTTCGTGGTCAGCGCCGACTCCATGGTGTGGCCGATGGTGCCCCAGGGCGTCAGCAACAGCTACGTCCAGTACGCCCGCGACCACGCGCCCGCTTTCGACGAGGAGGACTGACCATGTCGACTCACGTGCTGAGCCTGCTGGTGGAGAACACCCCCGGCCTCTTGACCCGTGTCGCTGGGCTCTTCGCCCGTCGTGGCTTCAACATCGACTCGCTCGCGGTGGGTGTGACCGAGGTGCCCGGCATCTCGCGCATCACCGTGGTCGTCGACGTCGAGGATCTCCCGCTAGAGCAGGTGACGAAGCAGCTGAACAAGCTGATCAACGTCATCAAGATCGTCGAGCTGGACTTCTCCACGTCTGTGCAGCGCGAGCACATGCTCGTCAAGGTGCGCACCGACAACTCCACGCGCTCGAACGTGATCGAGGTCGTGAACCTGTTCCGCGCCTCGGTTGTCGACTACGCCTCCGACGCGCTGGTGATCGAGGTCACCGGCGACAAGGGCAAGGTCGACGCGATGCTGCGCGCTCTCGAGCCTTTCGGCATCAAGGAGATCGCCCAGTCCGGCCTGCTGGCGATCGGACGCGGCGGCAAGAGCATCACCGAACGCGTCCTGCGCGGCTGACCAGAACTTACACACACCACAACCAAGGAGAAACACACAGTGAGCACCGAGATCTTCTACGACGCAGACGCCGATCTGTCCATCATCCAGGGCAAGAAGGTCGCGATCGTCGGCTACGGCTCTCAGGGTCACGCCCACGCGCAGAACCTGCGCGACTCGGGCGTCGAGGTCGCTATCGCCCTCAAGGAGGGCTCGAAGTCGGCTGCCAAGGCGGAGGAGGCCGGGTTCCCGGTCAAGACCGTCGCCGACGCCACCGCGTGGGCCGACCTCATCATGATCCTCGCGCCGGACCAGCACCAGCGCACGATCTACAGCGAGTCGATCGCCCCGAACCTGACGGCAGGCAAGACGCTCGCGTTCGCGCACGGGTTCAACATCCGCTTCGGCTACATCGATGCGCCTGAAGGCGTCGACGTCATCCTGATCGCACCGAAGGCTCCCGGACACACGGTCCGCCGCGAGTTCGTGGCCGGTCGCGGCATCCCGGACATCATCGCCGTCGAGCGCGACGCCTCGGGTTCCGCCTGGGCGACCGCCCTCTCGTACGCGAAGGCCATCGGCGGTACGCGTGCCGGCGTCATCAAGACGACCTTCACCGAAGAGACCGAGACCGACCTGTTCGGCGAGCAGGCCGTGCTGTGCGGTGGCATGAGCCACCTCGTGCAGGCCGGCTTCGAGACGCTGACCGAAGCGGGCTACCAGCCGCAGATCGCGTACTTCGAGGTTCTGCACGAGCTCAAGCTCATCGTCGACCTCATGTGGGAGGGCGGCATCGCCAAGCAGCGCTGGTCGATCTCCGACACCGCGGAGTTCGGCGACTACGTCTCCGGTCCGCGCGTCATCGACGCCCGCGTCAAGGAGAACATGCAGGCCGTTCTCGCCGACATCCAGTCGGGTGCCTTCGCGAAGCGCTTCATCGAGGACCAGGACAACGGCGGTCAGGAGTTCCTGGCGCTGCGGGCCAAGGAGGAGCAGCACCCGATCGAGGCGACCGGCAAGGAGCTTCGCGCTCTCTTCGCCTGGAAGCAGCAGGACGAGGACTACGTCGACGGCAGCGCTGCGCGCTGACCTCGCCGAGATGAAGCGCCTCACGATCCGCGGATCGTGAGGCGCTTCATCGTTCTCAGGGGCGAGTGAGCTCTTCGAGCACTTCGACGACGTGACGGTAGGGGCGACCGGTTGCTCGTGTCATGCCGATCTCGCATGTGCGATTCGCCGAGACGAACGCGTCGAACGCTCCCTGGTCCTCGGCGTCGCGCAATTCAGCGGCCTCGGCCTCCGTCGCACTCGCCGTGAGCTCGGGGTGCAGCATTCCTCGGTCGCCGGCGAACGCACAGCATCCCCAGCCATCAGGCACGTAGACGTCTTCGGCGACGGCCGAGGCGATGGCGGTCAGCGCGCCGGTCGCACCGAGCGCTGTGGTGGAGCATGAAGGATGCACGGCGATCCGATCGAGCTTTTCGGACACGTTGAGCCGGGGGAGCGCCTCGCGGGCGAGGTAGGTCGTGGCGTCCTCGATCACGAGCCCGGCGTACTCGGGGTGATCTTCGAGCGCTTGCGCCAGCATCACGTGAAGCCCCTCCGTGCAGGACGCGGCGTCGCATACGACCGGCAACGCTCCCTGTCGGCTCGCCGACCACAGCGCGGCGAGGGTGCGCTTCGTCATCCGGTCGTAGCCGCTGAGATGTCCCTTCGACTTCCACGGTGTGCCGCAGCACAGTCCACCGGTGTCTTCGGGCACGACGAACGGGATTCCGGCGCGTGAGAGCACCGTCATGACGGCATCCCTCGATCCCTCGCCATGCCCTTCGGTGCCGAACATCGTTCCGATGCACGCTCCGAAGAACACCGCTGCGGCATCTGAGGGAGTCGAAGCCGACGGGGCCTTCGACCCGCCGCGCGGCAGGCCGCCGTCGTACAACGGCACAGTGTCGGCGCCGAGCACCGCACGCCCGATCTTCGTGACGCCCGTCACCAGAGGAGCCGGCAGAGCGTCGGCTACGGTCAGGGCGAGGCCCCCGACTCGCGTGATCGCCCCCCAGCCCTGTGCCGCGGCGTCCCACACACCGTCCTCGATCTTCGACGCCTGCTCGGAGCGCAGCCGGCGCACGAGATCGCCGGTGTTGATGTCGACGGGGCACGCGACCGCGCACATGCCGTCGACTGCGCACGTCTGCACGCCGTCGTAGTCGTAGTCGGCGCGCAGCTCGGCGAGCAACGCAGTCTCGCCCTGGTCCTCTGCCCAGGCCATGTCGCGACGCAGCACGATGCGCTGCCGCGGCGTCAGCGTAAGGCTCTTGCTCGGGCACGTCGGCTCGCAGTAGCCGCACTCGACGCAGCGATCCACCTCCTTCTCGACAGTGGGCACGCGCTTGAGATCGTGCAGATAGGAGTCCGCGTCGTCGGACAGCACGACGCCCGGGTTCAGGATGCCGGCGGGATCGATCAGGCGCTTGATCTCCCACATCATGTCGGTGAGTTCGTCCCCGTACTGGCGGCGCACGAACGGCGCCATGATGCGTCCGGTGCCGTGCTCGGCTTTGAGAGAGCCGCCGTGCCCCAGCACGAGTTCGACGAGATCGTCGGTGAAACGCCGGTAGCGTTCGACGCTCGCCGGGTCGTCGAACCGCTCGTTCAGCAGGAAATGGATGTTGCCGTCCTTGGCGTGGCCGAAGATCACCGAACCCTCATACGCGTGCTCGGCGAACAGCTCGATCAGCCGCTCGCACGTCGCCAGAAGCCGGCCGACGGGCACGACGATGTCCTCGAGCAGAGCCGTGGTTCCCGACGGCCTGGCTCCTGCTATCGCCGTGTAGAGCCCCTTTCGCACGTGCCAGAGCGCCGCGCGCTCCGCCGCATCCGTCGTGAGGCTGGGGGCGACTGCGAGGGGGAGCGTCGTGAAATGCGCGAGTGCATTCGCCGCGTCCTCGGCGAGGGCGCCGGAGTCCGGAGCATGCACCTCGACGAGAAGTGCGGCATGCTGACGCACGTCGATCGCGGCGATCGCTGCCGGCACGTCAGAGAGGCCCTGTGCGACGCGGAGCGACGACGCGTCGAGCAGCTCGATGGTCGCGAGGCCGAGCTCGGTCAGGGCAGGCAGCGCCGCCATCGCGTCGGACAGCGTCTCGAACACGAGGAGTCCGGTCGCGATCGTCGGACGGACTTCGATCGTGCGGAAGCGCGCCTCTGCGACGAAGGCGAGCGTGCCCTCGGAGCCGATCACGAGGTGCTCGAGGATGCCCACCGGATCGTCGAAGTCGAGGAGCGCGTTCAGGCCGTAGCCCATGGTGTTCTTCATCGAGAACTGCTGCCGCACGAATGCGACGTTCTCCGGTGAGGCGAGCAGTCGCTCGCGAAGTGCGAGCAGCCCTTCGGCGATCGCCGGTTCCTCGGCCAGGAGCCGCTCGTTCGCATCGGGAGCAGCGGTGTCGAGGATCGTTCCGCTCGGCAGGACGAGCAGCATCGACTGGATCGTCCGATAGGAGTTCTCGACGATGCCGCAGGCCATGCCGCTGGAGTTGTTCGCGACGACGCCGCCGATCGTGCAGGCGATCTCGCTCGCGGGATCCGGGCCGAGCTTGCGCCCGAAGCGCGTGAGGCGGGTGTTCACCTGCCGCACGGTCGCTCCGGGACCGACTCGGACCGATGCGCCGTCATCCGAGACCGCGACATCGCGGAAGTGGCTGCGTGTGTCGACGAGGATGTCGCCGCTCACGCCCTGGCCGGAGAGGCTCGTGCCGCCCGAGCGGAAGGTGAGGGTGCGGCCTGCGGCTTTGACTGCACCGAAGACGCGGGCGACCCCTGCCGCATCGGCAGGGGAGAGCACGGCATCTGGGATCAGGAGATAGTGCGAGGCGTCGTGTGCGCGAGCGAAGCGGTCGATCGAGCGCGCATGCACTTCGGTCGAGGGCCCCAGAAGCGCGGGGTCCAGCGGTTCGGCGAGGGTTGTCGACACGGTGCTCCTCAGTGAGAACGAGATTGTCTGACAAGTGTACCGGTGACGGAGTGGCTCACTAGGCTGGACGGATGACGACGGATGCAGTCCTGGGAGTGGTGGGTGTCGTGGATGCGGTCACCGTTCAGTTGCGCACGAGGATCCTGAGCGGGGACATCCGTTCAGGGGCTCCGCTGACAGAGGCTGCCGTTTCGCAGTCCTTCGGGGTCGCGCGCCCGAGCGCGAAGGCCGCGATCGAGCAGCTCGTCGCAAGCGGTCTGCTCGTGCGCACGGCGCATCGCAGTGCTCGCGTGGTGGGTATCGACGCCGACACGGTGCGCGACGTCTACCGCACCAGGGCGCGACTCGAGAGCGCGGCGCTGCGCGAGCTCGCGCAGTCGCGCGTGGTGCCGGAAGCAGCGCGCGTCGCCAACGCCGAGCTGCTCGCCATGCCCCCTGGCCCGGACCCCGCGACGGTCGATCCCGACCTGCGTTTCCACAGCGCCCTCATCGATGCTCTGGGCAGCGACCGGACCGGACGCATGTACCGCAGCGTCCTCGATGAGGTGCGGCTGTGCATGGCGCAGGTGCAGGGGCGAAGGCTGCTCGACGCCGAAGACATCGCCGCCCAGCATGCGGCGATCCTCGAGGCGGTCGCGGTCGGCGACGCCGACCTTGCGGCCGATCTGCTGAGCGTGCACCTCTCCTCGGCAGAGGAAAGGCTGGTCGACGCGCTCAGCCGGGACTGATCACTCGGCGGGCGTCTCCGCGGGCTCGGGCGACTCGGTGGCATCCGGGATCTGGATCGGTGCGTCCGTGGAGTCGGCCCACACCGGCGCGGGGAGCGTCGTCTCCGTCGCGCCGTCGCGGATCGCGCGCAGAGCCTCGACGATCTCGGCGGAGTTCTCGGGGACGGCGAGGTCGCACTTCTTCAACTCGGATGCGAACTCGAGCGTCAGGCGGGTCTTGCCCGACTCGATCGCCTCGGCCGTGGTGCCCGTACGGATCTCGCTGCCGGTCTGCACGTCCGAGACGGAGTCGCACACGTGGTAGACCTGGCCGCCGTCGACCCAGACGACTTCGTCCTTGCCGAGCAGCTGGATGACGGTGGACTGGTCGGCGGTGTACTGCTCGATGGACGGCGGGTTGAAGTCGACGCCGAGGACGACGGCGAGAGCCGCCAGCACGATGCCGACGATGCCGGCCGTGGTCTTCTGGCCCTTGTCCATGTCCTTGTTCAGGAAGATGAGGATGATCAGCGGCAGGAACGCGACAACCGCGATGATCGCGCCCAGCTGGTTCTGGACGAAGAAGCGGAACTTGTCGGCCTTGCGGGCGGGGTCCAGGCGGTTCGCCTTCTTCCACAGCATCGACCCGATGATCGACAGCGCGGCGATCACGACGAGCAGCACGAGAAGCGTGATGAAGGCCCATTGCGGGAAGTGCGCGGTGACGCCCGGCTCTGACAGCAGGCCCGTGTCGGGGTCGCGGACGAGCTTGCCGTCTTCGCCGACGTACTCGCGCTGGCGCAGCAGCCAGAAGATTCCGACCGCCTCGGCGGCGATGGCGACAGCCCACAGCACAGCGGCGATCCAGCGGAACATCGTCGCCTTCGACTTGGCCTCGGCGGTGGGCTTCCAGTTCGCCGCAGGCTCGGCGATCTCGTTGCTCTTGTTCTCTGCCACGTCCGGCATCCCTTCCCCCTGCGCGAGTGCGCAGCCTGATGATTCCCTGAGCCTAGTGGACGCGGTGTTCTACGCTGGGGGCATGAGCTCGGATTCCGACGACCCCCTCACCTGGGACGGCGATGACGATGCGTCGACGACGCCACCGTCATCGACCGCGTTGCCGCAAGGCTGGAAGGCTGTGGGCAAGGGCAGCGAGGAGGGCGAGCGAGAAGCCGAGGCTGCGGCGCAGGGCGAGGTCGTCGATGACGAACCGGCCGGCCTCAGCACGACGATGCTGCTCCTGCTCGGCGTCATCGGCGGCGTCTATCTGCTGTATTCGGTGGGCTGGGCGATCGGCGGCCTTCGGCTGAAGCCGCTGGCGAACCTCATCGTCGACGACTCCATGTTCCTGCCCTGGTTCGTGCTCGCGATCGCCGCTCCGGCGATCTGGTTCCTGACGACGTGGGTACTCACCCGGGGCAGGGCCGCCTGGATCAGGATCAGCGTGCTGCTGCTCGGAGTCGTGCTGCTCGTGCCGTGGCCCTTCGTGACCGTGGGGGTGATCGGATCATGAGCGTGCCGACTTCCGCTTCTCGTGCTCCTCGCTGGGTCGTCTCGGCCGTCACCGGACTTGCGGGCCTCTTCTACGCCTATGCGATCTGGAACGCCATCGCGCACCTCGTCTCCATGGCGCAGAGCGGACTGACTGCGGCCGGCTGGGTGACGCTCGGGTTCGGTGTGCTGTTCCCCGCGCTGGTATTCGTCTTCGCGCTCGTGATCGGACGCCGACGGAGGTTGGGGGAGTACTCGCTCGTGCTCCTCGCGGGGCTCGCGCTGGTGGCGGTGTTCTGGCTGGACCTCATCGGGTACAGCATCCTGAACATGAGCGACCTCGTCGTGCAGACCATCTGACCCGAGCCGACACACGGCGCAGGGCACCGGAGCGGCTCCGGTACAGTTGACGTGATCGCGCCCCCCATGGTGTGCGGCGCATCGGCCCTCTCCCGCATGTCGCGCTGCCCCGAAGGATCCACTGTGCCGAAGCCTGTTGTGCTCATCGCCGAAGAACTCTCTCCCGCCACCATCGAGGCTCTGGGCCCCGACTTCGACGTCCGCAGCGTCGACGGCACCGATCGCGAGGCGCTGTTCGCCTCGCTCGCGGAGGCGGATGCGGTTCTGATCCGCTCGGCGACCCGCATCGACGAAGAGGCGCTCGGCCACGCGCCGAACCTGAAGGTCGTGGCGCGCGCAGGAGTCGGCCTGGACAACGTCGACATCAAGGCCGCGACGACGGCCGGGGTCATGGTCGTCAACGCCCCGACCTCGAACATCGTCTCGGCTGCCGAGCTCACGGTCGGGCACATCCTGAGCCTCGCCCGTCGCATCCCCGCCGCGCATGCGTCGCTGTCCGCCGGACAGTGGAAGCGCAGTTCTTACACGGGCGCAGAGCTCTTCGAGAAGACCGTCGGCATCATCGGCCTCGGCCGCATCGGCGCCCTGGTCGCGGCACGCCTCGCCGCCTTCGACATGCGCGTGGTCGCATACGATCCGTACGTCACCTCTGCCCGCGCGCAGCAGCTCGGCGTCCAACTGCTGACGCTCGACGAGCTCGTCGCCGAGAGCGACTTCATCACGATCCACATGCCGAAGACGCCTGAGACCACGGGCATGCTCAGCACTGAGCAGTTCGCGGCGATGAAGAAGTCGGCCTACGTCGTCAACGTGGCTCGCGGCGGCCTGATCGATGAGGAAGCGCTGATCGAGGCGCTCAACGCCGGTGAGATCGCCGGCGCCGGCCTCGACGTCTTCACCTCCGAGCCGCCGGTCGAGGGCAGCGCTGCGCGCGCGCTGACCGAGCTGCCGAACGTCGTGGTCACGCCGCACCTCGGAGCGAGCACCGAAGAGGCGCAGGAGAAGGCGGGTGTCTCGGTCGCCCGTTCCGTGCGCCTCGCCCTGGGCGGCGACCTGGTTCCCGACGCGGTGAACGTCGCCGGCGGCGTCATCGACCCGTATGTGCGCCCGGGCATCTCGCTCGTCGAGAAGCTCGGTCAGATCTTCTCGGCGCTGGCGACCTCGCCGCTCACGAGCCTCGACGTCGAGGTGCACGGCGAGCTGAACGACTACGACGTGAGCGTCCTCAAGCTCGCGGCGCTCAAGGGCGTCTTCACGAACATCGTCAGCGAGACGGTGTCGTACGTAAACGCGCCTCTGCTCGCCGAGCAGCGCGGCATCGCCGTGCGTCTGCTCAAGGACGACGTGAGCGAGGAGTACCGCAACGTCATCACGCTGAAGGGCGCGCTCTCCGACGGAAGCCAGCTGTCGGTGTCGGGCACGCTGACCGGTCCCAAGCAGACGGAGAAGCTCGTCGGGATCAACGACCACGCCCTCGAGCTCCCGATCGAGAAGCACCACGTCGTGATGCTCTACACCGACCGACCGGGCATCGTGGCGGTCTACGGCCAGAAGTTCGGCGAGGCCGGCATCAACATCGCCGGAATGCAGATCGGCCGTCTCGCCGCAGGCGACCAGGCGCTGAGCGTACTGACCCTCGACTCGCCCGTCTCGGACGAACTGCTCGACGACGTGCGCACCGCGATCGACGCCGACCTGTTCCGTCAGATCGAGCTCGCCGAGGTCTGATCGACTCCACAGAGAAGCGGGAGGGGCGATGAGCCCCTCCCGCTTCTCTGTGTCCGGAGGAGGAGCGTTTCCCCATGACGGCCGCGCGACGCGGCCGCCGTCGGCAGCAGGGATGCGGGCGTGTGAACGTGAGAGGACCGCTCAGGGCGCCGTCGCCGTGAGCACCAGGGCGATGAGGTCGGTCAGCTCCTGGCGCCGGGGGACCAGGAGCTCCGGACCGTGCACGTCGAGCGAGTTGTTGAAGTACAGACCGTCGCTGAGCAGCATGACGAGATCCAGGCTCGCCGCGTCGCGGACATGAGGGCGGATCGCGTCCTCCCAGCGCCGCCGCGTATGCCTCAACGCGTCGGCGGCAGCCGCAGAACCTCCCTGCGCCAGGCGAGACGCGGCGATGAGGGCGCGGTCGAGGGCTTCGTCCTCCATGACCGATGTGCGGATGTAGTACGCGACGGGGCCTTCTTCGGCTGACGCCATCTTCGCGAGATCGGCATCGTTGAGTTCTTCGAGCCGGCCGAGGAGGCCCGCGATGAGCTCTTCCTTCGACCCGAAGTGATAGAGCAGTCCGCCCTTCGAGACGCCGGCCGCCTTGGCGGTCGCATCGAGGGTCGCGGTGCGTTCGCCGTCGGCGATGACGATGGCCTCGAAGGCATCGAGCACGCGTTCACGTGCGAGGGGCGGTCTGGGCATGCGGTCCTCGGAGTCGGTCAGCGGATGGGGACATCTGTTACTATACCAGCTGGACGGTTTAGTAACAGAGCCCGTGAGATGTGAGAGGTGCTTCATGACGCGCACAGCGTCGATTCCCACTGTGAGTGACGACGTCGAGACTGACGCGCCCCGCGTCGGGGCGAGAGGATGGGCCGCGCTCGTCGTGCTCATGCTGCCGGTTCTGCTGGTGTCGGTGGACAACACCGTGTTGAGCTTCGCGCTGCCGGAGATCTCGATGGCGCTGTCGCCCTCGGGTGCCGAGCAGCTCTGGATCATCGACGTGTACCCGCTCGTGCTCGCAGGACTTCTCGTGACGATGGGCACGATGGGCGACCGCTTCGGGCGTCGCCGGATGCTGCTGATCGGAGCCACCGGATTCGCCGCGGTGTCGGCGCTGGCCGCCTTCGCCCCGACCGCCGGTCTGCTGATCGCCGCACGCGCGCTGCTCGGTTTCTTCGGCGCCATGCTCATGCCCTCGACGCTCTCCCTGCTGCGCTCGATCTTCCGCAACCGCGACCAGCGACGCCTCGCGATCGCGGTGTGGGCCTCGGCGTTCTCGGCGGGTTCCGCCCTCGGACCCATCGTCGGAGGCTTCCTTCTCGAGCATTTCGCGTGGGGGTCCGTCTTCCTCGTGGCGGTCCCCGTGCTGATCCCGCTGCTCATCGCGGCGCCGCTTCTGGTGCCGGAGAGTCGTGATCCTCACCCGGGACGCATCGACCCGATCAGCATCCTGCTCTCGATGGGCGCGATGATCCCGGTCGTGTACGCGATCAAGTCCTTTGCGACCGACGGCCCGTCGCTCGTCGCGGGCGCCTGGGCGGTGCTGGGCGTTCTGCTCGGTGCGCTGTTCGTGCGCCGCCAGTTGCGCGCCGACATCCCGATGCTCGACATGGCGCTGTTCCGTCGCGGCACGTTCTCGGGAGCGATTCTCGTGAACCTCCTGAGCGTGGTGGCCCTCGTGGGCTTCCTCTACTTCGTGTCGCAGCACCTGCAGCTCGTGCTCGGCCTCTCGCCGATGGTCGCCGGATTCGCTCTGGTGCCAGGCATGGCGGCGATGATCGTGGCGGGCCTCACGGTCGTGCCGATCTCGCGTCGCGTTCACCCGCGTGTGCTGATTCCTGCGGCGCTCGTCTTCTCGGTGGCGGGCTATCTGGTCGTCGCGTTCACGACCTCCGAGCACGGCGTCGCGCCGCTGATCGTCGCGTTCGTCGTGCTCGGCCTCGGGATCGGCGCCGCGGAGACGATCTCCAACGAGCTCATCCTCTCGAGCGCACCAGCGGAGAAGGCCGGAGCGGCGAGCGCCGTGTCCGAGACCGCGTACGAACTCGGAGCCGTGCTCGGGACGGCCGTGCTCGGTGGAATCATCACAGCCTTCTACCGGGGCGCGCTCGTCCTGCCGGAGGGGTTGCCCGCAGAGGCGGCGCGCGCCGCCGAAGAGACGCTCGCCGGCGCGTACACGGCAGCGGCGGAGCTGCCCGAGACACTCGGGACGGCGTTGTGGGATGCCGCCGCCACGGCGTTCGGGTCGGGGATCATGGTCACATCGCTGATCGGAGCGGGGCTCGTGGTCCTCGCAGGCGTGATCGCCGCCGTCACGCTGCGCTCGTCGCACCCCGCCGCCTGATCCTCATCCACCCGGGTGCTCGCTGTCACGCGGACAACGGGCGCCCCGGGGCAGCGCTACGCTGGATGGATCCTGAACCGACGATCCCATCGGTGTGAGCGCGTCGGTTCCTCCCCAGTGCTAGGAGTGTCATGTCGCGCGTCGTCAAGCTTGCCGTCATCCCCGGTGACGGCATCGGGCCCGAGGTCGTCGCAGAAGCCGAGAAGGTGCTCGATGCGGCGACGGCCGGCAGTGGCGTCTCGTTCGAGAAGACCCGCTTCTCGCTGGGCGCCGCGCGTTTCCTCGAGACCGGCGACACCCTGACCGACGAAGACCTCGCGGCGATCGGCGCGAATGACGCGATCCTGCTGGGCGCCGTCGGCGGCCAGCCCGGCGACCCTCGTCTGAAAGATGCGAACATCGAGCGCGGGCTGCTGCTGAAACTGCGCTTCACACTCGATCACTACGTCAACCTGCGTCCGTCCAAGCTGTTCGCCGGAGCGGCCGGACCCCTGGCGAACCCTGGCGAGGTCGACTTCGTCGTGGTGCGCGAGGGCACGGAGGGGCCGTACGTCGGCAACGGGGGAGCGATCCGCAGGGGCACCCCGCACGAGGTCGCCAACGAGACCAGCGTCAACACCGCCTTCGGGGTCGAGCGCGTCGTCCGCTACGCGTTCGAGCTTGCCGAGCGCCGGCGCCGCAAGCTCACCCTCGTGCACAAGACGAACGTGCTCGTGCACGCGGGTGCCATCTGGCAGCGCATCGTGAACGAGGTCGCCGCCGAGCATCCCGATGTGGTCGTCGACTATCTCCACGTCGACGCCGCGACGATCTTCCTCGTGACAGACCCCTCGCGATTCGACGTGATCGTCACCGACAACCTGTTCGGAGACATCCTCACCGATCTGGCAGGCGCGGTCACCGGGGGGATCGGCCTCGCCGCATCGGGCAACATCAATCCCGAGGGCGCCTTCCCGTCGATGTTCGAGCCGGTGCACGGATCCGCGCCCGACATCGCGGGGCAGCAGAAGGCCGACCCGACCGCGGCGATCCTCTCGGTCGCGCTGCTGCTCGACCATCTGGGGCTGACCGCGGAATCGGCACGTGTGAGCGCGGCCGTGGAGGCGGACATCGCAGCCCGCACGGGGGCGCGCACGACGGCCGAGATCGGCTCGGCCATCGCTGCACGTCTCTGAACGACAGGCGTAGGCTGAAAAGGCGCGAGGACGCGCCCACGCACGAGGAATGGAAGACGAGATGACGACGATCGACGCCGAGGCGACTGTGGCTCCGCTGGAGTTCGCGGTGACGAAGAACC
This sequence comes from Microbacterium sp. ZW T6_19, assembly GCF_044987465.1. Taxonomy (NCBI): domain Bacteria; kingdom Bacillati; phylum Actinomycetota; class Actinomycetes; order Micrococcales; family Microbacteriaceae; genus Microbacterium; species Microbacterium sp. ZW T6_19. Next base: position 428,378 of record NZ_JBJDRH010000002.1, on the reverse strand, counting down.
TGAACGCGGCAACCCCCGCCCGGGTCGCCGAAGTCCTGGAGAACCCGGGCTTCGGTGTCGTCTTCACCGACCACATGGTCGACATCTGCTGGTCGGTAAAGGGCGGATGGCATCGGCCCCGTGTGCAGCCCTACGGTCCGATCCCGCTCGACCCGGCGGCGTCCGTGCTGCACTACGCGCAGGAGATCTTCGAAGGCATCAAGGCGTACCGGCATGCAGACGGCTCGGTGCACACCTTCCGTCCCGACCGCAATGCTGCGCGACTGCAGGCCAGCGCACGACGTCTCGCGCTCCCGGAGCTCCCCAGCGAGTACTTCATCGAGTCGCTGCGCCAGCTGGTCTCGGTCGACGAGCGGTGGGTGCCCTCCGGCGCGGATCAGAGCCTGTACCTGCGTCCGTTCATGTTCGCGAAGGAAGCGTTCCTCGGCGTGCGCGCCGCGCAGAAGGTCGCGTATTACGTGATCGCGAGCCCCGCCGGCGCCTACTTCACCGGGGGCGTGAAGCCGGTTCGCATCTGGCTCTCCGAGGACTACGCCCGCGCAGGCCGCGGTGGCACGGGCAAGGCGAAGACCGGCGGCAATTACGCATCCAGTCTGCTCCCGCAGGCCGAGGCGTATGAGAAGGGCTGCGATCAGGTCGTGTTCCTCAACGAGAACCACGACGTCGAGGAGCTCGGCGGCATGAACGTCGTGTTCGTCTTCAAGGACGGCCGTATCGTGACGCCCGAGTCCGACAGCATCCTCGAAGGGATCACGCGCGACTCGCTGCTGCAGCTCGCGAAAGACCGTGGCTACACCGTCGAGAAGCGTCCCATCTCGATCGACGAATGGCGCGAAGGCGTCTCGTCCGGCGACATCGTCGAGGTTTTCGCCTGCGGCACGGCCGCGGTCGTGACGCCGATCGGCGTGCTGGTCGGCACCGATTTCGAAGAGGAGCAGCCGCTCGGCGAACTCGCACTGTCGCTGCGCGAGGAGCTCACCGACATCCAGTACGGTCGCCGCGAAGACAAGCACGGCTGGTTGCTCCGCCTCGTCTGACCCCTTGTCGCCCGCACCGCGAGTGCGAGGGCTGGATAGGGTGGACTGGTGAAGATCGCACGATTCAGCCATGACGACGCCATCATGTACGGCATCGTCGACGAGTCCGACCTTGTCGTGCTCGCCGGCGACCCGATGTTCGCGGGTTACGAACCCACGGGGCAGCGGGTGCCGCTCGCGGATGCCGCGCTGCTCGCGCCGGTCATCCCGCGGTCGAAGGTTGTCTGCGTCGGCAAGAACTACCACGACCACGCGGCGGAGATGGGCGGAACGGCTCCGGAGGAGCCTCTGCTCTTCCTGAAGCCGAACACCGCGGTGATCGGCCCCGGCGACACGATCGTCCGCCCATCGCTCTCGCAGCAGACCGAGTACGAGGGCGAGCTCGCCGTCGTGATCGGCAAGATCGCGAAGAACGTCACGGCGGCGGATGCTCTGAGCTACGTGCTCGGGTACACGATCGGCAACGACGTCACGGCGCGTGACCTGCAGCGCAAGGACGGACAATGGTCGCGAGCCAAGGGCTTCGACACGTTCTGCCCCCTCGGGCCGGTGATCGAGACCGACTTCGATCCCGCGTCCGCCACGATTGAGACCCGCGTGAACGGAGAGGTGCGCCAGCACGCTCCGCTGACCGACATGATCCACTCCGTCGCGTCGATCATCGAGTACGCCTCGGCTGTGTTCACTCTGCTGCCCGGTGACGTGATCCTCACCGGCACACCCGCCGGTGTCGGTGCCTTTGACGCTGGTGACATCGTCGAGGTCGAGATCTCAGGACTCGGCATCCTGCGCAACGCCGTTCGCGACGCGCGGTGATCACACTCGCCGCCGAGCAGCAGGCGGCCGTGCAGCGGCGCACCGTCATGGTGCTTTCTGCGGGGCAGGTGCTCGGCGGGATCGCTTTCGGCGCCACAGTGTCCCTCGGGGCGCTGCTCGCGGCGGATCTCTCGGGCGACGATGGTCTCTCGGGCCTCGCCACGGCATCCGTGACCCTCGGGCCGGCGCTCTGCTCGATCCCGCTCGCGAGGATGGCAGCCCGCGTCGGACGGCGGCGCGCACTGACGCTCGGCAACATCTTCGCTCTGGTCGGCATCATGATCGTGGTGCTCGCGGTGGCGCTGCGCATCTTCCCTCTGCTGCTGCTCGGCACGCTCACCATCGGGGCAGGCAACGCGGGAAACCTGCAGTCACGGTTCGCCGCCACCGATCTCGCCGCCCCGGAGCATCGCGGTCGCGACCTGTCGATCGTCGTGTGGTCGACGACGATCGGGGGAGTGGCGGGGCCGTTGCTGCTCGCTCCGGGTGAGGTCGTCGGGCATGCACTGGGGATGCCGCCGCAGACGGGGTCCTACGCGTTCTCGTTCGTCGCGCAGTGTCTCGCCCTCGTGCTGTATCTGGTCGCGCTCAGGCCCGATCCGCTCCTGACGGCACAACGGCTCGCCAGGGCAGCGGCAACCGTCGCCAGCACCGTACGAGAGGATCGGCCGGTCGTGGCGCGGTATGCGATCTTCGCCGTCGCGGGGTCGCATGTGGTGATGGCGTCGGTCATGGCGATGACCCCGGTGCATCTGTCGCACATGGCGCACGAGATGCACGGGACGGCCACGACGCCTGCCGACGTCTCGGCACTGGTTGGCATCACGATCGCGCTGCACGTCGGCGGCATGTACGCGCTGTCACCGGTGTTCGGCATCCTCGCGGATCGCCTGGGCCGCCTTCGGGTGGTGTTGATCGGTCAGGTGCTGCTCGGCGGCGCTCTGGCGTTCGCCGTGTTCGCCAATGATCAGGCGTGGGGAGTCATCGTGGCGCTCATCCTGCTCGGGCTCGGCTGGAGCGCAGCGACGGTCGCCGGCGCAGCGCTGCTCACCGAATCGAGTGCGCCCGAGCTGCGCACCCGGCGTCAAGGACGCAGCGACTCCCTCATGAGCCTGTGCGCGGCCGCGGGCGCCGTGCTCGCTGGTGTGATCCTGTCGAACTTCCAGTACGCGGGGCTCGGGATCGCCGCATCCGTCATCGTCGTCGCGATCGTGGTGCTCTCGCCGCTCGCGCGAGGGCGCGCCACGTAGAATCGAAAGGCTATGGCTACTCCTCACCCCCTCACCACGACCGCTAGTGGTGCCGACGTCCGCGTCCGCTTCTGCCCGTCTCCGACCGGTCTGCCGCACGTCGGCATGATCCGCACCGCCCTCTACAACTGGGCGTACGCCCGCCACACCGGCGGCAAGATGGTGTTCCGCATCGAGGACACCGACGCGGCACGCGACAGCGAGGAGAGCTTCCGCCAGCTCGTCGACGCGCTCACGTGGCTGAAGATCGACTGGGATGAGGGCGTCGAGGTCGGCGGCCCGCACGAGCCGTACCGCCAGTCGCAGCGCCACGACATCTACCGCGGCGTGATCGACAAGCTCGTCGCCACCGGCGCTCTGTACGAGAGCTACTCGAACGCCGAGGAGATCGACGCCCGCAACGAGGCGAACGGCCGCGCGAAGCAGCTCGGCTACGACAACTTCGACCGTGACCTCACGGAGGAGCAGAAGACCGCGTTCCGCGCCGAGGGCCGCCAGCCCGCTCTGCGCCTGCGCGTGCCGGACGAGGACCTCACCTACGTCGACCTCATCCGCGGCGAGGTCACCTTCCCCGCCGGATCCTTCCCGGACTTCGTGGTCGTGCGCCCGAACGGCGTGCCGCTGTACACGTTCGTGAACCCGGTCGACGACGCGCTCATGGGCATCACCCACGTGCTGCGCGGTGAGGACCTCATGCCGTCCACGGCTCGTCAGCTGGCCCTTTACGCCGCGTTGATCGACGCCGGAGTCACGACCTTCGTGCCGCGTTTCGCGCACATGCCGCTCGTCCTGGGCGAGACCGGCAACAAGAAACTGTCCAAGCGCGATCCGCAGGCCGACCTCTTCCTGCACCGCGAGCGCGGCTTCATCCACGAGGGCCTGCTGAACTATCTCGCTCTTCTGGGCTGGTCGATCGGCCACGACCGCGACGTGTTCTCCCTCGACGAGTTCACCGCGGCGTTCGACATCGTGAACGTGAACCCGAACCCCGCCCGCTTCGACCAGAAGAAGGCCGAGTCGATCAACGGCGACCACATCCGGATGCTCGATGAGAAGGACTTCGCTGAGCGGATCGTGCCCTATCTGGCCGCGGCCGGCATGTTCGACGAGCCGACTCGCGAGCAGCTGGTGCTGGCGTTCCGCGCGGCCCCGTTGATCCAGGAGCGCGTGCAACTGCTGGGCGAGGCGCCCGGCATGCTCGGCTTCCTCTTCACCGACGACATCTCCTACGAGGCTGATGCGCTCAAGGGGCTGCCGGCGAACGCCGCCGAGGTGCTCGACGCGTGCGTGGCCGCTCTCGAGCCGGTGACGGACTTCACGCCGCAGCTGATCCAGGATGCTCTCGCAAAGGCCCTGGTCGAGGACCTCGAGCTCAAGCCGCGCGTGGCCTATGGACCTCCGCGCGTCGCCATCACCGGTCGGCGCGTGTCGCCGCCGCTGTTCGAATCGATGGAACTGCTCGGCAAGGACGAATCGCTGCGTCGCCTGCGCGCGCTGTCCGCTCAGCTCGCGGGCTGAGGCGAGGACACGACGGGAGGGAGGGGCGCTGACGGCCGGCGCCTCTCCCTTTCGCGTATGCCCACCCCGGCGGCGCCGTGGCACATGTTCGCAACCGGTTCAAGGCCATAGCGGGATCGCGAGGCGCCCTCTAAGTTCGGACAGGAAGAGCCGGAGGAGGCAGCAATGGACGAGAAGATGGCGCGCTCAGTATCCGCGCTCGAGCTCGCACGGTACCTGGGCCTGTGGTACGAGCAGGGGCGTCTGCCGTTGCGGTTCGAGGATGACGAGGCGCGGGACGTCACTGCCGAGTACTCGCTCGCCGATGATGGCACGGTGACAGTCGACAACCGCTGCCTCGACAAGAACGGCGAGCCCGAGCGAGCCCTCGGACAGGCGATACCGGATCCGGATCACCCGGGGCGGCTCCGTGTGTCGTTCCTGCCTGAGAAGCTCCGCTGGCTGCCGTTCACGCGCGCCGACTACTGGGTGCTGCGCGTGGACGAGGACTACGAGCACGCGCTCGTGGGCACGCCGGATCACCGGTACCTGTGGCTGTTGTCGAGGCAGACGCAGGTTGACGACGCGGTGGCGGAGGGTTTCCTGCAGACCGCACGTGACCAGGGATTCGACCTGACCGGATGGATCACCACGCCGCAGTCGGGCGCGGTCGTCGCGTTCTGAGCCGGTCTTCTTCTCGATCCCGCGCCACGCGCGGGCGGCGTGTGCTGATTTGGCACCGGGGTGCCGGTCGGGTAAGGTTGAATCTCGGTGCGAGGCTCCGGTTTCGCCCTTGGGGTATGGTGTAATTGGCAACACGGCGGTTTCTGGTTCCGTTGTTCTTGGTTCGAGTCCAGGTACCCCAGCACGATGAAAACCCCCGGTCATCCGGGGGTTTTGTCGTATCGGGAAGTGCCCGTCCCGCGGCTGGTGCGACAGCGTCGGAGGGGAGTGCGAATGAGGTACGCGACGTTCCTGTTGCATGCGATCCGGTGCAGGATCGAACCGAGCGCGAACGAGGCGCCGGAGTGAGCGGAGACCGTGCCGTTCCCAATCTCCCCTCACGAGATCTCCTCGCGACGAGCGCCTTCTACGCGCGATTCGGTTTCATCGAGAGCTTCCGCGATGAAGGCTGGATGATCTTGAGGCGCGGATCCGTCGAGCTCGAGTTCTTCCCGGTCTCAGGTCTCGACCCGTGGACGAGCTCGTTCCGCTGCAGCATCCGGGTCGCCGACCTCGATGAGCTGTGGCGCGACACGATCGCTGCCGGCATCCCCATCGGAAAGACGGGATTCCCGCGGCTGCACGAGCCGCGTGTGGAGCGTTCGGGACTGCGCATCGCCTACCTCGTCGACCCCGACGGCAATCAGCTCGCTCTCATCGCCGAACCCCATACTCGGGCGCCGCTCGCCCGGTGATCGTGAGGGCGCTGAGACGAGGTGAGACCTCATCTCCGGCTCCGTTCAGCTGCCGCCCGGCCACTCGGCGATGCGCGCTCGAACGGTCGCGACGGCGTCATCGATCGTGCTGCCGCGTCCGACCGCGAGGCCGATGAGGAACGTGGTCACCGGCCCAGCCGGGCGTACCACCTCGTGTGCGGTCTCGCGCGTGACGTCGAGGAGAAGTCCGGTCGGGACCTGGTCGGGATCCAGGCCGAGATCGGTGGCCGTCGCGCGCACCCACGTCTCGAGGTCGGAGGGGGAGTCGGTCATGATGTGGTCCTTCCCACTGTTCGCCGGGTGCGTTCTTCGATACTCGTCGATCGCCTCCCAGGTGTCGAGATCCGTCGCCGCTCCGCCGACAGGGACTGCTCGGAGCACGAGGCCCGAAAGCAGATCGCGCATCGACGCTCCGTCGGCCTCTGCCAGCGCGTGCACGGCGCGACGCAGCGAGGCGAGGTGATAGCGCCCCGCGAGCCACTGCTCGCGCCCTGCTGCATCGCTTCCGACGACGCCGTCGACATCGGCGGGAAATGCGGCCGCGTCGAGCAGCTGCACGAGACGGACCGCCTCGGGGAGGTCGGCGGCCAGCACGAGCACCTCTGCGTCGCTTTGGTGAGAATCGACGGTGTCGACATGGCCGAGAGCGTCGAGTCCCGCGGCCAGCGCCGCGGCCGGTCCGCCGAAGCGCGGCTCCTCCCGCGCCCAGACGACGCGATCGTCGTCGATCTCGAAGGGGCCGCCGACAACCACGATCCGCTGTCGAGTCGCAGCCGCCTCGATGGCGTGCTCGATCAGCGGGCGCCCGGCCACCGGCACCATCGGCTTGTCCGCGCCGCCGAGTCGACGAGCACGCCCTCCGGCGAGGATGATCGCAGGACCCGCGATGCCGTGGTCGGCGGTCACAGGAGCATCACCGACACGAGATCGCCTTCGAGCACGGCATCGACATCGGCGGGGATGATCGCGAGGGCGTCGGCGACCGCCAGGGAGGAGATCGGATGGAAGCCGTTGCCCTGGGTCGCAGGCTCGACCCGGTCTCCGTCGAAGACGACGGGGAGAAGCTGCGTCTTGCCTGCGCGCACCCGCCACGACCCGCTCGCGGGCATCATCGACCGTCGTCGCTCGACGTCGCGGTGACCCGCCAGTGCACGCAGCGCCGGGCGCACGAACACCTCGAACGACACGGCCATTCCGAGCGGAGAGCCCGGCAGACAGAAGACCAGCGCGCCGTGGTGCAGTCCGAATCCCTGCGGCTTTCCCGGCTGCATCGACACGCTGTCGAAGCGGATGCCGTACTCGGGTCCCATCACGGCCTTGACGACGTCGAACGCACCGACGCTGGCACCGCCGGTCAGGATGACGACATCGGCGACGTCGAGCACGCCCTGCACGGTGCGGCGGAGAAGCGCGGGATCATCCGGAACCGAGCGCACAGCGGTGACGTTACCGCCCGCGTCGGCCACCGCCGCTGCGAGAAGCACCGAGTTCGACTCGGGGATCTGCCCGCGGTCGGGCGTCGATGCCGGCGGTACGAGCTCGGTTCCTGTGGAGATCACGGCGACTCGAGGGGCAGACCCCACGAGCACCCGGTCGTATCCGCACGAGGCGATCGCGGCGAGCTGCCATGCTTTCAACTCCGCGCCGGCATCGACGACGACCTCTCCCGCCCCGCGATCCTCGCCTGCGCGCCGGATGTGAGCCCCATGCGCCGCCGCCGTCAGCACGGTCACGCTCTCCGGCGCGTCGTGCCGCACCGCCGTCCCCAGATCCGTGTGCTCGAGCGGCACGATGGCGTCGGCGTCGCTCGGCACGGGGGCGCCAGTCATGATGCGCGCCGCCTCTCCCGGGCCCAGAGCGGGGTCGTCGGGGGCGCCTGCCGGCACATCGGCGATCACCCTGAGTACGGCCCCGGAGACGGCATCCGCCTGTCGCACCGCGTAGCCGTCCATCGCCGAGGCGTCGAAGAGGGGGAGCGGCCACCGGCTGCGCACTTCCGCCGCGAGTGCACGCCCGCGTGCCGCCGAGAGCGGGAGCAGCTCGGCGGGGAGCGGGGTCACCGCGTCGAGGATCCGCTGACGGTGCTCGTCGATCGTGATCATGCGCGGGGAGGCCGAGTGACCGGCGTCGGAGACGACATGGGTCAACGGTATCCGTTCGGGCGCACAGTGCGCCTCGTGCCCCTGAAGTATGAAGCGACGGCGCGCGGAGTCGTGTCGAATGCCGTGAGCGCGAGTAGGGTCGGCATCGTGGGCAGGATCACGACGCGACGACCCGTACTCCGCATCACCGCGGGAGAAGGCGCTGATCGACGCGCCGACACGCTCACGGTGGAGGAACCTCTCGAGATCCGCATCGCGGGTACCGCATTGGCGGTGACGATGCGGACGCCGGGGCACGACGTGGAGCTCGCCGCCGGCTTCCTCGTCTCCGAGGGCATCATCGGCCAGACAGACGAGTTCCGGTCGGCGATCCATTGCGGCGGACCGGGCACGGGAGGCGACGAGAACACCTACAACGTGCTGGATGTGGCGTTGGGTGCCGGGGTGCACCTGCCGACGGCCGACGACGCCAGACGCTTCTACACGACCAGTTCGTGCGGCGTGTGCGGGAAGGCGAGCATCGACGCCGTCTCGACCGTCTCGCGCTACGACGTCGGCGGGGACCGACTCGAGATCGACGATCAGTGGATCACCGGCCTGCCCGATCGGCTGCGGGCCGGTCAGGACGCGTTTCAGAAGACTGGCGGACTGCACGCGGCGGCGCTCTTCGACGGTGCCACGGGAGAGATGCTCGTGCTGCGAGAGGATGTGGGGCGGCACAACGCCGTCGACAAGGTCGTCGGCTGGGCGCTGCTGAACGAGCGACTGCCTCTGCGCGCCATGGTGCTGCAGGTGTCGGGGCGGGCGAGCTTCGAACTCGTGCAGAAGGCGGTGATGGCCGGCATTCCGGTGCTGTCAGCGGTCTCAGCGCCGTCGTCATTGGCGGTCGAGCTCGCGGAGAGCTCCGGGCTGACCCTGGCGGGCTTCGTCCGCGGGCGGAGCATGAACGTCTACGCGCACGCGCAGCGGATCAGGATCACGCGCGCCACGGCACGCGACACGGTGAACGAAGGGGCGATGATCGGTGAGCACTGAGGATCGAGGACCTCGGGGGATGGCATTCGGATTGCTTCCTGCCGAGCCGCGGCAGGGCGGGTACGGACCGCGCACGGATCGACCGTGGTCGCGCAAGCCGTATCGCCACCCCGCAGCCGGCTGGGGTGCGGCTGCGTCGGTTGGCCGCGTGGTGCTGCGTGAACGCGAGCCCATCGCAGGTCCGTTCGCGATGCTGAAGATGAACCACCCGATCGCAGGCTACGACTGCCCCGGGTGCGCCTGGCCCGACGATCTCGGCAACCTGAAGCTGGACATCTGCGAGAACGGCATCAAGCACGTCACCTGGGAGATGACGCGCAAGCGCGTCGAGCGGGCGTTCTTCTGGGAGCACACGGTGTCGGAGCTGGCCGACTGGACGGACTTCGAGCTGGAGGATCAGGGGCGTCTGACCGAGCCGATGGCCTACGACCCGGAGACGGATCGCTACCTTCCGATCTCCTGGGACGAGGCTTTCGCCGTAATCGGCGACGAGCTTCGGGGACTGGACAGCCCCGACGAGGCCGCGTTCTACACGTCAGGCCGACTCAGCAACGAGGCGACCTTCCTGTATCAGCTGATGGTGCGCGAGTACGGGACGAACAACCTGCCGGATTGCTCCAACATGTGCCACGAGGCGTCGGGGCGGGCGCTGAACGCCTCCATCGCGACCGGCAAGGGTACGGTCGATCTGCACGACTGGGAGCAGTGCGACGCTCTCTTCGTTCTCGGCGTCAACGCGGCCTCGAATGCCCCACGCATGCTCACGGCATTGTCGGACGCGGTTCGCAGGGGCGCGCAGGTCGTCCACGTGAACCCCCTGATCGAGGCCGGGGCCACCCGGACCATCGTCCCGCACGAGTTCGTCGACATGGCCCTGTTCAAGAGCACCGACACCGGCACGATGAACCTGCAGGTGCGTCCCGGCGGCGACCTGGCGCTCATCCGCGGCATGGCCAAGGTCCTGTTCGAGAGGTCGCAGAGCGACCCTGGCGCTCTGGACAGTGCGTTCCTCGCGCAGTATACGCAAGGCTTCGATGAGTACCGGATGCTGGTCGACGCCACCGAATGGCCTGACCTCATCCGTCAGTCGGGTCTGTCGGAGGCCCAGATCAGATCGGCGGCCGAGGTCTACCTCGCCTCTGAGCGCACGGTGATCAGCTGGTGCTTGGGCGTGAGCCAGCACGAGCACGGGGTCGACACCGTCCGCGAGATCGTGAATCTTCTGCTGCTCCGCGGGAACATCGGCCGGCCGGGCGCGGGACCCTCGCCGATCCGCGGCCACAGCAACGTGCAGGGCAACCGCACGTGCGGCATCGACCATCGGCCGCCGGCCTGGACCGACCGTCTCGCCGAGGTGTGCGAGATCGACCCGCCACGGCATCCGGGACTCGACACCGTCAAGACGATCCGCGGCATGAACGACGGTTCCGTGAAGGTGTTCGTCGGAATGGGCGGGAATTTCGTGCTGGCGGCGCCGGACACCGCCTTCACCGCGGAGGGCCTGCGCCGTTGCCGGCTCACGGTGCAGGTGAGCACCAAGCTGAACCGCAGCCATCTGGTTCACGGTGAGAAGGCGCTGATCCTGCCCTGCCTCGGGCGCACCGAGCGCGATGAGCAGTCCGGCGGCCTGCAAGGGGTGACGGTCGAGGACGCCATGAGCATGGTGCATCTGTCGATGGGACGCAAGCAGCCGGCATCCGCCTATCTCCTGTCGGAGCCCGCGATCATCGCCGGGATGGCGAAAGCGACCCTGCCGGACACGCGCACGCCCTGGGACGAGTATGTCGCCGACTACGATCGCATCCGCGACGTGATGGCCCAGGTGCTCCCCGGGTTCGAGGGCTTCAACCGTCTCGTCCGCGATCGGCACGGGTTCCGGATCCCGCAGGGGGCGAGGGAGAGGGAATTCGGGACCGACTCGGGCCGGGCCGAGTTCTCCCACGCACCGCTGCCCGATGTGATCCCTGCCGCGGCCGACACCCTCGTGCTGCAGACCATGCGCTCGCACGATCAGTGGAACACGACGATCTACTCGAACGACGATCGCTATCGCGGGGTCAAGAACATCCGCGAGCTCATCTTCATGCACACCGACGACATGAGCGAGCGCGGAATCGCGGAGGGCGATCCGGTCGACATCGTCTCGACGTCGAAAGACGGTTCCACGCGTGCGGTACGCGGGTTCCGGGCGGTCGCGTACGACCTGCCTCGAGGCAGCGCCGCCGGCTACATGCCGGAGATGAACGTGCTCATCGGTCACCGAGATTTCAGCGCTCAGAGCGATCAGCCGCTCATGAAGAGCCTTCAGGTGACCGTGTCGCCTTCGCGCTGACGACGTCGCAGTCCGTCAGCCCGTGGTCGTGCGGGTGCTGGTTCCGCATTCGCCGATGAAGCCGAGGTAGCACACCGCTTCGTGGGTCTCTGCGGGCGTGTAGTCGTTGTTCGACACCTCGCGGGTGGCGCGCTCGGCCGTCTGATGCAGTCCTCCGTACCCGCCGAGCGTCTCCACGTAGTAACCCTCGCCGTCCTGCGCCTTCATCTGCTCGATCATGTCGGCGTAGTCCGTGCAGACGGCGGACCCGCTGTCGGTCAGGCTGACACCGCTGCACGCGGCGTTGTACGAGGCCACGTACAGGTTGGTGCAGTCCGTCCAGTCCTGGTTCACCCAGCACGGGTTGATCTCGTCCATCGTGACGTCGTACAGCCCGGTGTCGTACTCCTCGGTGTGGAAGGTCTCCGGATGCTCGGGCACGTCGATCGCCGTCCAGTGGCGGGCCGTGGCGAATGCGAAGACCACCGTGCCGATGACGGCGAGGATCAGCACGAGCAGAATCGACAGGATCACCCACAGGGCGGTGTGCTTCTTCTTCGGGGGAGCGGGAGCCATAGACGAGGCGAAGTCGGGATAGGACGTGGTCGCGGTCGGGAGTCCCGTGGGCTGCGCGGCATAGGGGTCGGAGATCGGCACGGTGGGCTGATCGACGGAGGCCCCTGGGTAGGGCGCGGGCGCGATGACGTATTCCGCGGGCGGGGCGGATGCCGGTTGCGTCGACAGCCAATACGAGTACCAGGCCTGCGCGGTCGCCGCCTCCGCGTAGACGGCGTGCGCTTCAGCGTCGGTCAGGTGGATGCCCATCGCAGCCCGCTGGTCGGCGTTCAGCAGCGAACCCTGGAACTCCTCGAAAGACATGGCCATAGACAGGATGATTCCAGACCCGCGGGCCTGGGGAAAGCGAGCATGTCGGCGGCATCCGCAAGAATGCACTGGTGGTCGGTATGAGGAGCTTCTGGAACGCCCTGCCTGCAGAGGGGCGGTGGCTGCTGTCGACGGTGGCGGTGCAGACGCTCGGACGAGGCATGACTCTGCCCTTCACGATCATCTACCTGCATGAAGTGCGCGGGTTCGATCTGGGATTCTCCGGTGCGCTCATGAGCCTCATCGCGATCACCGGGCTGATCGTCACAGGGCCGGGAGGCACCCTGATCGACCGCATCGGCGCCAGACGCGTGCTGATCGCGGGGTTGATCGCGATGATCGCGGGTTGCGTCCTGCTCGCCTTCGCCACGCATCCGCTCGTCGCGACGGTCGCCGTCATGCTGATCGGCGTGAACTTCGGCGTCTCCTGGCCCGGCTTCAACGCCCTCATCGCGACCGTGGTCGACGGCGAGGTCCGCCAGCAGTACTTCGGCGTGAACTTCGCCCTGGTGAACCTCGGCATCGGCATCGGAGGGGTGATCGGCGGCTTTTTCGTGAACGTCGACGATCCGAGCACCTTCACGACCATCTTCCTGATCGACGCCGTCACGTGCCTGGTGCCGCTCGGCCTGCTGCTCGGACCTCTCCGGCACGTCCGCACGCAGCCAGACGAAGCGGACACACCAGCCGAGCATGGCGGGTACCGCGAGATCCTCCGCCGTCCGGTCGTGCTCTGGATCACGGCTCTCACGTTCCTCTCGGTCTTCATGGGCTACGGCCAGATGGAGGCGGGTTTCCCGGCCTTCGCGCGACAGGTCGCCGAGGTGTCCACGCAGGTCGTCGGCATCTCGTTCGCCGTCAACACCGCGGTGATCGTGCTGCTGCAGTTCGCCGTCTTGAAGCTCATCACCGGGCGGCGGCGCACCCGTGTCATGCAGCTCATGGCTGTGATCTGGGCCGCGTCGTGGCTCCTGCTGGGCGGCGCGGGACTGCTTCCCGGCACGCTCGCCGCGGCTGTCGGCGTCATCGCGTACATGGGCGTGTTCGCGTTCGGTGAGACGATGCTGCAGCCGACGGTTCCGGCGATCTACAACGACCTCGCCACCGATGCCACGCGAGGGCGCTACAACGCGATCAACTCCGCCGCGTTCCAAGGAGGAGCGATCACGGGACCGCTCGTGGCAGGCGTGATGCTGGGCGAGGGGCTCGGCGGGTGGTTCATCGCGGCGATGGTCGCCGGTGCGGTCCTCGTCTGCGTACTCGCTCTCGTGCTCGAGCGCGTCCTCGATCCCGCCGCGAACGGCGTCGCCGTTCAGGTCTGATTCGCGGGGCGACGCTGCCGGGCTTCGCGGCACGACGGCATGCATCTCCATCGTTCGGATGATGGATAGGGATGCGCCGCCGCATAGGCTTCGGGCATGCCGTTCGAATCGCTGTTCCTCCGTCTCGATCGCATCGCGGGCGGACGCCAGGCCGGGTATGCGATCGACGAGGAATCCCGACGGCATCCGAAGACCCGCCGTTCCTTCCGGTGGATACTCTGGCTGCTGGTGGCCGAGCTGGTGCTCGGAATCGGCGCCGTCGTGGTCGCACTGATTCTCGCCGCCGGAGGCGACACTGTGCCGTTCAGCGTCTGGATGCGTACGGTCGTCGTGCTCGGCATGACCGCCACGCTGTTCTACTTCGCCTGGCGCGCCTCGCTCGGGTGGCGCTGGGCCTACGTGCGGCTGCGCCTGTTCGCGCAGATCTTCCCGGTCATCACGCTCGTGCTCGCCGCGATCCCCGGACTGTACCCCGTGTGGATGGTCACCGAGCAGATCGTCTTCAGCCTCATCATGATCGGCATCGCCGACTTTCTCACCAGCGATCACATGCGAGCGGTGTTCGCCGCGCCCGCGGGCCCGCGGCCTTAGCAGGTGGTGCTCGCACGCGCCACTCCCTCCACATCCGAAGACCGACGAGGAAGAGTCGTCGATGATGTGAGGAGGGGGCGATGATGAGCCTGGTGCGGGTGATCCCCGGAGAGGACCTCGGCTTCCGCCGTGTGCGCTCCGGATCCGGCTTCCGTTACGTCGACGAAGACGGGCAGGCCGTCTCGGCGGCTGACCGCGAGCGGATCCAGGACCTGGTGATCCCGCCTCGGTGGACGGACGTGTGGATAGCCGCGGATCCGCTGGCTCACATCCAGGCGGTGGGCACGGACGATGCGGGCCGTCGGCAATACCTCTACCACCCGCTCTGGCGGGTGCGCAGAGACCGCCGGAAGTTCTCGCGAGCCCTGCGCCTGGCCGAGGCGTTGCCGACGGCGAGGCGGCGAGCGACCAGGAGCCTGCGGGCAGACGGACTCACCAGGGAGCGCGCTCTGGCACTCGCGTTCAGGCTGCTCGACGATGCCGCGTTGCGGGTCGGATCCGAGCGATACCTCGTCCGCCATGGAAGCCGGGGATTGACCACCCTGCAGCGGCGAGACGTCCGCGTCGATGGGCCGTCGGTCTCGTTGTGCTTCCCCGCGAAAAGCGGACGGACGGCGTCGGTCGAGGTGACCGACGCCGTCCTCGCCGACGCGATCGCCGACTTCGCAGCGGGATCGCCGAGGGCGCCGTTGCTCGCCTACCGAAAGGGCCGTCGGCGAGTGCGGATCACCCCGGCAGAGGTGAATTCGTATCTGCGCGAGCTCACGGGGGCGTCGTATTCGGCGAAGGATTTCCGCACGCTGCACGGCACCATCCTCGCCGCCGATGCGCTCGCCCGCATCGGACCTATGCAGGCGCGGCAGGATCGCCGGCGGGCCGAGCGGCTGGCGGTGCAGGCGACGGCATCGGGTCTCGGCAACACGACGGCGGTCGCGCGGGGGAGCTACATCGATCCGCGTGTGTTCCGCGAGTACGCGCGCGGTCGGACGCTCGATCTCTCGGTGTCGCCGGAGACGGCGATCCGCAGACTTCTGGGATGACAGGAGCCGGCCGTCGCACAGGGCGACGACCGGCTCGAAGGCTGGAGGATGCGCCTCAGCCCTCGTGCGGGTAGGTGTAGAAGCCTTCGCCGGTGGCGACGCCCAGCTTGCCCTTGTCGATGTACTGCTCCTTGAGCAGATCGGCGAACTTCTGCTGCTTCTCGTCGCCCATGCGCGAGATGTTGTACGCGGTCGTGAGGCCGACGATGTCGTAGATCTCGAACGGGCCCTTCGGCGCCCCGGTGCCGATGCGCCAGGTCGCGTCGATGGCCGCAGGCTCCGCGATGCCGTCGACGAGCAGCTCGGCGCCGGCCTGGAGGAACGGCACGAGAAGCGAGTTCAACAGGTAGCCGGCCTTCTCCTTCTTGATCTCGATCGGAACCATGCCGATCTGCGCGGCGAACTCGACGACCTCGGAGTAGACGGCGGGGTCTGTGGCGGGTGTGCCCATGACCTCGGCCGTGTTGTGCGACCAGATCTCGTTGGCGAAGTGAAGGGCGAGGAATCGGTCGGGGCGACCCGTCGCGTCGACGATGTCGCTCGGCAGGAGCGTCGACGTGTTGGTGGCGAAGATCGTCTTCGCCGGTGCGACCTCGGCGAGGGTGCGATAGATCCCCTGCTTGAGCGCGAGGTTCTCCGGGACGGCCTCGATGATCAGGTTCGCGTCAGAGGCGGCGTCGGCGAGGTCATGCGTGAGCCGGATGCGGCTGATCGCCGATTCCGCTCCACCGTCGGCAGCGCCTGCGACGCCGTCGGCGGTGTATCGCGCGGCGAGTCCCCGGAACCGTTCGGACGCGCGCTCGAGCGCCGCCTGGTCGATGTCGTATGCGACGACGTCGAAGCCGTGGAAGGCGGTCTGGAACGCGATCTGCGATCCGAGGACGCCGGTGCCGAGAACGGTGATGTTCTTCATTTCTCTTCCTTCTGTGTTGACCTTGTGGGTCGGGTTCCTTCTTCGCCAGCACGGTCGAAGCGGTCGAGATCGTGCGCGAACCGAGCGACCTCGGCATCCGACCATGCGGTGAGGTGCGTCTCGATGACGTCCTGCAGTGCATCGAGCGTGCCGCGGTAGGCGGCGGCCCCCGCGGGCGTCAGCTCAAGCGGGCGCCCGCGTCCGGTTCCGGCATCCGTTTCGCAGACGATGCCGAGAGCGGTGAGGCCCGCGAGCTGACGCGACACCGTGGAGCGGTTGAGGCGGAACATCCTCGCGATGTCGGTGGAGCGGATGCCGGGCTGCTCGGCGATCGCCATCACGATCGACTGGTCGGTCACCGAGAGCGGCGCGTCGCCGAAGCGGGCGTCGACGAGGCCGCGTCGTGAGATGGCGACCAGCGAGCGGAGTACGGTTTCGCTGTCCGTGCGTCGTGTGCCCATTCTTGCCTCCTGTTGCTTTATGCAACACTACGCCCGACTGTTGCATTCCGCAACAGACGGGCGTGCGAGGTGAGCGTCACGGTCGTGCGAGGGGAGTGAGGGGCGCGGATGACAGGATGGAGGCATGGACACAGCCAACCTCACCCGTGAGGAGACCGCGGCGCGATCCGCTACGGTCTCCGTGCGCAGCATCCGCGTCGAACTCGACCTGACCGGAGCTCCCGAACGTGCCCGCACGGGTTTCCCGACGACGACCACGCTCGAGTTCGATGCGATCGAGGCGGAGACGTGGCTCGACTTCATAGGCGAATCCGTCGAGAGCGTCACGGTCAACGGTGAAGAGGCTCCCGTCGTCTACGACGGCGCACGGATCATGCTGACAGGACTGAGGGGGTCGAACGTCGTCGTCGTGTCGGCGACCGGTGCATACAGCCGATCGGGCGAGGGCATGCATCGCTTCCACGATCCGGCCGATGACCAGACGTACCTCTACACGCAGTACGAGCCTGCCGACTCGCGACGAGTCATGGCCTGCTTCGAGCAGCCGGATATGAAGGCGGCGTACACCTTCGTCGTGGATGCGCCGGCCGGGTGGGAGGTGCTGTCCAACCAGACGCCCGTCAAGATCGATGCGGGTGTCGGTGTACAGCGGGTCGAGTTCGCACCGACGCTGCCGATCTCCAGCTACATCACGAGCGTCGCAGCCGGCCCCTACTCCCGTGTCGACGGTCTCTGGGAGCGCGAAGAGCAGCGCGTGGAACTGAAGGTCTTCGCAAGGCGCTCGCTGGCGCAGCACCTCGAAGCCGACGAGATCCTCGAGATCACACGGCAGGGGCTCGACTTCTTCACGGATGCCTTCGCCTACCCGTACCCCTGGGGAAAGTACGACCAGATCTTCGTCCCCGAGTACAACCTCGGCGCCATGGAGAACCCAGGGCTGGTCACCTTCACCGAGGCCTATCTGTCACGGGGAGCAGCGACGGAGGCGCAACGCGCCGCCCGTGCGAACACGATCCTGCACGAGATGGCGCATATGTGGTTCGGCGACCTCGTGACGATGAAGTGGTGGGACGACCTGTGGTTGAAGGAATCGTTCGCGGACTACATGGGCGCACACGCCTCGGCGGACGCGACGCGATTCCGCGACGCCTGGGTGAAGTTCGCCGCGAGCCGCAAGGCGTGGGCCTACAAGCAGGATCAGCTGCCGACCACGCATCCGATCGTCGCGGACATCACCGACCTGGAGGCGGCGAAGCTCAACTTCGACGGGATCACCTACGCCAAGGGCGCGGCCGTGCTCAAGCAGTTGGTCGCGTTCGTCGGCGACGAGGCGTTCTTCGAAGGGGCGCGCAGGTACTTCGCGGCGAACGCCTTCGGCAACACGACCCTCGAGGACTTCCTCGTGCAGCTCAGCGAGGTGTCGGGGCGGGACATGAGCGGCTGGTCGCAAGCCTGGCTCCAGACGTCGGGCGTGTCGACTCTGTGGCTCGAAGAGGGCCGCGTGATCGTACAGAGCGATCCCCGTCCACACCGTCTGCGCGTCGGTCTCTACGGATGGACCGAGGGGCGGCTCGTGCGCCAGTCGCAGGTCGCGGTGGACATCACCGACGAACGCACCGAGGTGGAGCTGCCTGACGCGGCCCTCGTGCTGCTCAACGATGACGACCTGACCTATGCCAAGGTCCGGCTGGACGCGCGATCCCTCGAGACCGCGGCGTCGTCGCTGTCGTCGATCGACGACCCGCTCGCACGAGCGCTCGTCTGGTCGTCGCTGTGGAACTCGACCCGCGACGGCGAACTCGACGCCGTGCGCTTCCTCGAGATCGCTCAGGCGCATGCTCCTGCGGAATCGAACATCGGCCTGCTCGTCGACGTCCTCGGCAACGCGGCGTTCGCCCTGCGGCACTTCGTGGTGTCCGAAGCTCAGAGCACAGCCCAGCGCGCGTGGCTCGACTGCGCATGGAACGCCCTGCAATCGGCTGACGCCGGAAGCGACGCGCAGCTGTCGTGGGCGCGCGCGGTGGCGACGGCATCCGCCTTCGACGATGCACGCCACCTCGAGATCAGGGCCATGCTCGACGATGAGGCGCCCGCGGGGCTGACCGTCGACCCCGACCTGCGGTGGCAGCTGCTCACTGCTCTCGTGACGACGGGGCACGCCTCGACGGACGACATCGCGGCCGAGGCCCAGCGCGACGACACCGGCAGTGGACGCACCGCCGCCAGGCGCGCCGCAGCATCACGCCCGCTCGCGACGGTGCGCGCCGAGGCGTGGGATGCCGCCTGGAACGATCTCACGCTCAGCAACGACCATCTGGACGCCTCCATCGCCGGGTTCCGTGCGGGCGGGCGTCGCGACCTGATCGCGGGCTTCGACGCGGAGTACTTCGAGCGGATCGCCGATGCCTGGCGCACGCGCAGTATCGAGCTCGCTCAGCGTCTCGTCGTCGGGCTCTTTCCTGCAGCCGATTCGCTCGCGCCCGTCGACGCCTGGCTCGCGGCTCATGACGACGCCCCTGCGGCGCTGCGGCGCATCGTCATCGAGCAGCGCGATCAGCTCGCGAGGGATCTGCGGGTGCGAGGTGCTGCCAGGCATCCCGCCGCCGCTGGTCGTTGACGCTGCGTTTCGTCTCGCTCCGCTCGCTCAACGACCCGCGGCTTGGACGCGCATCACCTCGATGCGGGGAGGGCGAGCTCGGCTGCGGTGCTCGTCCCGATCTCGCGGTACTCGGGCAGGTCGTCGCTCTGCGTCAGGAAGACGAGGGTGAGGTAAGCGGCCCAGGCGCGGGCACGCGTCCATGTCGTGCCGTCGTAGCGATCGTGCGTCGCGTCGCGGAACGCCGATCGACCCGCCCGGTCGAACAGCAGCCAATGCGCGGCGAGGTCGTAAGCGGGGTCGCCGGCTGTGACGTCGCCGAAGTCGATCAGGGCCGCGAGGTGCGTGTCGCGCACGAGGACGTTTCCGGGATGCACGTCGCCGTGGATCCAGACCCGCTCGGTCGAGAGGGGTGCGGCCAGGCCTGCTGCCCATGCATCGTGCAGGGCCGGCTGGTCGCGGAACTGCGCGAGCCGCTCCCGCATCACTCCGTCGCGCGTCACCAAGGGGTTGCCGCGGAAGGGATTCGGCGGGGCGTCATCCGGCGCCGGACGGTGGATGGCGCCGAGCGCGCGGGCGAGATCTGCAGCCCAGACGCCGTTGTCTTCTCTCGACATGCCGAGCGAGCGTTCGCCTGAGAACCACGGGGTCACAGACCACGGCCACGGGAAACTCGACGTCGGCTGGCCGTTCACGACGGGCACCGGGGAGAGCACGCCGAGCTCGGCCAGCCAAGGCCCTATGACCGGTAGTGCGCGCTGTTCGTGCCGGATCAGCGGTGCCGCCACGTCGCGGCGGGGGATCCGTACGGCCAGGTCATCGCCGAGCCTCCAGATCGCGTTGTCCCAGCCTTCGGCGACGAGACACAGGGGCAGTTCGACGAGATCCGGTGCGGCGGCGCGCAGAAGCGCGCGGACATCGGACTCGGAAGCCGAGTGTTCGGCGGCGGGGGAGTCCGCCATTCTCAGATGTCGAGCGATTCGCCCGGCTCAAGCACGAAGAACTCGCCGCCGTTCTGCTCCGTCGCCCACTGGAGACGCTGCCGATGCATGGTCTTCCCTGCGATCGACAATGTCATGTCGTGAGTCCCGAACGAACGACGTGGCTTGACGGCGAGCACGTAGTCCATGGCGTCGCCGATCTTGAGCCAGGGTGCGCCCAGCGGGGCGGCGAGCGTGCCGACCTCGACCTCGTCGGGCAGGGCGTAGGAGTCGCCCGGATAGTAGAACTCGTCGTTCACGAGCACGCCGACGTTCTCGATGACAGGGATCGACGAGTGGATCACCGCATGCAGGCCGCCGAAGAACCGCAGCGTGAACGCGCCGGCCTGCACAGTATCGCCGGGGGAGACGACGGTGATCTCGTACCCGTCGGCCGCGCCGGCCACCCCGGACGGCGCGTAGATCGGCGTGCCGGGTGCTGCTCGCAGGATGCGGTCGAGATGCTCAGGGGTCCAGTGGTCGGGATGCTCGTGCGTGATCACCACGGCGACGAGACCGCTGAGGTCGTCGATCGGCGATGTGAACGAACCCGGATCGATCAGCAGAGTGTCGCCTCCTTCGTCGATGCGGAGGGCGGCATGTTCGAACTTCGTGACGCGCATGCGATGAGTCAACTCCTGATTCGCCGCAGGAGCAAACCCCGTCTGCTGCGCCACGCCCGGGATCCTGCGTCCGCCCGCGCCGATTTGGCGAGGTATGAAATCGCATGTCATACTTTATGAGTTGTCGCGGAACGGAAACGCTCTGCAAGACTTGGCCCCATCGTATAGCGGCCTAGTACGCCGCCCTCTCACGGCGGTAACGCGGGTTCGAATCCCGCTGGGGTCACACAACACACGAAAGCCCTCGGTTCGCCGAGGGCTTTCGTCGTCTCCGACGCGGTCTCAGGGCTCCCACTCGACGGCGACGGGTTCGAAGCGGAACGGCCCCGGGCACTGCCCGAACACGCCCTCCGGTTCCATCTCGATCGGAATCTCGTACGTGCCGTCGACCAGGACCTCGCTCGACGTCGCGGCGACGACGCGAAGAGAGCGGATCTCTCCGGCGGCGATGCTGCCTGCCGGGAGGTAGGGCGCCTCCTGAGGCACCTTCCAGTCGCCCGATGCGGCGACTGCGGCGGCGGGAGTGCATTCCTCGCCGAAGCAGGAGGCCACGGTCGCTGCCGGAGGAAGAACGGGCGCGAACCTGATGACGGCGGGACCGTCGTAGCTGTATCCCACGGCAGGGCAGGCGTTCATCGCGCACCCCGAGGCGGGCAGCAGCGCGGCAAGCACCAGAACGGGAGTCGTCCACCGTGCCTGCCGCCGTCGGTTCATGCCGACACGCTATCGCGCCCCGCCACGGGAGCGCACGGCGCCCACCTCATCCGACGTGGAACGTTCTCATCCGACGTGGAACGTTCCGATCCGCGTCGTGCCGTCGCTCTCGAACACGGGGATGTCCCACCCGCTCGGATAGTCCCGTTCGCGCTCCTCCTGCCAGGCGAGCGCTTCCTCCGGATCCGACGGCTGAGATGCGTGCTCGGGGCTGAACGCGTTGAGCTCTCCGGATCGCGCGTAGCCGAGCACCGCTTCCCCCTCGGGTGAGACTCCGCTGACGAGAACCAGATCGGGCACGCCATCGGGCCCCCCGTCGAGACCGTAGGTCTGGCCGGCGGCGTTCCTCTTCAGATGCGTCGGCGTCATGTTGAGGTACTGGAACGACACGGTCGCGGTCAGGCCGTCCGCCGGTGTGACGAAGAACGTTCCGGTGGTGTCGTCCAGCGGAAAGTCGTACCAGGTCGTGTCGCCGGGCCCGCCGATGTCGCCCCTGTTGAACGTGGCGCGAGGGTTGTTGCCGTCGGCATCCGTTCCCCAGCTGATGGAGCCGGGCGTCAACGCGGTGACGGTGACGCGGACGTGCGTCACGCCGTCGGGCCGTGCTGCGAGCGGATACTCGGTCGGGGCCGCGACCGAGAGCGCGGAGGGTGCGCCGATGAGCGAGATCAGCGGCGCTCCGGGCGTCGTTCCCGGTGGTGCCTCGAGGGCGTCGGGGAGATCCGGCTGAGGCTGACTGCTCGGCTGGGCGATGGTAGGCGTGACGAAGCCGCCCGTCGCCGCGAAAGCTGCTGTCGAGGCGCCCGCACCCGTGAGGATGCCGATCAGCAGCAACCCGGCGACCAGCCCCGGGCGGGTTCGCCTCGGCGCCGACGCGGCCACGTCCTCGATCAGCAGCAGCCTGATCGCGGCCGATCGCTCGGCGTTGAACTGTGCGCTCATGTGATCTCTCCTTCCAGGATCGGCGCGGATTCCGCGGTCTTCACGGGTTCCGCCGCGTCGGAGATACGTCGTCGGAGACGGGACAGGCGCATCTTCGCGGCGGACTCGCCGATGCCCAGAGCCAGTGCGGCTTCTCGGACGGTGAGCCCGTCGAGCACGGTCAATGCGAGCAGGACGCGGTCGTCGGGGCGTGCGGCGTCGAGCACCTCGCGCACAGCTCGGGTCAGCGGTGTCCCGTCGGCCACGAGGTCGGCCGGGTCGGGAGCGTGCTCCGCCGCCGGGACCCGGGAGAGCAGCGCTCGGTGCCGTCGCCTCGCCCGCGCGGCGTTGCGGTGCACGTTGTGCGCGGTCACGAGCAACCAGGGCAGCAGCGAGGCGTCGACGAATCGCACCTGGCGACGCCTGCGCCACAGCTCGAGGAAGGTCATTGCGGACAGATCCTCGGCGTCCGTCGGCTCACTCCGAAGGGAGATCAGTGCGCGGAACACACGATCGCGGTGTCGATCCCAGATCAGGGCGAAGGCGCGGGCGTCGCCGTCCAGCACGCGCCGCCAGATCTCCTCGTCGCTCGACTGCTCCATATCAGGGAATGTCCGGACCGCCCGAGAAGGTCACATCTTCTTCGATCCGGTCAGCCACAGCGAGGCGAGGGTGCAGACGAGCGCGATGAGGGCGAGCGGGAAATCGAGCCCGTATGCCGTGATCGCGATCGTCGGGGCGATGAACAGGACGACGGCCGCTGACGTCGCGGTGGTCGACGAGAAGCGTTGGATGCCCGGCTTCGGCGCCGTCTCGAAGCGGACCAGCCACAGAGACAGCACCCAGACCGTCGCGAGCACGAGCAGGAGGAACAGCGGTCTCGTCCACCACCACGTGGCGCTCCCCGGGGCGGGCAAAGGCCACGGCAGCATCAACTCGATGCCGATGAGCACCATGATCACCGGCAGGTGCCACAGGTAGATCGTCATCAGCCGGGAGCCGATCACGAACACCGCGCCCTGCGCGCTCCGGGTGCGCATAAGTGCTGCGAGGGGACGGTGCAGCAGGGTGAGAGCGGATGCCTGCACCACCGCCAGCACGGCCATCGTCGCGGTCGGCGGCCACTGATTGCCCAGCATGCTCCACGAATAGCCGCCGAGGGAGACCTGGCCCCACAGCACCAGATAGCCCGCAGCGACGAGTCCGACGAGTTGCGACCACGTCCGTTTCGCGAACCAGCCGTCGAAGAGGAAGAATCCGACCTGTTGAGCGAACAGCCAGACGAAGGCGATGTTGGGGATGCCGAACAGCTCCTGCCCGAGGCCGTAGCCGGTGGACGGCACGGCGTCGATCCCGAGCACGCTCCCGACGAACAAGAACCGGAAAGCGTCGACGGCGACCGCGGCAGCGAACAGCCAGAGCAGCACCCAGCCGCGGTATCGCGCGTGCAGGCGCATCATCAGCGGCGCAGCCGCCTGCACGATCATGTAGGCGGCGAGGAACCAGAGCGGCGACCCCACGCCGATCGCGACGGTGTCGACGAACGCGGGATCGAGACGGAGGAGACGGCAGACGCCGAGCGCCAGCGTGAAGAACGCGAACAGCGGCACCGCGGGGCGTGCGAGCCGAGCGAGGCGCACCCGCACGAAGGCGTCTGCAGAGTCTCCGCGAGCGACGGTGGAACGCCAGCCCGCTCGGGCGGCGTAGCCGCCCACGACGAAGAACAACGGCATGATGTTGGCGAACCACGTCGCAGCGGTGAACCACGGCTGCGATTCCACCGTCCGTTCGATGAGCAGTGATCCGTCAGCGGCGCGGCCGACTCCTGTGAACAGAATGTGCACGAACACGACCAGGACGACGCATGCGACGCGAGCGAGATCGAGGGTGAGGTCGCGGTCCGCGGGTGCAGATCGGGGCTTCGAGGAGAGGGCGGCGCTGCTCATGCCGATCACTCTAGTGACGCCATCCGCCCGCTCCGGCTCCATCGCACGCAGAAGAGGGAGACTACGTACGCAGAGCCATCGCGCGGAACATCGGGTTGCGCAGGGGGAGCACCATCAGCGCCATCATCGCGCCGCCGAAGATCGCGAACGGAACCCACAGAGCGGTGGCGGTCGCCAGCGCTCCGAACGCCGCCATCGCGAGCGGCATCAGACAGTCGTCGCCGAGACGGGTGAGGGATCCCATGCGCCCCAGATAGGCGGTGTCGACCGTGGCCGAGAACGTGGCGCTCAGCAGCACGGACGCGAATCCGGCCGTGCAGCCGATCACGAACGCGGACGCGGCCACCGTCCAGATCGGGCCGACGCCGAGGGCGACGATCGCCGCCCCCTGCACGACGAGTGCCCGGAAGCCGCCTATCGCCTCGTGCCGTGGTCGCCAGCGGGCCACGCACACCGCGCCGAGTGCGGCGCCGAGACCCAGCAGCGCTTCGAACAGCCCGACCGCCTGCGCTCCCCAGCCCTCGTCGTGCGCACGCAGCGCGAGTCCGATGCCGACGGCGGGGCCGACGGCGAGGTTGAGCCCGGACAAAGCGATCACGAGTGTCCGCGTCGTCGGCTCCTCTCGCAGGTGCGCGAACCCTCGTCCGATGCCGCGCAGCGCCGACTCCTTCGGAGCCCTCGCGAGGACGAACCGCGGGCGCAGCCAGATGGCGATGAACGCGACGACCACGACGAAGGTCAGTGCGTTCGCAGAGGCGCTTCCGCTCAGGCCCAGATACGCCACGAGCACGCCGCCTGCGGCCGATCCCGCCATGGTTCCCAGCCGGGACGCGGTCTGTGCGACGGCGCCGTAGGAGGGAAGGTCGGACGCCCTCACGAGCTGCCGGGCGATCGTGCCCGCCGAGGGCTCGTAGAAGGCGTCGCACACGCCGAACGCGACCGCGGCCACGAGCAGCACGATCACGCTGGGCGGAGCGGCCAGCACCCATAGGGCCACGCCGATCAGCACGCCGATGCGCAGCACGTTGAACAGCAGCATGATCCGCCGCGGATCGGCTCGATCCGCGATCACGCCGCCCCACAGCAGCACGATCGCGCGCGGCACGGTGCCGGCGGCGACGATGAGCCCAGCGACGGCCGGGGAGGCGATCTGCACGGCCGTCCAGGCGAGAGCGATCGTCCAGAGGGCGTCGCCGGCATCGGAGAGAGCCTTCACGGCGATCCAGGCGTGCACGCGCACGTCCCGTCGGAAGACGGGAGGCTCGGTGATCAGGGTGGGTTCGGTGATGGCCATCACGGCTCCGAAGGGAACGCGTGGGCGAAGAAGAAGACGGGCGCGCGTTCGGTCCCGTCTTCGGCGTCGATGGACGCGTTCCACTCGTTCAGCGTCGTGAGCAGACGTGCCGAGAGGTCGCGCAGTTCATCTGGCGACGCCCAGGCCGTGGTCTCGGTGTTGAACGCGTCGTAGTCGGAGTACGGGGAGTCGCTATTGCGTCGATGCCAGCGCTGGAGCCGCTCGATCTGCATGCGGATGCCCTGGCGCTGCGCCTCTCGGGCGAGCAGGGCATCGGCGGGGGAGTCGGCGAAGTCGTCGGTCGACCAGGTCATGCCGCGGCGAGCGAGGCGCCACCAACTGGTGCGCCGGTCGCCGTTCGGATCCTCGACGCGCTCGACGACACCGGGACGTTCGAGCATCCGCAGGTGGTGGCTGACGCTGCCGACCTGGCTGTCGAGGGCGCGTGCGAGGGCACCCACCTGCGTCGTGCCGTACAGGTGCAGGTAGTCGACGATCCGCCGTCTCAGCGGGTGGTGGATCGCGGTGATCAAAGAGATGTCTTCCACGGGAGTACACGCTAGAAGCGATTCCCCTATTGGACAAGAGTTCTTGTATACCCCGGAAAATCAACGAAAGAGCCCGCCCCGAGTGCATCGGGACGGGCTCTTTCGGTGCGATCAGATCTCTTGCGACGCCTTCGCTGCGCGTCGGATGCGACGGGAGCGCCGGATCAGCCAGATCACGAGGACGATGACGGCGACCACGGCTGCCCACGGGATGATGAAGCCGAGGGCGATCACGAGGGCGTTCAACGAGACGATCAGGCCCTGCCATCCGGCAGCGAGCCCGTCGCCGAACCCCGCGGGATCGGCGCTCGGCGCGTCCGCGCTCGACAGCTGCACCTGCAAAGTCGACATGGAGACCTGATCTTCGAGCGCGCTGAGCTGCTGCTGGTACGACTGCAGCTCGGCCTGGCGATCGGTCAGAGCGACTTCCGCCTCGATCAGCTCCGACACCGAGCCCGATTGTGCCATCAGCTCGGTCAGTCGCTGGACCGAGGCGGTGAGGGCGTCGACGCGCGCCTTCAGGTCGATCGACGTCGAAGTCACGTCCTGCCGGGCGATGGAGGAGGAGATGACGTCGCCGGTCTCGGTGAGCCCGTCGATCACCGCGGGAAGATCGGATGCCGGAACGCGGACGCTGATCCAGCCGTAGCCGCTGTCTGTGGCGACGCGATCGCCGGTGTCGTACACCGACGCGCTCTTTCCGATATCGGTGCTCTCCGCGAAGCCGCCATGGGCCTCGGCGAGTGCGGTGATCTCGGCCACCGCATCCGCGACGTCGTCGACCTCGACGGTCGCGTTCGCCGTCGAGATGATCTCGCGATCCGTTCCAGCATCCGCGCTCTGGAGAGCACTGTCGGACGCCGCCCCCGGTGCGATCTCCGAGCTCTCCGCGGCACCTCGGTCGCTCATCTCCGGCGCGGAGCCGTCCACTCCCGAGGGAGCGCCGCCCACGGCCGTGTACGAGCCCGATCCGCCCACAGACGAGAGGATCGGCGGAGTCACCAGCACTCCGACGACGAACGCCGCAGCGATGCCGGCGCCCGTCAGCCAGCCGCGTCGCCGCGCGCGGGCGCGTTCGGCGACTCTGGCCGGGGGCCGTTCGCTGTCGATCTCGTCGAACACGGCCGATTCGATGCGGGCGATCGCGGCGTCCGACAGATCGGGGAGTTCTGGGGTGGGGGTCTTGTCGGTCATGCCTCGCTCGCTTCCTTGACGGCACCGCGCAAGCGCGTGCGCACTCGAGAGAGACGGTTCCGAACGACGGCGTGGCTGATGCCGAGTTCCTCTGCGGCCGCCTGATACGCGTAGCCCTCGGCGGCGCACAGTCGGAAGATCTCGCGATCGAGTGCGGTCATGGTGCCCACTTCGGCGGCGATACGCTCGGCGAGGTCTGTCGTGATGACCTGGTCCTCGACGCTGATCGTCGACGGGATGGTCTCGTCGGCGGCATCCGCTGTGTTCGCCTGATCGCGCCTGCGCTGGCGAAGCCGATTGGCCGCCTGGAAGCGGCAGATCGTCGCCAGCCACGGCAGGATCGACTCACCCTGCAGTTCGAAGCCGCGCAGCTTGCGCCATGCGGCGACGAAGGTCTCCTGCGTCACATCCTCGGCGTCGGGGGCGGACCCCAGGATGCCGTGGGCGATCCAGTAGACCGGCCGGACGTATGCGCGGTACAGCTCGCGGAAGGCGCTCTCGTCGCCTGCCGCGGCCTTGGCCGCCCATTTCTGATCACTCGTCTGTGCGGGCATCGTTCTTCCGTTCGGTGTCTCTCACCCGGAAAGTGTCGACGGACGACTGATCGTCTCAGAATCAGTGCGCCGCGGCGTGAGCGGCCTTCGCCGTGCTCTGCGACATCTTGTCGATCCACGCGAGCGCGAGAGCAGAGACGATGAAGACCATGTGGATCATGACCTGCCAGAACACGCCGGTGGGGGTGTAGCTGCCAAGGCCCTGCGTCTCGCTCTCGGGAATGCCGTTCGCATCCATGTTGCCGACCGCGATGAACGTCTTGAGCAGGTGGATCGAGGAGATGCCGATGATCGCCATCGCTAGCTTGACCTTGAGGACGTTGGCGTTCACGTGCGACAGCCACTCGGGCTGATCCGGATGGCCGTCGGTGTTGATGCGCGAGACGAAGGTCTCGTAGCCGCCGATGATGACCATGATCAGGAGGTTCGCGATCATCACCACGTCGATGAGGCCGAGCACCGAGAGCATGATGGTCGCCTCTTGGATGTGGGTGATGTCTCCGAACACGTCCTCGGCGATCAGGTGCCACAACTCCACCATGAAGACCACGACGTAGACGAGCTGCGCGACGATCAGTCCGATGTACAGCGGGGCCTGCAGCCAGCGGCTGACGAAGATCAGCGAGGCGATCGAGCGCGCCCAGGAGTTCTGGGGCGGGGCTTCGAGCGGGGCGATGCCGTGTGCGGCGTTGTCAGGATGCGAAGTCGGTGTCACGCGACCATTTCACCATGCCGGTCCTGCTCCGGTAGCATTGGTGACGCGAGAGGGAGTATCCCGGATCCGCGCGTAACGTCATCACGAGCATCGACTGAGCTGCTCCGGGCGCGCGACGCACACTTGTGCGGGGGAGAGACTTTCGGTTCATTTCCGTCCCTCCCGAAAGGTGCCACGCACCCGTGAACATCCCTGTCTGGTTCGAGATCGGCGCTCTCGTCGTCCTCGTGCTCATCCTCATCGGCGACCTTCTGCTCGCCAAGTTCCGCCCGCACATCCCGTCGACCAGGGAATCCACACTCTGGGTCGTCTTCTACGTCGCCCTCGCGCTGATCTTCGCGGGTCTGCTGTACATGTTCGCGGGCGGCCAGTATGCCGGCGAGTTCCTCACCGGCTGGGCTCTGGAGTACAGCCTCTCGATCGACAATCTGTTCGTGTTCGTGCTGATCATGGCTCAGTTCGCGGTGCCGAGGCGCCTGCAGCAGATGGTGCTGATGGTGGGCATCATCATCGCGCTCGTGCTCCGCGGCATCTTCATCCTGCTCGGCGTCGCCATCATCGAGAACTTCTCGCCGGTGTTCTACATCTTCGGCGCATTCCTGATCTGGACCGCGATCAGGCAGGCGATGCCCGACGGCGACCACGACGAAGAGGTCAAGCGCGAGAACTTCATCGTGCGCCTGCTCCGTCGTCGCGTCGACATCAGCGACGAGTACGACGGCAACAAGCTGCGCACCGTGATCGACGGCAAGCGGGTCTGGACGCCCATGCTCATCGTCTTCGTGGCCATCGGCGTCACCGACCTGATGTTCGCGATCGACTCGATCCCGGCGATCTTCAGCATCACCCACAACAGCTTCCTGGTCTTCACGGCGAACATCTTCGCTCTGATGGGACTGCGCCAGCTGTACTTCCTGCTAGGCGACCTGCTCGACCGTCTGCGCTACCTGCACTACGGCATCGCCGTCATCCTCGGTTTCATCGGCATCAAGCTGGTTCTTCACGCGATGCACGTCAACGAGCTTCCGTTCATCAACGGCGGCGAGCACATCGAATGGGCACCCGACATCCCCATCTGGCTGTCGCTGACCGTGATCCTCGTATCGATGGTCGGCGCGACCGTCGCCAGCCTGATCGCCTCGTCTCGCGAGAAGCGTGCGGAGAAAGCCGCGATCAGCGAGTAGGCACCGGGCGGACCTGCGCGTCAGAAGGCGCGCAGGTTCGCCTGCAGGCCGCCGTCGACGTATTCGCGGCGCAGAATGCCGCGGCGCCGCAAGACGGGTACGAGTTCGTCGAGCGTGCGATGCAGTGTCACGGGGTGGAAATCGCCCCACAGCAGCACGCCGTCGTTGCCCCAGTCGCCGAGCTCCTCGATCAGATCAGCGAATTCCTCGGCAGTGCCGACGAAGCCCGAGCGGTCGGCGATGCGCCCGGCTCGCGCCAGCGCGGTGAGATGCGCGCGCAACGGAGCATCTTCTCCGCGGTCGCCGATCAGACGCTGGATGCTGCCGCGAGACACGTGTGCGCCGAAGATCGACAGGTCGAGCGGCTTGTCTAGATCGAGCGCAGTGAGATCGGTCTCGAGATCGCTGGACTGCTTGCGGGCGATCTGTACGAGAGCGGCGGCGTCCGGATGTGCGGACGCCGCGACGATCCGGTCGGCCTCCTCGGGAGAAGACGTGATCACGGGCTGGATGGCGAACAGGATCTTGATGTCGTCGGCAGAGCGGCCGGCCGCGATCGCGGCGTCGTGGATCCTGGCGCGGTATGCGCGCACCGAGGCTTCGTGCAGGGGCGCCAGGGCGAGCTGCACGTCGGAGTTCGCGCCGGCGAAGCCGAGGCCGCGTCCCGAACCGCCGGGGGAGACGATCGCCGGTTCGCCGTTCGGGAACGGAATCGCGTTGAGGGGACCGTCGAAGGCGAAGTATTCGCCGCGGTGACGGACCGGATGCAGCTTCGAGCCGTCGGCGTAGACATCGGTCGCGCGGTCCGCCAGGAGGGCGCCGTCGCCCCAGCTGCGCCACAGCGAGCGGACGCCGTCGAGCCATTCTTCGGCCCGGTCGTACGCTTCGTCATGGCCGAGCTGAGGATCGGACGAGAAATGCCGCGCGCTGCCGGTGTCGGTGACGACGTTGAGGCCGAGCCGGTGCGAACTGAGATGCTGCAGCGTCGCGAACTGTCGCGCCGCCGTGTACGGGAGGTACGCGGCCGGGTTCACCGTCGGCACGACGCCGAGATGCCGTGTCACCTGGAACAGATACGGCGCGAGCAGCAGGGGGTCGTGCTTGGGGCCACCGAACGCGTGCCGCACGCGCAGATCGATCGTCTCCGCCGAGCCCAGGGAAGGAGCATCCTCGATGATGACCAGATCGAAGCCTGCCTGCTCGAGTGTGCGAGCGGCCTCCTGATAGATCTCGGGCCTCGTCCAGTCGTAGTCCCAGTCGAGCGAGGGGTAGCCCCAGCCCTGCGGGCCGAAGCCGCGGGCCAGGAACCACCCGAAGTGCTGCTGCCTGGTCACGCGATCACCGGTTCCTCGATCGCCGCGAGCACGCGCGAGAGATCGCCGATGAGATCGGCGACGTCCTCGATGCCGATCGAGACCCGGAGAGTGCCAGGGCGGATGCCGAGTACCGCACGCTCTTCTTCGGTGCGATACGCGTGGCTCGTGGTGGCCGGATGCAGCACGAGGGAGCGGACGTCGCCGATATGCGTCATGTGCGTGAAGACGTCGACGCTCTCGATGACGTCGCGTGCCGCCTCCAGCCCGCCGCGCAGCGTGAAGGTGAAGATGGAGCCGTAGCCTCCACGGAGGTAGCGCTGGGCGAGCTCATGATCGGGATGGCTGTCGAGGCCGACGTAGTCGACGCTCTCCACTGCATCCTGGGCCTCGAGCCACCGCGCGATCTCCAGCGCGTTCCTCGACTGCCGTTCGACCCGCAGGCCGAGGGTCTCGGCGCCTTGACCGATCAGAAAGGCGTTCAGCGGAGACGGGGTCGTGCCGAAGCGCGGAGCCACGGCCTCGCGGGCGTAGCCGATGCGGGCGTTTCCGCCGTGGCGCGCGGCGACGCTGGCGAGGCCTCCGCGGCCGGGCAGGACGAGATGGGGTGCGTTGTGGCCTGCGTGCTCGGCATCGAAGCGACCGTTGTCGACCACGACGCCCCCGAGCACAGAGCCGTGACCTGCGAGGAACTTCGACGCGGAGTGCACGACGATCGACGCTCCGTGCTCGAGAGGGCGCAGGAGATAGGGCGTGGCCAGGGTGTTGTCGACGATGAGCGGGATCGCGAACTCATCGCCGATGGCGCCCACGGCGGTGATGTCGAGGATGTCGTTGCGGGCGTTCGCGATCGACTCGGCGAACAGTGCTCGCGTGTTCGGTCGGATCGCCGCCCGCCAGGCGTTCGGATCGCCGATCTCATCGACGAACGTCGATTCGATGCCGAGGCGTGCGAGGTTGTCGACGAGCAGCCCGCGTGTGCCCTCGTAGATGTGCGTCGAGGCGACGATGTGATCGCCGGCCCCTGCAACGGTCAGGAGGGCGACCGCGACAGCGGCCTGTCCGCTCGCGACGAGCACGGCATCCGTTCCGGATTCGAGGGCCGCGAGCTGCCGCTCCACGGCCTGCACCGTGGGGTTCCCCGTGCGCGTGTACCCGAAGCCCTCGCCGGTTCCGAAGTGCGTGGCGGCGTGGTCGAAGTCGTCGAACTCGAAGCCGGCCGTGAGGTAGATCGGGGTCGCCCGCGACGATGCCGCCTGTCGGCTGCGACCCGCATGCAGGGCGCGGGTGGCGAAGCTGGGGACGTCGACGGTCATGGCTGATACCTCTCGATGGTGCGGGTTTCCACAGCGTGTCACGACGTGCGGGGGCACGCTGAACGGGTGGTAACCTGACGTCATGCGGATCGTGCTCCTTCTTAGCGGCCGCGACGAGACCTCGTTCTGAGCCCCTCCTCGTCGCGGAGTCCACTGTGGGCCGAACCGCCAGCTTCAGGAGACATTCGATGAACACCCCCGCTGCAGCATCCGCTCCCGCACGTCCGCGGACCCTTGCCGAGAAGGTCTGGGACGATCACCTCGTCGTCAAGGGCGAGAACGGCGAGCCGGACCTCATCTACATCGATTTGCACCTCGTGCACGAGGTGACCAGTCCGCAGGCCTTCGACGGTCTGCGCGCCGAGGGGCGTCCGCTCCGTCGGCTCGACCTGACGATCGCCACCGAGGACCACAACACGCCGACGTGGGAGATCGATAAGCCGATCGCCGACCTCACCAGCCGCACTCAGATCGAGACGCTGCGCCGCAACGCGCAAGAGTTCGGCGTGCGACTGCACTCGCTCGGCGACGCCGAGCAGGGCATCGTGCACGTCGTGGGTCCGCAGCTGGGACTGACGATGCCGGGCATCACGGTCGTCTGCGGTGACTCGCACACCTCGACGCACGGCGCCTTCGGCGCTATGGCCTTCGGCATCGGCACCAGCGAGGTCGAGCACGTCATGGCCACGCAGACCCTGCCCCTCAAGCCGTTCAAGACCATGGCGATCAACGTCGAGGGCACGCTGCGGCCCGGGGTCACGGCGAAGGACGTCATCCTTGCCGTGATCGCGAAGATCGGCACGGGCGGCGGCCAGGGCTACGTCCTGGAGTACCGCGGCAGCGCGATCCGCGCGCTGTCGATGGAAGGCCGGATGACGATCTGCAACATGTCGATCGAGGCCGGTGCGCGCGCCGGCATGGTCGCGCCGGACGAGACGACCTTCGCGTACGTCAAGGACAAGCCGCACGCGCCGCAGGGGCAGGACTGGGACGACGCGGTCGCGTACTGGCGCACGCTTCCCACCGACGAGGGCGCGACGTTCGACGCAGAAGTGTTCATCGACGCCGACACGCTCGAACCGTTCGTCACCTGGGGCACCAATCCCGGTCAGGGCAGCTCCCTGTCGTCATCCGTCCCGAACCCGGCGGAGATCACCGACCCGAACGAGCGCGCGGCTGCTGAGCGGGCCCTCGAGTACATGGACCTGACTCCGGGCACCCCTCTCAAGGAGGTCCCGGTCGACGCCGTGTTCATGGGGTCGTGCACGAACAGTCGCATCGAGGACCTCCGTGCCTTCGCATCGATCATCGAGGGCAAGAAGAAGGCCGACGGCGTCCGCGTCATGGTCGTTCCCGGCTCCGCGCGAGTGCGACTGGAGGCTGAGGCTGAAGGCCTCGACAAGATCATCACCGAGTTCGGCGCGGAATGGCGCTTCGCCGGATGCTCGATGTGCCTCGGCATGAACCCCGATCAGCTCGCGCCGGGGGAGCGCTGCGCGTCCACCTCGAATCGGAACTTCGAGGGTCGCCAGGGCAAGGGCGGCCGCACGCACCTGGTCTCGCCTCTGGTCGCCGCGGCGACCGCCATCCGCGGAACCCTGTCCAGCCCGAGCGACCTGAACGAGACGGTGGAGGCCTGATCATGGAGAAGTTCATCACCCACACCGGCATCGCCGCCCCGCTGAAGCGCTCGAACGTCGACACCGACCAGATCATCCCCGCGGTCTTCCTGAAGCGCGTCACAAAGACCGGCTTCGACGACGCGCTGTTCCACGCCTGGCGGCAGGATCCGGAGTTCGTGCTCAACCAGGCGCCGTTCCAGGGGGCTTCCGTGCTCGTCGCCGGCTCCGATTTCGGCACCGGATCTAGCCGCGAGCACGCGGTCTGGGCGCTTCGCGACTTCGGCTTCAAGGTCGTGCTGAGCCCGCGCTTCGCAGACATCTTCCGGGGGAACTCGGGCAAGCAGGGCCTGCTTGCCGCGACGATCTCTGAGAATGACCTGGAACGGATCTGGGCCGAGATCGACCGGAATCCCGGGGTTCAGATCACCGTGAACCTCGAAGAGCGCACCGCCTCCATCGGCGGGGTCCAGGCCGACATCGGGATCGACGATTACACTAGATGGCGGCTCCTCGAAGGGCTCGATGACATCGGGCTCACGCTGCGCAACGAAGACAAGATCGCGCAGTTCGAGGCTCGACGCGAGTCGTGGCGGCCTCGAACCCTCCCCGTTCAGTGACACGGAAGGGGGAGGGCGAGCCAGGGGCAAACCCGCCCCCGTATCCCGTGGAATGAAGTGAGGCTCCGAATGACGACACCCGTGCGCGATGCTGTACCGGACGGAGTCCCCGCTCTCACCGGAGACGTCCTCGCCATCCGCGGAGGACGCCCGCTGCGCGGTCGCGTCGACGTGAAGGGCGCGAAGAACCTGGCCACCAAGGCCATGGTCGCGACGCTCCTCGGCGAAGGCCCCAGCACCCTCCGGGATGTGCCGTCCCTCAGCGACGTGGCCGTGGTGCGCTCGCTGCTCGAAGTGCACGGCGTCCAGGTCACATCCGGTGACGAACCAGGCTCCTTGGTCTTCGACCCCAGCGGTGTCGAGTCGGCGCACTTCGAGGAGATCGACGCCCACGCCGGTGCGTCCCGCATCCCGATCCTGTTCTGCGGCCCGCTCCTGCACCGTCTCGGTCAGGCGTTCATCCCCGACCTTGGCGGATGCCGCATCGGCGACCGTCCGATCGACTTCCACCTCGACGCCCTGCGCAAGTTCGGCGCGGTCGTCGAAAAGCTGCCGAGCGGCATCCGTCTGTCCGCCCCGCAGCGTCTGCACGGCGCCAACATCCACCTGCCCTACCCGAGCGTGGGAGCCACCGAGCAGGTGCTGCTCACCGCCGTACGCGCCGAAGGCACGACGGAGCTGCGCAACGCGGCCATCGAGCCCGAGATCATGGACCTCATCGCCGTGCTGCAGAAGATGGGCGCGATCATCTCGTACGAGCCGAACCGCGTCATCCTCATCGAGGGCGTCGAGAAGCTCCGCGGCTACGACCACCGGTCGATCTTCGACCGCAACGAGGCCGCCTCGTGGGCCTCTGCCGCCCTCGCGACCGACGGCGAGATCTTCGTCGGCGGCGCCAAGCAGCAGGAGATGCTGACCTTCCTCAACGTCTTCCGCAAGGCGGGCGGCTGGTTCGACATCCAGGAGGACGGCATCCTGTTCCGTCGCGACGGCGAGATCAAGCCCGTCGTCGTCGAGACCGACGTGCACCCCGGCTTCATGACCGACTGGCAGCAGCCGCTGGTCGTCGCGCTCACGCAGGCCCACGGCCGCTCGGTCGTGCACGAGACGGTGTACGAGAACCGGATGGGCTTCACTGACGCTCTCGTGAAGATGGGCGCCGACATCGTCGTGCACCCGCACGGTCTTCAGGACGGCCCGCGTCGCGTCCCGCGGCGCGAGCTCGAGCAGGCGGCGGTCATCACCGGCCCCACTCCTCTGCACGCGGCCGACATCGTCGTGCCCGACCTGCGCGGCGGATACAGCCACGTGATCGCCGCGCTCACCGCGACCGGCGAGTCGAAGGTGTCGGGTGTCGACATCCTTAGCCGCGGCTACGAGAAGTTCCTCGCCAAGCTCGACGCCCTGGGCGCTGACTTCGACGTCATCCGGTGACACGGATGGCTGCATCGAGGTCTCCGGAGAAGCGGCGGCCGAGCCTGTTCTGGCCGCTCGCCGCCCTCGTCGTGCCGCTCATGGGTCTTCTCGCGAAGATCCGCATCACGGGAGCCGAGAAGCTCCCGCGCGACGGCGCCTTCGTTCTGGCCCCGAACCACTACTCCGAACTCGACCCGCTGATCGTGGCCGTCGCCGTCTGGCGCATCGGTCGCGCCCCGCGGTTCATGGCCAAAGAGAGCCTGTTCAAGATCCCGGTCGTCGGGTGGCTGCTGCGCAAGACGGGCATGATCCCGGTCGCGCGATCCTCGTCGGCGACCGCGGCGAAGCAGACGATGAAGCAGTCTGCGGATCTCGTCGAGCACGGGCGCGGCGTGATCGTCTATCCCGAGGGCACGCTGACCCGTGATCCGGATCTGTGGCCGATGCGTGGCAAGTCCGGCGCTGTTCGTCTGGCGCTGTCCGACGGCATCCCGCTGATCCCGATGGCGCAGTGGGGCACGCAGGCGATCATGGGCAGGTATCAGAAGGGCCTCAGCCTCTGGCCCCTGCGCAAGCCGATCACCGTCGTCATCGGCGACCCGGTCGACGTCTCGGACCTTCGGGGCCGGGCCGGCGAACAGGCTGCACTGAACGAGGCGACGAAGCGACTGATGAACGCGATCACCGCTCTGCTCGAGGACATCCGCGACGAGAAGGCGCCTGCGGAGCGGTGGAACCCCGCCTCGCACGGTCAGAAGGAGACGGGACGTCTTGACTCCTAAGAAGCCGGTCGCGGGCCCTCGAGTCGCCGTCATCGGTGCGGGCAGCTGGGGCACGACCTTCGGCAAGATCCTCGCCGACGGCGGCGCCCAGGTGACGATGTGGGCCCGCCGCGCCGAACTGGCGCACGAGATCGACGAGGCGAAGCGGAATTCGCGCTACCTGCCCGGCATCAACCTGCCGCGCACGATGGCGGCGACGCACGAGCTGTCGACGGCCCTGCGCGGCGTCGACCAGGTCTACCTGTCGGTTCCCAGCCAGTCCCTGCGCGAGAACCTCAAGGCCCTGCGCCCGCTCCTCGCCGATAACGACGCCAAGATCGTGAGCCTGATGAAGGGCGTCGAGCGCGGCACGGGTCTGCGCATGAGCCAGGTCATCGAGCAGGAGCTGCAGTGCGATCCCGATCGCATAGCCGTGGCATCGGGGCCGAACCTCGCGCTCGAGATCGCACGGGAGCAGCCGACCGCTGCGGTGATCTCCTCGCGCAGCCTCGAGACTGCGGAGATCATCGCGCGCGCCGCGCGCAACAGCTACTTCCGCACCTTCGTGAACACAGACGTGATCGGCACCGAGTTCGGCGGTGTGCTGAAGAACCTGATCGCGGTCGCGATCGGCATCGTCGACGGCGTCGGCTACGGCGAGAACACGAAGGCCTCGATCATCACCCGCGGACTCGTGGAGATGACCGACTTCGCGGTGGCGAACGGGGCGCATCCCGAGACGCTGCAGGGGCTCGCAGGGCTCGGCGACCTGATCGCCACCTGCCAGTCGCCGCTGAGCCGCAACAACACGGCCGGGCGCCTGCTCGGCCAGGGGTACAGCTTCCAGGACGTCGTGAAGCAGATGCAGCAGACGGCCGAGGGACTCGCGTCCGTCGCGCCGATTCTGCAGCTCGCTCGCGAGTCCGAGGTCGACATGCCCATCGTCGAACAGGTGAAGATGGTGCTCGACGGGAAGATGAACCCGCGCGACATCGCACCCCACCTGACGACGGACGACGACACCCCTCAGGGGGAGAGGACCAACTATGGACAAGCAGACGGTGGTGGTCCTCTTCGGCGGGCGTTCCAGCGAGCATTCGATCAGTTCCGCCACGGCGGGCGGGGTTCTCGGCGCGATTGATCGCGACCGCTATGCGGTGATCCCCGTGGGAATCACGCGCGAGGGCGCATTCGTCCTCGAGGACGACGACCCGGCCAAGTTCCCGCTGGACGCGGCGCACCTTCCCGAGGTGGTCGACAACGGCAGCCGAATCCTCTGGCCGGAGCCCGGCGGCGATCGGACTCTGCGGGTCGTTCGCGCCGACGGCACGGTCGAGGGACTCGGCGAGATCGACATCGTTCTCCCGATCCTGCACGGGACTCACGGCGAAGACGGCACGATCCAGGGTTATTTCGACACTCTCG
This sequence comes from Microbacterium sp. ZW T6_19, assembly GCF_044987465.1. Lineage (NCBI taxonomy): Bacteria > Bacillati > Actinomycetota > Actinomycetes > Micrococcales > Microbacteriaceae > Microbacterium > Microbacterium sp. ZW T6_19. The sequence continues at coordinate 389,940 of NZ_JBJDRH010000002.1, read as the reverse complement.
AGGTTCCATACGCGGGCGGCGGCGTGCTCGACTCCGCGCTCTGCATGGACAAGCACTTCATGAAGGTCGCTCTGCAGGCGGCAGGCATCACCGTCGCCCCGTGGGTCACGGTTCGGGCCCGGCAGTGGGACGCGGATGCTGCGAGCGTCCGCGCTGCCGCCGAGGCGCTCGGTCCGCTGCCCCTGTTCGTGAAGCCGGCTCGCGCCGGCTCCAGCGTCGGCGTCTCGAAGGTGTCGGATCTGTCCGAGCTCGATGCCGCTCTGGCCCTCGCCTTCGCCGAGGACGACAAAGTGCTCATCGAGATCGGCGTGGCAGGGCGTGAGATCGAGGTCGCGATCCTCGAAGGAGCCGACGGCGTGCGTGCCTCTCTTCCCGGCGAGATCGTGCTCACCTCCCGCGGCTTCTACGACTTCGAGGGCAAGTACCTGGGCGGTGATGGCGTCGACGTGGTGTGCCCGGCGGAACTCACCGACGCCGAGATCGACGCGATCCAGAATGTCGGCATCCGTTCCTTCGAGGCGGTCGACGGTCGCGGGCTCGCGCGGGTCGACATGTTCCTGACCGCATCCGGCGAGCTCGTCGTCAACGAGCTCAACACGATGCCCGGGTTCACGCCGATCTCGATGTTCCCGAAGTGCTGGGTCGCGTCGGGCCTCTCTTACGGCGACCTGATCTCCGAGCTCATCGAGGCGGGCCTGCGCCGTTGATCACCGCCTACGGGCGCGTGGCTTCGGCTCTGCGCCCGTAGGCGAACCATGCAGCGGCCCCCAGCACCGGCGCCGCGAGGACGAGCAGGAACCAGACGAGGAACCTCAGACCGCCCACGTGGCGCGTCCGCATCATGGAGATGATCGCCGCGATCGTGAATGCGAGCACTGCTGCGGTCACGACGCTCCAGACGACGTCGTACGCCGTAGGGATCAGCGGATTCATCATTCGACGCGTTCGGTGCACTTTGCGGTCGACGGCTGGAGACCTGACTGGATGCTGGTCGACAGCTTCTCGACGATCGAGCGGAAGTCGATGTCGGACCCGCGCTTGATGATCACCTCGACCGCGGGGTCGCGCCCGTAGGTGACGAGGCGCTGACGCTCGTCCTCCTGCGCGAGGACGAGCCAATCGACGCCGCCGATCGTCTGGCAGACGAGGTCCGACGGCGCCGGCACGTCGACGCCGCATCTGAGCACGACCGTCGGGTCGCCCCAGGCGCCGGTGGCCTGCGCGTCCGTCCACACCCGATCGAGGTCGCCGATCGCGTCGGGCAGCAGCACAGAGACGTCCGCGCAGGCGGCGTTATTCGCGTCATCCGCGGGGTCGACGTGAACCGTCGTCGAGCATCCGGCCAGTGCGCCGAGGAGGATCAGGGCTCCCGCCACGACGGCGAGACGACGAGAACGGGGCATGCTTCCAGGCTACCTTTGACAGCATGCCCTCCCGACCCGACACCGACGATCCGCGCCTGGGCGATCTCTCCGAGGGAGAGATCCTGAAGGCGATCCTGAGTCGTACGGCTCAGGCGACCCACACGATCATCGGCCCCGGCGACGACGCGGCGGTGATCGCCACGCCCTCCGGAACCGTCGTCGCGACCACGGACACGCTCGTGCACGGTCCCGACTTCCGTCTCGCATGGTCGAGCGGCTTCGACCTGGGGTGGAAGGCCGCAGCGGTGAATCTCGCCGACGTCGCCGCGATGGGGGCTCGCCCGACCGCACTGCTCGTCGCGCTCGCGGTGCCGCGGGATCTGCGGCTGTCTTTCGTCGAGAGCCTCGCCGACGGCTTCCGCGAAGCGTGTGCGGCGCTGGCTCCCGGCTGTGCGGTCGTGGGCGGCGACCTGACGGTGTCCGATGTTCTGACGGTCGCGGTGACGGCCCTCGGCGACCTCGAAGGACGGGCTGCGGTCACGAGGTCGGGAGCCCGCCCCGGCGATTCCGTCGCGGTGGCCGGCGAACTCGGTCTGGCTGCTCATGGCCTCGCCGTGCTGTTCGGTCGTTTCCGCGACGGCGAGACGCCGATACCGGTGGACCCGGCGCTTCTCGCCGAGGGCGAGCGTCAAGCCGTGGCCGCTCAGTTGCGTCCCTCTCCGCCGATCGGGCTCGGACCGTTCGCGGCGGTCGCCGGCGCGAACGCCATGATGGACGTCTCCGACGGGCTCGCTCTCGACGCGCGGCGGATGGCGGCGGCATCCGGCGTCACGATCGCGCTCGACGGCTCCGCCCTGGGCGACGACTCCGTCCGCGCGCTGGCCGGCGGAGAGGACCACGCTCTGCTGGCGGCGTTCCCACCGGGCGTCGTGCCCGCCGGGTTCCGGGTGATCGGCGAGGTACGTCCACCGGGCGAGCAACCGCTGCTCTGCGATGATGCGCCCGTCGACGTCTCCGGGTGGGACCCCTATCGCGACTGGGATTCCGCCGCGGGCTGAGGTTCTGCCCACCACAGCGTGGTGTCGCCGTACGCCTTGTCGCGCAGCAGCCGCAGGCCGGCTGCGGCGAAGTCCGGGGGAGAGGAGCGCTTCGCGCGCTCGACCACGACGAGCGCGTCGGGAGACAGCAGCGGAGCCAGGGCGACGAGATCCGCGTTCATGGCCTCGTCGGCGATGTCATAGGGAGGATCCGAGAACACCAGATCGAAGGTGCCCGAAGCGCGGACGAGGAACGGATGCACGGCGCTCTCGTGCACGCGGCCGGTCGCGATCCCGCCGGCCTTCGCCACCGTCGCCGCGTTGCGGCGCACGATTGCGGCGGCCTGCCGTCCCTTCTCGACCAGGTCCACGCTCGCCGCTCCCCGACTGAGGGATTCGAGTCCGAGGGCACCCGACCCCGCGTACAGGTCGAGCACGCGGGCTCCCTCGATGCCGTCCGCCGATTCGAGAGCCCCGAAGAGCGACTCGCGCACGCGATCGCTGGTGGGGCGGGTACCGGCGCTCGGCACTTCGAGACGCGCGCCCCGTGCTCTGCCTGCGATGATCCTGGTCACCCGTTCACGATATCGGCAGGCGACGTCGGCGCCTGTCTCTAGACTCGGATCATGCCGCTCTCGCTCGACTCGACCCTCGCCGAGGCGCTCGGTGCGAACGTCGCGAAGTCGCTGACTCGGGCCTTCGGCATGGAGACCGTGGGAGACCTGCTCTCGCACTATCCGCGTCGTTATGCCGATCCAGCCGAGCTCACGCCCATCCGCGAGCTCCCCGTCGGTGAGAACGTGACCATCGTCGCCGAGGTGCTGTCGTCGAGCGCTCGGGCGATGCGCAACCGCCGCGGCGCGATGGTCGAGGTGATCATCGGCGACGGCATCGGGAAGATGTCGCTGACCTTCTTCGCCAAGAGCCTCGATCAGGCCAAATGGCGGGCAGGTCAGCTCGCCGTCGGCCGTCGAGGCATCTTCTCGGGCAAGGTCGGCGAGTTCAACGGCGTCACCCAGTTCTCGCACCCCGAGTACGAGCTGTTCGACGACGAGGATGAGGCCCGTCGACGCGCCGATGCCCGTGCAGCCGTGCTGATCCCGATCTACCCCGCGACGGCCAGCCTGGCCTCGATGCAGATCGCGAAGCTCATCGCCCGCGTGCTCGACGACCTCGGGCCGATCGCCGAGCCTCTTCCCGACGCGGTCAGGCTCAGGGAGGAGCTGCTCACCGCGCGTGAAGCTCTCGAGCAGATCCATCGTCCGAAGACCCGGACAGACATCGATCCGGCCGTGCGCACACTGCGCATGCACGAGGCGCTCACGCTGCAGACCGCGCTGTTGCAGCAGCGCGACGCGGTGCGGGCGCTGTCGGCCACGGCACGACCGGCAGCCCCCGGAGGGCTGCTCGAACGCTTCGACTCCACCCTCCCGTACACGCTCACCGACGACCAGCAGACCGTGGGAGAGCAGATCGCGAAAGACCTCGTCGGCGCCTGGCCCATGAACCGGCTCGTGCAGGGCGAGGTCGGATCGGGCAAGACTCTCGTGGCGCTCCGTGCGATGCTGCAGGTCGCGGAGTCCGGCGGCCAGGCCGCCCTGATCGCCCCGACAGAGGTGCTCGCCGGCCAGCATCTGCGCTCGATCGCCAAGCTGCTCGGTCCCGAACTCGCCCCGCTCGTGATGCCCACGCTCCTCACCGGTCAGATGCCGGCAGCGGATCGGCGCAAGGCCGCGCTCAGGGTGGCGTCCGGCCAGGCGCTCATCGTCGTCGGGACCCATGCCCTGCTGGGCGAGAAGACCACGTTCGCCGACCTCGGTCTCGTCGTGGTCGACGAGCAGCATCGCTTCGGGGTCGAGCAGCGTGAAGCTCTGCGCGCCAAGGGATCCAGCCCGCACGCCCTCGTGCTCACCGCCACGCCGATTCCGCGCACCGTCGCCATGACGGTGTTCGGCGATCTCGACACCTCCGTCATCCGCACCATGCCCGCGGGGCGCGCCGGCATCCAGTCGTTCGTCGCGCCTCTCGCCGAGCACCCGGGCTGGTGGCAACGGGTGTGGGAGCGGGCATCCGAGGAGATCGCTCAGGGGCGCCAGGTGTTCGCGGTGTGCGCGGCGATCGACACCACGAAGAAGACTGGCGAGGCCGGCGCGCTTCCTGCGCAGGAGGGGGCGAACGGCCCTCGGTGGGGTGTCGTGCAGCTCGACGAGGCGCTGTCCACTCATCCGACGCTCGGCGGTCTTCGCCGTGCTGTGCTGCACGGCAAGATGCCTTCCGACGAGAAGGACGCGGTCATGCAGGCCTTCGCGCGCGGAGAGATCGATCTGCTGCTGGCGACGACCGTGATCGAAGTCGGTGTCGACGTGCCGAACGCGTCGACGATGATCGTGCTGGATGCCGATCGCTTCGGCGTCTCGCAATTGCATCAGCTCCGAGGACGCGTCGGTCGAGGGGGAGTGCCCGGCTTGTGCCTGCTCGTCACCGAGGCGGAAGAGGGCTCGGTCGCCAGGGAACGGGTGGATGCCGTCGCCGCGACGCTCGACGGCTTCCAGCTCGCCGAAGTCGATCTCGAGCTGCGAGGCGAAGGCGACGTGCTCGGATCCGTGCAGGCCGGTGCGCGCTCGTCCCTGCGGCTGCTCCGCGTCGTGAAGGACTCCCGGCTGATCGTGCGGGCGCGGGAACTGGCCGAGGTCATCCTCGCAGCCGACCCGAGTCTCGCCGAGCATTCCGGGCTGCGCGCGGCGATCGAGCGGCGGGTGAGCGATGAGGACCGCGCCGCCCTGGCGAAGAACTGACGTGCCCTAGGCTGGATCCATGCGCCGTACTGAGCGATCGAAGGAGACCACGTGAGCAGCCGGATCGCCGTCGTCCCGGGTTCCTTCGACCCGCCGACTCTTGGTCATCTCGACGTCATCCGCCGGGCCGCCAAACTGTACGACGAACTGCACGTGCTGGTCGTCCACAACCCCGGCAAAGAGGCGATGCTGCCCATCTCGCAGCGTCTGGCTCTGCTGGAGAAGTCGATCGCCGAAGACGGGATGAGCGGCAACATCGTCATCGGATCGTGGAGCATGGGACTGCTGGTCGACTACGCACGCGACGTGAACGCGGGCGTGCTCGTGAAGGGCATCCGCTCGCAGATCGACGTCGCCTACGAGTCGCCGATGGCGATCGTCAACCGGCACCTCGCCGACATCGAGACCGTCTTCCTGCTGCCCGATCCTTCGCACGCCATGGTGTCCAGTTCGCTGGTCCGCCAGGTGGCCGGTCTCGGGGGAGATGTGTCGCCGTTCGTGCCCCCCGCGGTGGCCGCATTCCTCGACACCGGCGCCCGCGGCATCTGACTCGGGTCCCGTTCAGCCGGGAGCCGGTAGCATTGCGGGGTGCGTTCCCGTATGAGTGGTCCTTTCGTCCTGCCCGTCCGTGACATCGTCCGACGTCCGGGCGAGATGCGTGAACACGAGTTCACCGTCGCCCTAGCCGAGCAGTGGGGTGAGGGAATCGTGTCTCTGCCCAAGGGGTCGGCGCTCGATCTCGACGTGCGTCTCGAGTCGGTTCACGAGGGCATTCTGGTCTCCGGAACGGCCGACGGCGAGTACTCGGGAGAGTGCGGTCGGTGCCTGACTCCCATCACGCGGCCTGTCGAAGTCGAGTTCCAGGAGCTTTTCGCGTATCCTAGTGAGGAAGAAACTGACTTCGAGGTTCAAGACGACCACGTGGATCTTGAAACTCTGGTCAGGGATGCGGCCGTATTGTCGCTTCCTTTTCAACCGGTGTGTCAGCCGGATTGCCTGGGGCTCGACCCGAGAACCGGCGAGAAGCTGACCGCGAGCACCGGAACGGAGCAGGCGGCTCCCATCGATCCTCGATGGAGCGCGCTCCAGCAGATCACAGACCAAGACGGTACGGCAGAGAGCCGTGCCGCCGAGAAAGAAGAGAGCTAGTCATGGCTGGTAACCCCCCGAAGCGCAAGGTTTCCCGTTCCAACACCCGTTCGCGTCGCGCGCAGTGGAAGGCGGCCCCCGTCGCTCTGGTGAAGACCGTCGAGAACGGCCAGGTCGTCTACAGCCGTCCTCACCAGGCGAAGGTCGTCACCGACTCGCAGGGCACCGAGCTCTTCCTCGAGTACAAGGGCCGCAAGGTCGCCGACGTCTGAATCGCTCGTGACTGACGTCACAACCGGCGAAGAGGATCTCTCGCAGAAGCTCCGTGTCGATATCGACGCGGAGCTTCTGGAGTTGGCACTCACCCATCGCTCGTACGCGTACGAGCACGGTGGCATCCCGCACAACGAGCGCCTCGAGTTCCTCGGCGATTCGGTGCTGGGGCAGGCGGTGACGGTCATGCTGTTCACGACGCACCCCGAACTCGATGAGGGGTCGCTGGCGAAGAGACGCGCGAGCGTCGTGTCGACGGTGGCGCTGGCGGAGGTCGCGAGGGGCATCGGCCTCGGCAGCCATCTCCTGCTGGGGCGTGGTGAGGAGCAGACGGGCGGTCGAGACAAGGACTCGATCCTCGCCGACACGATGGAAGCCGTCATCGGCGCGACCTACATGTCGGCCGGCCCCGAGGCGGCGACCGACCTGGTGCTGCGGCTGACCAAGCCTCTGCTCGCCGACCCTGAGCGATACGGCGCGGCGATGGACCCGAAGACCAGCCTGCAGGAGCTCGCAGCCCGCGCCGGTGCGACGCCTCCGCAGTATGCGGTCGAGGCGAGCGGTCCCGATCACGATCGCCGGTTCATCGCGACCGTGACCGTGGGCGACGTCACGATGACGGGCAACGGCACCAGCAAGAAGACCGCCGAGATGGCGGCTGCGCTGAACGCCTGGCGCGTGCTCAACGCGCGTGCCTGAGCTTCCTGAGGTCGAAGTCGTCCGAGCCGGGCTCGCCCCCGCCGCCGTCGGGTCGCTGATCACCGCAGTGAGCGTGTTCGACGAACGCGCTCTGACCCGGCATCCGCTCGGGGCCGCGGACTTCGTCTCGCGCCTCGAGAATCGCACCATCGTCGGCGCCGCGCGCCGGGGGAAGTTCCTCTGGCTTCCTCTCGAAGGCGAGTCGGATGCGCTCATCGCTCACCTCGGGATGAGCGGACAGATGCTGCTGCGTGCACCGGATGCCGCGGCAGAACGTCACGAGCGGATCCGCATCCATCTCGAGCATCCCGCTCACGGCGAACTCGCTGTGGTGTTCTCCGACCAGCGCACCTTCGGATCCCTCGCCGTCGACCACCTCGTGGCCGACGGACCGTCGCAGGTCCCGTCTCAGGTGGTCCACATCGCCCGCGACCCGATCGATCCCGCCTTCGACGACGCCGCTTTCCGCGCTGACCTGGCGAAGCGGGGGAGCGCCATCAAGCGTGTGCTGCTCGATCAGGGCGTGATCAGCGGCGTCGGCAACATCTATGCCGACGAGTCGCTGTGGGCGGCGCGCATCCACCCCGAGACTCCTGCGTCGGCCCTGTCGACGCAGGCCGTGCGCCGGCTGCTCGCCGAGATCCGCGCCGTCCTCGCCAAGGCGCTCGCTGAGGGCGGCACCAGCTTCGACGCCCAGTACGTCAACGTCAACGGACAGGCCGGCTATTTCGCGCACTCGCTGAATGCCTACGGGCGTGAGGGGGAGCCGTGCAGCCGATGCGGACGACCCATCGTCCGCGCCGCGTTCATGAACCGCTCATCGCATTACTGCCCTCGGTGCCAGAGACGAGGCTGAGCCCGACGCGCGGTCGGATCCAGCTCATCACGCTGTGACAGCGATCGCGCGGATCGAGATCAGGATGCCGGGCAGGTCGACTCCGAGCTTCGCGACGTATCGCGCCGGGGGATCCGACGGGAACCATCGGGCGTACTCCTCGTTGAATCCCACGAAATCCTCCGGCCGCGCGAGCAGAATCCCGAATTCCACGAGGTCGTCCATCCCCGATCCGCCGGCCTTCAGGATCGCCTCGCAGTTCGCGAGCGCCTGGCGCGTCTGCACCTGAATCGTGCCGCCGGCCAAGGCGCCCGTCTTCACGTCGATGCCGACGGTTCCCGAGATGTACACGTGGTTCCCCGCTCGCACCGCCTGGCTGTAGAGAGGTGAACTCGGAGCATCCGGTGTGGCGATGATCTCTCTGGGCATGCTGAACTCCTCGCCGAGCAGTCCCCCTGATGGCCATCATCGTGACAGAAGACGACCGGCTGCGGAAGAGCGTGTGCTCCGAGCCGTCAGCGCTCCTGCTCGACGATGCTCTTCAGCACGCTCGTCGCTCCCATGCCGTTGGGCCAGCCCGCATAGAACGACAGATGCAGGAGCGCCTCCTTGAGCTCGTCGTCGGTGACGCCGTTCTGACGCGCGTAGCCGAGATGGAACTGCAGCTGGTCCATCTTGCCCATAGCGGTGAGGACCGCCACCGTGATCAGGCTGCGATCGCGCTTGGATAGTCCTTCACGTTCCCAGACCTCGTCGAAGAGCACCCGGTCGGTGTAGTGGACCATCCCTGACGCGAAGTCGCCGAAGGCGTTCTTCCCGCCAGACCAACCGGTGCTCTGCTCGTCATTGCTCATGTCTGCTCCCCGTCCGGCGCATGTGCGGCATGCGACCGTCTTCCATCCAACTCCGCTCGTGCACATCGTGGGAGGCTCTCTCCAGGGGCGTACTGACAGGGACTGGCACGAGCCAGGGGGTCGAGGCGTAGCGTCGAAGAATGACCACGACCAGCGATGACTTCACGCAGATCTTTCCGCTCGGTGAGCCGAACGACGCCTTCGCGCAGTACTTCACGGGCCAGAGCTACCTGGCGCCGCTCGCGTCGGGGAGCGTGCCGGTGAGCAACGTCACCTTCGAGCCGGGCTGCCGGAACAACTGGCACATCCACCACGGTGCACACGGTGGGGGAGACCAGATCCTGATGTGCACGGCAGGGTCGGGGTGGTTTCAGGCCGAGGGCGAGGAGCCGGTCAGCATGGAACCCGGAACGGTGATCCGCGTGCCGGCCGGTACCAAGCACTGGCACGGCGCGAAGGCGGACACCTGGTTCTCGCACATCGCCTTCATCACCCCGGGTGACGAGGTCCGCAACGAGTGGCTCGAGCCCGTCAAGGATGAGGCGTACGGCTCGCTGCCAACGACGCGCGCCGACGACTGAGAGGAGCCGGTGCGGTCAGTGCTCGCCCTTGATGGCGAAGTACGGTCCGCGGATCACTCCCGCGGGCTTCGACCTCTGCCGTGCGAACGTGAATGCGGACAGCTCCTCGCGGACATCCTCTCAGGCGAGCGACGAGAGGAACGTCGCCGACGGCGCGAAGAACGTGGTGCCCGTGTGTGCGACGGAGAAGTCCAGGATCCGGTCGTGCAGCCCGGGCGGATCACCGATGAACATGCGCTGCAGCATCCGTTCGATCACCCACAGTCTGCGGGAGTATCCGATGAAGTAGGTGCCGAATTCTCCGGCTCCCGGGCGCCCGAAGGGCATGTTGTCGCGCAGGATGTCGTGTTCGCCCGACTCGTCGGTGATGGTGGCGAGCGTCTTGTGCGCCTGTTGCGTGCCGACAGCGGCATCATCGAGCTCGATGTTGTCGGCCTTGCGCCGGCCGATCACCGCCTCCTGTTGCTCAGTGGTGAGCGACTGCCATGCGTCCAGATCGTGCAGGTACTTCTGGACGACGACGTAGCTGCCGCCGGCAAACGCCGAGTCCTCGGCCCCGACCAGAGTCGCCTCGGGGAGGTCGGGCCCCACCGGATTCGCGGATCCGTCGACGAATCCGAGAAGGTCCCGGGCATCGAAGTACCGGAAGCCGGAGACCTCGTCATCCACCGTCACCGCTGTGCCGAGCTGCTCGAGGATCAGCCTCTCGAGCTCGAAACAGAGGTCGGGGCGTTCCGCACGGATGTGGAAAAGCAGATCACCCGGCGTGGAGACCGCAGTATGCGCGCCACCGCTGACTTCGGGGAACGGATGCAGCTCCGCCGGCAGCGGGTGACCGGTCAGACCCGTCCAGATGCGGCTGCCGACGCCCACGGCGCACGACAGTCGCGCATCCAGATCGCGGAAACCGACGGACTTGACGATGTCCTCGATACCGGCGACGGTGGCGCGGACGTCGTCGAATCGCGTCTCGTCCACGGTGAGGACCAAGAAGATCGCACTGCGTGTCAATGGTGCGTCCACCTGCTGCGGCGCTATCGGCACCCGGCGTTCTGACATCTGGCCTCCTCGTCGTCGCGAGCAGACTAACAGGGTCGGTTCACGCCACGCGGAACGAGCGGGACAGCACAGGTCTGGTCGCGCGCGTGCTCACCCAGACGACCGCGATCCCGACGGCGACGACGAGCACGATCGTGAGCAGCGACAGGGGTGCGACGATCAGGGCGATGCCCAGAAGCGGGAAGACCAGGATGCCGGCGCACAGCGCCGAGCCGATCGATGTGAGCAGCAGCGGCGCCATGATGGCACGGGTGCGGGCTTTGTCGACCGTCTGCTGCGGAACTCCGAGGTGGTGCAGACTCCGGTGCAGTTCGCGGGCGTCGAGGATCGCCGAGGCCTGATTGACGCCGACGGAAGCGGCGACCATCAGGAACGAGGCCACGAGCGTGATGATCAGCCCTGTGCGCATGTCGCGAGCGAGGGCGAGATCTGTCGCTTCTGCACCTTCCGAGCTCATCACGCCGATGAGCGAGACACCGGTTCCTGCGAAGACCGCCATGAAGCTCGCCATCGAGATGCCGCCCACCTGCCTCCATGCAGCCTTGGGGTCGTCGAGGACCATGCGCGCAGCGAGCAGCCGCTCAGGAACCCGAGCACGTCTCAGCCACCCGCGGGCGCTCACCTTCAGCGCCCAGGGACCCACGAGGTTGAGCACCGCGAGCCCCGCGGCGAAGAGTAGGGCGATCACGACGATCGTCGTGATCATTCCCGCGATCTGCGGCACGATCTTGGCGAGGACGACTGCGATGGCGACGAGGCCTGTTCCGACGACGAAGCGAATCCAATGAGCACCGGTGGCGGTGGTGCGCATGCGCACCCCGAGAGGGGAGATGACGACCCGGCGCAGGCCGACGGCGGCGCTGAGCGCAGCGAGGACGACGACACCGCCGACGACGGCGACGATGTGGACGGGAGACAGGACCACAGCCTGCCAACCGAGAGCCTCACCGCGGAACGGGATGAGCCCGATGAGCGGGCTCACCAGCAGGTACCCGGCGACGCCGGCTGTCGCGCCGGCCGCAGCGAGCAGCACCGACTCGGCGACGGTGGCGACGGCGACGCCGAGCGGCGTCACTCCGAGCAGCCGCAGCGTCGAGAGTCGCTCGTCGCGACGGCGCGCGGCGAGCCGTGCGGCTGCGCCCCCCAGGCTCATGAGCGGGACGAGGAGCAGGGCGAGCGCGATCGCGGCCAGAGCCTGGTAGATCGGAGCGTAGTCGTCGTGCCAGCCCCAGAAGCTCTGTGCGCCACCGATCACAGTGAGCACGAGCGTCGTCACGACGCCGAAGGCGATGAGGGGCAGCGCTATGAGGCCGCCTTGCCCGGGCGAGGGGCGCAGCAGCATCGCGAGGACGCGGGCGTTCATGCGTCCACCGCCGTGGAGACGACGAGTCCGTCGCGCACCGCGATGGTCCGCGTGCAGCGCGCAGCCACGTCCGGGTCATGCGTGACGACCACGAGCGTCCGGCCTTGACCGGTGGTCGACCACAGCAGTGCGTCCATCACCTCCCGCGAGGTCTGCGAGTCGAGGGCGCCGGTCGGTTCGTCGGCGAACACGAGCTCGGCGCCCGTGGCTTGGGCGCGAGCGATCGCGACCCGCTGCGCCTGGCCGCCCGAGAGCTCGCCGATGCGGCGATCCTCCATGCCGGCGAGACCGAGGGCGCCGAGCCAGGAAGCGGCATGCTGAACGGCATCCGCCCTCTTCACGCCGTTGATCATCGAAGCCAGCGCGACGTTCTCGACCGCTGTCAGTTCAGGGATGAGAAGCCCCTGCTGGAAGACGAAGCCGAGTCGCTCGCGTCGCAGACGGGATCTTGCCGACTCGCTCATGCCGGTCAGCTCGATCGCCCCGCCGGCCGCGGGATGGAAGGTCACCGACCCGGTGTCCGGCGTGATGATGCCTGCCAGAACGTGCAGCAGTGTGGTCTTGCCGGATCCGGAGGCGCCCATGATCGCGACGGATTCGCCTCGCGAGATCGAGAGGTCGACACCGGCGAGCGCGCGAGTGGCGCCGTAGGACTTCGTCAGAGCGTGTGCGACGAGGACGGGACTGTTCATGCTTCCAGCCTCGCCGCACACGCTCCTCGGATCGTCGGCCCGTGGAGTGATCCGGCTACATCGGAGGGATGATGTGTCAGAGCCGCTTCTGCCACGCCCCGGCGTAGGACACCGGTACGAACCCGATCGCCTCGTTGATGTCGAGCATCGGCCGGTTCTCCTCGGCGTTGAACGTCGACACGATGGGAGACGTCGGCACCAGTTCGCGCCACCGCAGCAGGTTCGCGCACTTGACGATCGTGCCCAGCCGATGCCCTCGGTGATGCGCGGCGACCAGCGTTCCGAACTGATGCGTGACTCCCGTGCGGTCCGCGGCGACCAGCAGCTCGTTGTAGGCCACGAGTTCGCCCGTCGGCACGTGCTCGACGGCGGTCACTGAGACGAGTTGACCTGCCGCGGTGAGCGTCGCCTCCCGGCGAACCACGCGGTCGGCGTCGTACTGCTCGGCGACGAAGTCCATGTCACCGCTGGGGGCATCGGTCGACAGGCGTGCGAGGACGGCCGCGTATCCGTCGCGCAGTTCGGGCGGAGTGGGCATGGTCCACTCCCGCACACGGTAGTCCGGACCGGCGAACGCCGATGCCTCTGCCAGCATCCGCCGCACCTCCGTGCCGTCCGACCGCAGGTCGTACTCGCTGTTGCGCTCGACCTGTTCCAGCGTGTATCCGGCATCCGCGATGACGTCGGCGAGCGGCGTGGCCGGGATCCGCCCCCAACCTGTGGCCGGAGCCAGCATCCGGTCGCGCTCGTCCGGTCGATGCAACGTCCAGGTCTGCAGGATGCTGCGGCCTCTCGCCACCGCGTCCTCCTCTGCGCGAGCGAGAAGCGCCTGCTCGACGCCGCGGCCCGCGTTCGCGTCCGGCACGAGGATGTCGAACTCCGCGGTCTGCGCGCCCTCCTCCTGGGCGAAGGCCAGCGTCACCATGCCGACGACGGCGTCGTCGATGCGAGCGACGTAGCCGAGATGCAGGCTGTCGGTGGGGTCCTGCCACTCCGAGAGCATCTCAGCAGCCGACGGCGACAGGTCGGGGAGGCCGACCTGCTCGTCGCAGACCTGCCTGCCCAGATCTCCCAGAAGCCGGAAGTCTGCGGCGTCGTCGGCGTCGAGAGACGACGGCACACGCAGCGCAGTGATCGAGATGCTCACGGCAGATCCTTCCTCCACGCTCCTTCGTAGGCGACGGGGACGAAGCCGATGGCTTCGTTGATGTTCAGCATCGGCCGGTTCTCCTCGGCGTTGAACGTGATGACCTGAGGGCTCAGCGGATGCTGAGTCCGCCACGAGAGCAGACCGGCTGTCTTGACGAGCAGACCGAGACGGTGGCCCCGATGCGAGGAAAGCACGAGGGTGTCCTCCTGATGCGTAGTCTCATCCGCGCGACGGCCGATCGCCAGCTCGTTGAAGGCGCACAGCTCGCCGGTTGCGACATGCTGCGCGGCGGTCACGAGCACGGTGTTGCCGCGGTCGAGGTGACGCGCATCGTGACGCGCGACGCGCTCGGCGTCCCAGTTCTCCTCCGGCATGTCGAGCTCGGCGTCGGGGACGTCGGTCGACATACGCTGCTTCATGCGTGCGTAGCCGTCGACGTGGGCAGGCGGCGTCGGCAGCGTCCACTGCACGACGCGGTAGCCGTCGGCCATCCTCGCGGCGGCGTCGCGCAGCGCCGTGACGCGGCGCGTGCTCTCCTCCGACAGCTCGAGGACGCTCACGCGCTCCACCTGCTCGAGCGCGAACCCGTGCCGAAGCAGGAACCGGGCATGGTGGTCGCGCGGAACCGACCCGAAGCCCGTGGGGGAGTCGAGGCGGACCTCGCCGCGATCGGTGTGCTCGGTCCACAGCAGCAGCTTGCGGACCCCGGCCTCCTTCGCGGTCTTCTCGATCTGTGCGAGAACGACTGTGCCGAGTCCGCGGCCCCACGTGCGCTGCAGAAGGTTGATGGTGACGTACGCGGTCCGTCCGCCGCCGTCGGCGACGACATTGAGCACCGCGACGCCGATCGTCTCGCCGTCCTCCACGACGGACCACTGCCGACGCTCCAAGTCGGTGTCCGATCGCAGCAGCGCAAGCAGGGCGTCAGGCTCGAGGTGCTCGTCGTCCCGTCCGGTCGTCTCAAGCAGCGAGGCGTTGCGGACCCGGGCGTAGTCGAGCAGGTCGCCGGCGTCCGCCGCATCCGCCCGTGCGGGGAGCACGAGCGGATGCAGCGTCGCGGCTTCGGTGAGGGCGATCATCGTGCTGGTCTCCGGTCAGCGCAGCTGGCGCTGCATGTGGTATTCGAGCAGGATCCGGCTCTCACCGGTCGTGAGGTGCCGATCGCTGAGGAACAGCGGTTCGGCGGGGGTGATGACGCGTTCCTTCACGGACTTCGGCCGCTGAGCCCTCTCGAGCAGCCAGAGGCCGATCTTGAGCGTCAGGCGGTCTGCGAGAGCGAGCTCGCGCAGATCATCGGGGGCGGGGATGTGCAGGACCGTCTGGTCCTGGGTATCCGGCGGGTGGGTGGTGCTGTGGTGCAGCGTGGTGTTCACTGTGTGTCCTTCGAGGTGAATGGTGGTGATGAGTGGCGGAAGGCGCCGACGATACGGACCGATCTGCGATCGGGTGCGGCGCGGGAAGGTGTGATCTCCCTCGTGGGGGATCAGCGGATGCCGGAACGGCGGGAGACCGTGATCTGCGGAGAGATCAGGTGCGGAGCGCGGGTTCGCGTCGACGAGAAGACCCAACTGTGGCGGGCGAATTCTCCGACTGCGGTGCTACGAGAGCGTGCAGCGCCGAAGACCCGAGGCGGTCACCGAGAACGCATAGCGGGGCGCGGAGTGAACACGCGCGGCGAGGCCTGTGGCCTGTGCGTTGAACTGAATCATCATCGGTAACCTCCTTTCACGGGTCGATCCGTTGGTACCGTAGCGAAGGCTCTCAGGCAGAGTCAAGCACCGGGCGTGTCGCCCGGCGTGTCGCGTTCGCGGGATCCCCGCGCGGGATGCTCGTCGACGAGCACGATTCCGGTAGCGTGATGGCGTGAATTCCCGAGGACGAGTGGCCCCCGCATGCATCTGAAGAGCCTGACGCTCAAGGGGTTCAAGTCGTTCGCGCAGCCGACCAGCTTCGTGTTCGAACCCGGGGTCACCTGCATCGTCGGTCCGAACGGATCAGGCAAGTCGAATGTCGTCGACGCTCTCGCCTGGGTCATGGGCGAGCAGGGTGCGAAGACGCTCCGCGGCGGCAAGATGGAGGACGTCATCTTCGCGGGGACGTCGACCCGAGGTCCTCTCGGCCGCGCCGAGGTGCAGCTGACGATCGACAACGCCGACGGCGCGCTTCCGATCGACTACGCGGAGGTCACGATCAGCCGCACGCTGTTCCGCAACGGATCCAGCGAGTACGCGATCAACGGGGAGAGCTGTCGCCTGCTCGATGTGCAGGAGCTGCTGAGCGACTCCGGTCTCGGCCGCGAGATGCACGTCATCGTCGGTCAAGGGCGACTGGACACCGTGCTGCAGGCCTCGCCCGAGGACCGCCGAGGGTTCATCGAGGAGGCCGCCGGAATCCTCAAGCACCGTCGGCGCAAGGAGAAGACGCTCCGCAAGCTCGACGCGATGGAGACCAACCTCACACGTCTCAGCGACCTGGCAGGAGAGATACGCAGGCAGCTCAAGCCACTCGGGCGCCAGGCGGAGATCGCGCGCGAGGCGCAGACCATCGCTGCGGTCGTACGCGACGCGAAGGCCCGGATCTTCGCGGACGACGTCGTGGCGCTGCGCGCGGCCCTCGCCGACCACACCCGCACCGAACAGGAGCGGCACACCGAGCGCCTGGTGCTCACAGATCAGGCCGAGGCGGTGCGTGCCGGCATCGCCCGCCTCGAGCGAGAGCAGAACTCGGCGGCGGTCGATCAGGCCCGTAGCGTGACCTTCGGTCTCGAGCAGGTGCAGGAGCGGATGCGTGGGCTCTACACGCTCGCCAATCAGCGCCTCGCTCTGCTCGGCTCGGACGAGGACGACGCCGCGGTCACCGCGGTCACGGTGACCCAGGCGGTCATCGACGACGCCAAGGACGAGATCGACGAGATCTCCGCGGGCCTCGGCGATGCGCAGGACGCCGCGACGGCCGCGAGTCGTGAAGTCGTGCACGCCCGCGCGGAGCTCGACACCCTCGACGTGGACATCGCCGAGCAGAGCGCTCTGGTCTCGGAGTACGACATGCGCCTGACGACCCTGCGCGGAACGGCCGAGGCCGCAGCATCCGCTCTCGCCGCCGTGCGCGGTGCCGTGCTGCGTCAGGAGAATGCGCTGGAGGCGGCGGACATCCGTCGCCGCGAAGCCGCCGAGGCGCTCGAATCGATCGCCGACGCGGAGGCGCCGGAGGGAACGGCTGCAGAGCACGCTGCCGCTTACGAGGCAGCCCAGCGGGCGGCGACGGCGGCCGAGACCGAGCGCGAGGCCCTGCGGGAGCGGCTGCACGCAGCAGAGCGCGAGGTCGACGCCCTCACCGCCAAGGCCGCAGCGCTCGACAGCGCGCTGGCGGTGTCGGGAGGAGCGGCCGAGATCGTCAAAGCAGGAGGACCCGGCATCCGCGGGCTCGTCGGCGACGCGGTGCAGGTGCGTGCAGGGTTCGAAGCGGCGGTCGCCGCGGTGCTGGGCCCGCTCGCCGAGGGTGTTCTGGTCGACGCGCCCTCGGATGCCTTCGCCGTCGCCGTCGAAGCTGCAGACAACCGCAGGGGAGTGGTCGACGTGGTCATCGCCTCGGCGACGCGCGCGGCCGTCGATCCGCCTGCGGTCGATGGAGTGACTCCGGCGATCGACACGGTGACAGCCCCGGACGGCGTGCTCGCGATCCTGTCTCACGTGTTGATCGCCGAGTCTCTCGACAGCGCCCGCTCGGCGCGGGCGGCCCTCGATCTCGTGGGAGACACCAGCACGACGATCGTGACGGTGGGAGGCGACGTGGTCACGGCGCAGACGCTGCGCACGGGCGCGGGCGGCGAGCGATCACGCCTCGAGCTCGCCGCGGAGCGCGACGCTGCGAAGGAGCGGCTCGCCGAGGTGCAGATCGTCGTCGATTCGCTGCGCGAGGCACGCGAGGACGCAAGCGAGCAGGTGGAGACGACCCGTCGGCTCGCGAAGGACGCCCTGCGTGCGCTGCGCGAGCACGATGCGGCCCTCGCGACCCATGCCGAACAGGTCAACCGCATCACCGTCCGGCATGAGTCGGCTGTCGCGGAGTGCGAGCGGCTCGAATCGGGCCTCGTACAGGCGCAGGCCGCCGTCGCGGATGCCGAGGCGACGGCCCAGGCCGCTCGCGCCGACCTCGACCGGGCCGTCGAGGCGCCGCGGCCTGTCCTCGACGCTTCAGCCCGCGACGGACTTCTCGAGTCCCTCGAGCTCGCTCGTGAGGGCGAGGTGCGCGCCCGGCTGGAAGTGGAGACGCTGCGCGAGCGGGTGCGAGCCGCTCAGGCGCGGGTCGCGTCACTCGAGCGTCAGCGCGAGCAGGAGCGGGATGCGGCAGCCGAGGCTGCGCGTCGGGCAGTGATCCGCAGGGCGCAGCGGGAAGCGGCATCCGGCGTCGCCGAGGAGTTGCCCCGCATCCTCGATTCGCTGGACCGTTCGGTCACCGAGGCGCGAGTGGCGCTGGCGGAGGCGGAGTCTGCGCGGTCAGCGCAGAACGAAGAACTCACCGCTCTCCGCGCACAGGAATCCACCCTGCGGGATCGCCTCGCCGGCCTCACCGAGAGCGTGCACGGGCTCGAGCTGCAGATCCACGAGAAGAAGCTCCATCTCACGAGTCTGCTCGAACGTGTGGCGTCCGAGCTGGCGCTCGACGAAGATATTCTTGTTGCGGAATATGGACCCGACCAGCTCGTTCCCCATGACCCGCTCACGCCCGTCGCCGAAGGAGAGCACATCGAGGGCGGCACGGTGCCGTTCGACCGTCGGGTGCAGCAGCGTCGTCTCGCCGAGGCGGAGCGCAAGCTCGCGCAGCTCGGACGAGTCAACCCGCTTGCTCTGGAGGAGTTCGCCGCGCTCGAGCAGCGGCACGCGTTCCTCACCGAGCAGCTCGCCGACCTGACGCAGACCAGGCAGGATCTGCTGACGATCATCGCCGACCTCGACGAGCGCATGCAGACCATCTTCGCGAGCGCCTTCGCCGACACGAAGGAGGCATTCGGCGAGGTCTTCCCGCTGCTGTTCCCCGGGGGGTCGGGAAGCATCACCCTCACCGATCCGGACAACATGCTGACGACGGGCATCGAGGTGTCCGTGCGCCCCGTCGGCAAGAAGATCGAGCGGCTGTCGCTGCTGTCGGGTGGCGAACGGTCTCTCGCGGCCGTCGCTCTTCTCGTGGCCATCTTCAAAGCGCGTCCGAGCCCGTTCTACATCCTCGACGAGGTCGAAGCCGCGCTCGACGATGCGAACCTCGGCCGCCTTCTGACGGTGTTCGAGCAGCTTCGCGAGAGCTCGCAACTGCTGGTGATCACGCATCAGAAGCGCACGATGGAGATCGCCGACGCGTTGTACGGCGTGTCGATGCGTCAAGACGGCGTCTCCGCCGTGGTCGGTCAGCGCGTCGGGGACCGCGCGGCCGCTGCGAGCTGAGTCACGCGCCGGCGAGAGACGTCTCGAACTCGGCCACGACATCGGCGAAGCCGGGGAGATCCTGCGGCCGGTGCTGGGCACCGGGGAGGATGCGGTGCACGGCGCCACGTGTCGCGATGATCTCGCCGATCACCTCATACTCCTCGTTCCAGCCTCCGGTGACGACCAGAGTGGGGATGCCGTCGAGCATCCGCTCCCGTACTCCGTGCCCCCACGGCAGGTTCGTCGCCGCCCAGCGGGCGGCGAGCGACTGCTCGTCCTCCCAGCGCGCGGCCTCGAACGGCCCGCCGAACATGAGCGGGCGCATGATGGCCCAGAATCCGCGGAGGTCGCCGACTGAGACGCGCGCCCTGGCCTCTGTCACGATTCCAATGTGGCGCTCGACGGCAGCATGGCCGCGCGCGATGTCGTAGAGGGCGGGCTCGAGGAGCACGAGGCCCGCGACCTCGAGTCGATGAGCGGCGAGCACAGCGGGCACGGCGCCGATCGAGTGGGCGAACACCAGCAACCGCTCACCTCGGTGCTCGCTGGCCAGTTCTTCCGCCTGATCCGCAATCGAGGCGTCGGCGGGGAATGAGACGAAGATCGCGTCGGGGTCTGCGACGTGGGGCCAGGCCTCCGCACCACGGCGCCCGCCGCCGTGGATATGGAGACGACGGAGCGCCTTTTCGCGGATCATCCCAGGATGCTACCCGTAGGCTGGAGTCATGGCGGAGAAGTCCTGGTCCCTCGGTCGCGCATTGCGCGGCATGTTCGTCAAGCCCACCATCGACGAGACAACGTGGGAAGACCTCGAGACCGCACTGATCACCGCCGACTTCGGCCCCGACATCAGCGAGCGGGTCGTCGAGGAGCTCCGCGAGAAGGTCGACCGTTACCGGACAACCGACCCCAGAGACCTCCAGCGGATGCTGCGCGAGACGCTCGAAGAGCACTTCGCCAAATTCGACACGACTCTCAAGCTCACCGAGCGCCCTGCTGTCGTGCTTGTCGTGGGCGTGAACGGCGTCGGCAAGACGACCACGATCGGGAAGTTCACGAAGTTCCTCCGGGGCTATCAGCGCAGCGTCGTCGTCGGCGCGGCCGACACCTTCCGCGCGGCCGCCGTCGATCAGCTCGCCACCTGGGCGCAGCGCGGCGGAGCCGCGATCGTGCGCCCGCAGCAGGAAGGGCAGGATCCGGCATCCGTCGCCTTCCAGACCGTCGAGTTCGCGAAGAACCAGGGGATCGAGATCGCGATCATCGACACCGCTGGTCGCCTTCACACCAAGGGCGGACTGATGGATGAACTCTCGAAGATCCGTCGTGTGATCGAGAAGCAGGCTCCCATCAGCGAAGTCCTGCTCGTCCTCGACGCGACCACCGGCCAGAACGGTGTCATGCAGGCCGAGTCCTTCCTCGAGCACGCCGGGGTCACCGGGCTCGTGCTCACGAAGCTCGACGGCTCCGCCAAGGGCGGCTTCGTGCTTGCCGTACAGGAGCGCACCGGCATCCCCGTCAAGCTCCTCGGTCAGGGTGAGGGGATCGACGATCTGACCGGTTTCACCCCCCATGTCTTCGTCCAGTCGCTGGTTGGCTGAGGACAGGACTACCGTCGCGGACGAGAGGCTGGTTTCATAGCGTTATGGCGATCGAACACGACTACTTCGGACTTCTGTCCTCGGGCCCCGACGGCTCGATCTTCTGGTCGGAGACGATCGAGCTCGGCGACCAGAGCGTGACCGTCGACCTCACGGCTCCCGACCAGGACGACGTTTCCGCCGACGCGCTCGACATCGCCGCCTCGCTGATCGCCGGGCTCGAGAGCGTCGACGCGACAGCCCGCCGAAGCATGCTCGCCGAGGTCGACGATCGCACCAGCGAGGTGACCGAGTACATCCTCCAGCAGCAGGAGACGTTCGGTGAAGACCTCGAGGAGGTCCTGGTCGACGTGAGCGGCGACGCGGCCGTCGACATCATCCGCTCGCTGCGTCTGATGAGCATGACGATCCTCGCGGACGAGCACGGAGGATCCGAGCCGTTCGCCGTGCTCGAGTACGCGCTCGACGACAGCTCCACCGACGACGTCCTGCTCGTGAACCTCGGCTCCGACGGCGGCGTGCAGTCGGTCATGAGCGGCGACTGAGTTCGCAGGCTTCCCGTCTCTCCGAGAGACGAGAAGCCCTCGTCACACGGCCTGTGCGAAGCCCAGATCCGCGCTCTCGGCGATGTGGGCGAGGTGCGGAGGGATCTCCCGGCCCTTCGACGCCATCGACTGAGCCCACAGCCGCCCCGCGCGGTAGGACGAGCGCACCAGCGGTCCTGCGAGCACGCCGAGGAAGCCGATCCGCTCGGCCTCTTCCTTGAACTCGACGAACTCGTCTGGCTTGACCCAGCGGGCCACGGGCAGGTGTCGGGGCGAGGGCCGCAGATACTGCGTGATCGTGATGATGTCGCACCCGGCGTCGTGCAGGTCGTGCAGAGCCTGCACGACCTCTTCCGGCTCCTCGCCCATGCCGAGGATCAGGTTGGACTTCGTGATGAGACCGGCATCCCTGGCCTGCGTGATCACGTCGAGGGAGCGCTCGTAGCGGAAGGCCGGACGGATGCGCTTGAAGATGCGCGGAACCGTCTCGACGTTGTGCGCGAACACTTCGGGGCGAGCATCGAAGACCTCGCTCAGCAGTGCCGGGTCGCCGTTGAAGTCTGTCGCGAGCAATTCGACGCCGGTGTTCGGATTCATCGCGTGGATCTGCCGGA
The DNA here is from genome assembly GCF_044987465.1 of Microbacterium sp. ZW T6_19. Lineage (NCBI taxonomy): Bacteria > Bacillati > Actinomycetota > Actinomycetes > Micrococcales > Microbacteriaceae > Microbacterium > Microbacterium sp. ZW T6_19. Next base: position 367,972 of record NZ_JBJDRH010000002.1, on the reverse strand, counting down.
TCGTCTCGGCATTCAGCCAGGCTCCGCCGTCGGGTAGGTCGTCACGGGCGACACAGGTCACCGTGGCGTATCGCAGGTTCATGCGCACCACGCTCTCTGCGACGCGACGGGGCTCATCCGTGTCGTAGTCTGCAGGCTTGCCGGTGTCGATCTGGCAGAAGTCGCAGCGCCGTGTGCACTGTGAGCCGCCGATGAGGAACGTGGCTTCGCGATCCTCCCAGCACTCGAAGATGTTGGGGCAACCCGCTTCCTGGCACACGGTGTGCAGATCCTCGCTCTTCACGAGCGAGTGCAGTGCAGTGTATTCGGGCCCCATCTTGGCCTTGGTCTTGATCCACTCGGGCTTGCGCTCGATGGGCGTCTCGGCGTTGCGGATCTCCAGACGGAGAAGCTTGCGGCCCTCGGGGACGGCGGTCATGCGGGGACTCCTGTGTACTCGGCGGATGCGTATTCGTCTGTGAAGGCGTTGATCACCCCGGCGACGATGTCGCCGGGGGAGACGGCGGCGCCGATCACCTCGCTCACCGTGGTGACGCCGGCGTCCGTGATCCCGCAGGGGATGATGCCGCGGAAGCCCGCCAGCGTGTTGTCGCAGTTGATGGCGAAGCCGTGCATCGTGACGCCCTGCTGCACCCGGACGCCGATCGCGGCCACCTTGTCCTCGGACAGAGGACGGCGCACCCACACGCCGCTGCGTCCCTCGACCTGATAGCCGTCGACCCCCAGCGGGCGGAGCACGTCGATCAGCAGACGCTCGAGGCGGCGGACATGCGCGACCACGTCCATCGGCTCGGGGAGGCGCACGATCGGATAGCCGACCAGCTGTCCGGGTCCGTGCCAGGTGATCTTGCCGCCGCGGTCGACGTCGACCACGGGAGTCCCGTCCTGCGGGCGCTCATGGTCCTCCGTGCGCTTTCCGGCGGTGTACACGGCCTCGTGCTCGAGGAGGATCAGCGTATCGGGTCGTGTGCCCGTGACCACGTCAGCATGGACACGGCGCTGGAGCTCCCAGCCGTCGAGGTACGGAACGTATTCCGGTGCGAGTCCCGGGGTGAGGATGTCGAGCATGCGTGTCCGCCCTCTCGAAGCTAGTTGGATTGCGTCCAACAATACTCCTCCCTCGAACGGGGGCGCCCGACGCGCGGTAGCGTGAGGAGATGAGCAGCGGGAGCAGGGCCGGACGACCCAGAGCGTCATCGCGTGAGACGCTCGCCGAGGCGGCGTGCGAGCTGTTCCTCGAGCGGGGCTACGACGCCACATCGGTGGCTGACATCACCCAGCGGGCGGGCGTCAGCCGATCGAGCTTCTTCAACTACTTCTCGTCGAAGAGCGATGTGCTCTGGTCGGGACTCGACGCGCGGATCGCCCGCGCCGCCGATGCCTTGTCCGCCATGGAGGGCAGCGGCGACGGGGGATCGGTGCGCGCGACACTGCGCGAGATCGTCCACGACTTCGCGCCCGACCCGCTCGCCCTCGCCTTGCGGAATCGTTCGGCGATGGGGCTGGACGAGGAACTGGTGCGAGACACCGGGGTGCGTCAGGCGCGGCTCGCCTCAGCCATCTCGGACGCGGCGAGGGCCGCAGGCATGGGCGTGATCCACTCCGACATCATCGGCGCGGCGTACGCCGCCGCGCTGTTCTCGTCGCTGCGCGTCTGGGCCGAGCACGGTGCGGGGTTCGGCGCACCCGAGACCACGCTCGACGGCGCGTTGCGCGGAATCGACGATCTGCGCTGGGCATAGCGGCGGACATCCGGCGCTGTGCCGGACAGGTCATGAGTGAACCCACCCAGAAGGGAACTGCTCATGGACACTGAACAGCTCGACGGCCTGCTCCAGGCCTCGGCGCCGGCTATCCGGAACATCGACCAGATCGACATCCGCGCGATGTTGGCGGATGCTCGTGCTGAAGCCCGACCGGCGCGGCCACGCCGCCGCGTCACGGTCGGCGTCGGGGCGGCTGCCGCCCTCGCGCTGATCATCGGCGGAGGCGGCGTCGCGGTCGCATCGGGTCTCGTATCCTGGCCGAGCGGCTTCGAAGACCCGGACGGCTCATACGCTTTCACGCTTCCGAGCGGCAGGGCATGTGAGGTACGGCTCATCGTCGAGGATCGGACATCGCCGAGCGAACCGAGTCCTGATGATGCCACGACTCGCGGCGTGCAGGACTCCGTGACGGATTGGTTGCGCGAAGGAGCGCTCGACCGCGACCTCGACCTCGAGACCGCCGACGCGGAAGCCGTTCGGATCCTCGCAGAACAGCGCGAGTCATACGGGATGACCGTGCTGATCGGCGCCGACGGGTGGCTGGCGGACGCCGCGCTCGCGCCAGGACGCCCGGATGCCGACGACGTCCGCGCCTTCGCTGTGGACCGGGCTGTGCGCGCAGCGATGGTCGAACACCTCGCGAGTTCAGGATTCCCCGAGAACACCTGGACGTTCGGCACGGACGGCGGCGTCAAATGCGAAACCGAGTGACCTCGGACGATGCCCGTCTCACGGCGGTGGTCGAGGCGAACGCATCCGACCTCCTCACCTATCTCCTGCGCCGTGTCGGACCGGACGATGCGCCAGACCTCCTCGGAGAGACGATGGTCGTCGCCTGGCGCAGGGTGAGCGATCTTCCGCCGGAGGCGGAGCACGCGCGCATGTGGCTGTTCGGCATCGCGAGAGGAACCTTGCTCAACCACGCTCGCGGCCAGCGTCGGCGCTGGGCTCTGGCCGACCGCATCCGCCTCGAACCGACGGCTGACCGATCGGGACCGTCCGCGGATGCCGGCGCCGAGGTCCGTGACGCGATCGCCCGTCTGGATTCCGAGCAGGCGGAGCTGGTGCGACTCGTGCACTGGGACGGCTTCACCCTCGCAGAAGCGGCCGAGCTGCTCGGCATCCCCGCATCCACCGCTCGGGGCCGTCACCAGCGGGCGAAAGACGAGCTCCGCGCCGCGCTGAGCATCGAGGTTCCGCTCGCGTAGAATCGAAGCACCATGGCTACGTTTGGCACGCTCTCCGATCGGCTCACTGAGACCTTCCGCAACCTGCGCACGAAGGGAAAGCTCACCGCCGCCGACGTCGACGGCACCGTGCGCGAGATCCGTCGCGCACTGCTCGACGCCGACGTCGCGCTGGTCGTCGTCAAGGACTTCACGGCGAAGGTGCGCGAGCGCGCGCTCGGCGATGAGGTCAACAAGGCGTTGAACCCGGCGCAGCAGGTCGTGCAGATCGTCAATGAGGAACTGGTCGCGATCCTCGGCGGCGAGCAGCGCCGTCTGCAGTTCGCGAAGACTGCGCCGACCGTGATCATGCTCGCGGGTCTCCAGGGCTCCGGCAAGACGACCTTCGCCGGCAAGCTGGCCAAGCAGCTCGAGGGAGAAGGGCACACGCCGCTGCTCGTCGCCGCCGACCTGCAGCGCCCCAACGCCGTGAACCAGCTGCAGGTCGTCGCCGAGCAGGCCGGCGCCACCGTGTACGCGCCCGAGCCGGGCAACGGCATCGGCGACCCGGTGAAGGTCTCGCGCGACGGCGTCGAGCACGCGCGCCGTCACCAGCACGACGTGGTCATCATCGACACCGCGGGTCGCCTCGGTGTCGACGCCGAGCTCATGAAGCAGGCCGCCGACATCCGCAAGGCCGTCGAGCCAGACGAGGTCCTGTTCGTCATCGACGCCATGATCGGTCAAGATGCCGTGAACACGGCGAAGGCCTTCCAGGAGGGCGTCGACTTCACCGGTGTCGTCCTGTCGAAGCTCGATGGCGATGCGCGCGGTGGCGCCGCGCTGTCGGTCGCGTCGATCACCGGACGCCCGATCATCTTCGCTTCAACGGGCGAGCGTCTCGAGGACCTCGAGCCGTTCCACCCGGATCGCATGGCGAGCCGCATCCTCGACCTCGGCGACATCCTCACCCTCATCGAGCAGGCCCAGCAGGCCTTCGACGAGGAGGAGGCCATGAAGATGGCCGAGAAGCTCGCAACCGAGGCCTTCACCCTCGAAGACTTCCTCGACCAGCTTCAGCAGATGAAGAAGATGGGCTCGATGAAGAAGATGCTCGGCATGCTCCCGGGCATGGGACAGATGAAGCAGCAGCTCGAGGACTTCGACGAGAAGGAGATCGATCGCACCGAGGCGATCATCCGCTCCATGACCCCAGGCGAGCGGCGCAACCCGAAGGTTCTCAACGGCTCTCGTCGGCTGCGGATCGCCCGTGGTTCCGGCATGACCGTCACCGACGTGAACCAGCTCGTGCAGCGCTTCGAGCAGGCCGCGAAGATGATGAAGACGGTGGCGCGCGGCGGCACGCCGAATCTTCCTGGAATGGGCCCCGTGCCCGGGATGGGACGCCCCGGCGCCTCGTCGAAGCGAGGTAAGAAGGGCAAGTCGAAGAGCGTCTCGCGGTCGGGCAACCCGGCGAAGCGGGCAGCCGAGAACGCCGGCCTCGCTGCTCCGTCGACACCCACGGGCTCCGGCTTCGGCCTCGGCGGCCAGAAGGCGCCGTCCGAAGCCGATCTCGCCGAGATCCAGAAGCTCTTCGGAAAGAGCTGAGACCGCTCAGCGACGGATCGTCGCGGCGGCCTCGGCGGGGCCCGTCACGGGCGGGACGACCCCCTTCGGGCGAGTGACGAGCTGACCCGCGACGAGGGCGCCGAGCACCAGCAGCAAGCCGACCACCTGGACGGGAGCGAACGTCTCGCCGGCAACAGCCGCGCCGAGAATCGTCGCGACGACAGGGGAGAGCAGCGCGAGCAGCCCGGGGGCGATCACGGGGAGCTGCTGGATGCCGCGGAACCACAGCGTGTAGGCGAGGAGTCCGCCCACCGTGCCCAGCCACAGGTAGCCCGCGGCCGCCGCGCCGTCGATCTCGGGCGGTGCTCCTTCCAACAGGAGGGTGAGCGGGAGCAGGAACAATCCGCCGGCCGTGAGCTGCCAACCTGCGTAGGCCACAGGGCCGACGCCGACGGGGCGGCCCCATCGCTTCGTGAGGATCATGCCGAATGCCGTAGCCGTCACGCCGCCCAGCGCGGCGAGGATGCCGAGGACGTCGAGCTGCGCGGCCGGCCCCAGCACGACGAGGGCCACGCCCCCGGCGCCGACCACGGCGGCCGTCGCGGTCAGGGGGCGAATCCGTTCGTGCAGCACGAGCGTGCCCAGCATCAGGATGATGAGCGGCTGCACGCCGGCGACGGCAGCGGCGACGCCACCGGGAAGGCGCTCAGCGGCGAGGAAGAGCAGGGGGAAGAACGCGCCGATGTTCAGGATGCCGAGCACGAGTGCTTTGATCCACCAGGAGCCGCGGGGGAGCGACCGGCCGATGGCGATCGCGATGAGCCCTGCAGGCAGCGCGCGGAGCAGTCCGGCAAGCAGCGGGTGCCCCGCGGGAAGCAGCTCAGTGGTGACGAGATAGGTGGTGCCCCATGCCATCGGGGCGATGGCGGTGAGGAACACAGTGGCCAGTCGATTCATGGTTCCAGCGTGCTCGTTTCCGCACCATGAGTCCAAGGCATAGTTGTCACGGGATCCATGAAGTGAAATCATGAACAGATGGATCTTCAGCAGATGCGATATGTGGTCGAGGTCGCCGAGACATCGAGCTTCACCCGCGCGGCCGAGCGCTGCTTCGTGACCCAGTCGGCGCTGAGCCACCAGATCGCTGCTCTCGAGCGGGAGATCGGCGAGCGGCTGTTCGCACGTACCAGCAGAAGCGTGCGCCTCACCGAAGCAGGCGAGGCGTTCGTCGCGCAGGCGCTCATCGCCCTGGCGGCGGCGGAGGCGGCGAGAGAAGATGCTGCGGCAGCCGGTGGTCAGGTGATCGGCACGCTGCGCCTCGGGGTGATCCCGACCGTCGCGGCCATCGACGTTCCATCACTCATCGCGCGCTTCAGAGCGCAGCATCCGTCCGTGCGCGTGGAACTCACCGTCGGCAACAGCGACGCGTTAACGGCTTCGGTGCGCAACGGTGAACTCGACGTCGCTCTTCTGGGGCTGCGAGAGGACAGCAGCGCGACCGGGGTCTCGCAGCGGATGCTGGCGCGGGAGCAACTGGTCGCCGCGGTCCCTCGTGCGCACCGTCTGGCGGAGCGCCGCCGTCTCGAGCTGTCCGATCTCGCGGGTGAGGTGTTCGCAGACTTCCCGGCGGGGACGTCTGGCCGGGCTCAGAGCGACATCGCGTTCGGCCATGCGGGTGTCGGGCGCGACGTCGCCTTCGAGGCCGAGTCGGCAGAGCTGATCCTGGGTCTCGTCGGCGCAGGGCTCGCCGTGACTCTGCTGGCGCCGGGGGTCGTGGCCCGGTCGCAGGCGGATGTGGTGTCGATCGCGGTCGTCGACGGACCGTACCGTGTGGAGTACGCGGCATGGCACGAGCGGTCGCCGCGCAACGTGGCCAAGGCATTCCTGAACGAACTCGACGGAGTGCTGGCGGGAACGTGAGAGGGCGGGTCCGGAGAACTCTCCGGACCCGCCCTCTCAGCGATCTGCGATCACTTCACGTCGTCGTCGACCCAGTCCATCGACTTGGAGACGGCCTTGCGCCACAGACGCAGCTGACGATCGCGCTCGGCGGCCTCCATCGACGGCTCCCAGCGCTTGTCCTCCTGCCAGTTCGCGGACAGGTCGTCGAGGCCGTTCCAGAAACCGACCGCGAGGCCCGCGGCGTAGGCGGCTCCCAGAGCAGTCGTCTCGGCGACCACCGGTCGGACCACAGGAACGCCGAGGACGTCGGCCTGAAACTGCATCAGGGCGTCGTTCGCGACCATGCCGCCGTCGACCTTGAGCTCGGTGAGGTCCACACCGGCATCCGCATTCACCGCGTCGAGGACGTCGCGGGTCTGGAAGGCGACGGCCTCGAGCGCGGCACGAGCGATGTGGTTCTTGTTCGCGTAGCGGGTGAGGCCGACGATCGCACCACGTGCGTCGGGGCGCCAGTACGGAGCGAACAGACCCGAGAACGCCGGGACGATGTAGACGCCGCCGTTGTCCTCGACCTGCTTCGCCAGCTCCTCGACCTCGGGGGCGGAGCTGATGATGCCGAGCTGGTCGCGCAGCCACTGGATGAGCGAACCCGTCACCGCGATCGAACCTTCGAGCGCGTAGTGGGTCGGTCCGTCGCCGAGCTTGTAGCCGACGGTCGTAAGCAGCCCGTTCTTCGAGTGGACGATCTCCTCGCCTGTGTTGAAGATGAGGAAGCAGCCCGTGCCGTAGGTGTTCTTGCTCTCGCCGGTGTTGAACGCCGCCTGGCCGAACGTCGCCGCCTGCTGGTCGCCGAGGATGCCGGCGATCGGCGTCTCGCGCAGCAGCGAGGAGTCCTCCGCTGCGCCGTAGACCTCGGACGAGGAGCGGATCTCAGGCATCATCGAGCGCGGCACCCCGAACGCCTCGAGGATGTCGTCGCGCCACTCGAGCGTCTCGAGGTCCATGAACATGGTCCGCGATGCATTGGTCACATCGGTCGCGTGCACGCCTCCGTCGACACCGCCGGTGAGGTTCCAGAGGACCCAGCAGTCGGTGGTGCCGAACAGCAGGTTCCCGGCCTCGGCCTTCTCGCGTGCGCCGTCGACGTTCTCGAGGATCCACGCGATCTTCGTGCCGGAGAAGTAGGTGGCGAGGGGAAGCCCGACGACCTGCTTGAACCGCTCGACACCGCCGTCGGCGGCAAGGCGGTCGACGATGCCCTGCGTGCGGGTGTCCTGCCACACGATCGCGTTGTAGACGGGTTCACCAGTGGTCTTGTCCCACACGACGGCGGTCTCGCGCTGGTTCGTGATTCCGACCGCGGCGATGTCGTGACGGGTGAGGTCGGCGCGGCTCAGCGCGAGTCCGATGACCTCCTGGACGTTGCGCCAGATCTCGGCCGCGTCGTGCTCGACCCAGCCGGCCTGCGGCAGGATCTGCTCGTGCTCCTTCTGGCCCGTTGCGACGATGCTGCCCTTCTTGTCGAAGATGATCGCGCGGCTGGAGGTGGTTCCCTGGTCGATGGCGATGATGTAGTCAGCCATGGTTGTTCTCCTTTGAATTCAGGGGTCAGGCGAGGTGGAGCAGGACGGGGGCCGCGAGAGCGGCGATCGCTCCACCGATGAGGGGACCGACGACCGGAACCCACGCGTACGACCAGTCGCTGGATCCCTTGCCCTTGATCGGGAGGATGGCGTGGGCGATGCGCGGACCGAGGTCGCGGGCGGGGTTGATCGCGTAGCCGGTGGGGCCACCGAGCGAAGCGCCGATGCCGACCACGAGGAGGGCGACCGGGAGTGCCGTGAGCGGGCCGAGGCCTCCAGGCGTTCCCACCTCGATGTCACCGTAGTCGGCGAAGGCGAAGATGCCGAAGACCAGCACGAAGGTGCCGATGACCTCGGTCACGAGGTTCCAGCCGTAGGACCGGATAGCAGGACCGGTCGAGAACACGCCGAGCTTGTTCGCCGCCTCGGGCTCCTCATCGAAGTGCTGCTTGTAGCCGAGCCACACGATGATCGCACCGAGGATCGCACCGAGCAGTTCGGCGCCTGCGGCGGTGGCGAACATGGCGAAGTCGATCTTGCCGGCGATCAGGAGGCCGATGCCGACGGCGGGGTTCAGGATGGCGCCCGAGTAAGCCGAGACGAGAACACCCGCGAACACCGCGAGGCCCCATCCCCAGTTCACCATCAGGAAGCCTCCGCCGAAGCCCTTGTTCTTCGTGAGCGCGACGTTGGCGACGACTCCACATCCCAGGATGATGAGCATCGCCGTTCCGACGAGCTCAGACAGGAAGTAGAGACCGAGATTCACATCAGTCATGTCTTCATTGACCTTTCTTGAGCGGCAGGACCCCTCAGCCCTGCCGCGTTTCGAGGGAGTTCACGTCGCAGAGGAGGGCGACGTTCGGAGTCGTCAGCCGCGAGCGCGGGACGAGATGTTCAGGCCGTGTCGTTCGTTCAACAGGTTCCGCGTTTGCTCGATCTCGGCGTCGTGGCGATCGCGGTCCCAGCCGAGCAGCGGAGCGAGAGCGTCGCCGATCTCGTCGAGCACCTCGGCGCTCGCGTTGCCTGTGAAGGCGATGCTCGTGCGACGCAGGATCACATCCTCCAGTCGGGCCACGAGTTCGTTCTGCACCATCCACTCGAGCTCGCGCGTCGAGAGGTCGCCGCCTGCCAGCGGCGTATCGGCACCCTGTTCGATGTACTCCCAGACCTGCGCGGCACGCGTGCCGTAACGGGAGAGCAGGGAGTCTGCGCGATCGCCCGCGCCGGCCAGGTTCTCCTGGATCCAGATGCGGCGGGCCTTCTCGGTGCGGGGGAAGTCACGGCCGCCGCCGATCGCGCGACCGGCCGTGGAGACCGTGCGGGTGCGCCGGATGAGGCCGAGGACCACATCGGAGAGCGATTCGCCCAGTGCGCGGAACGTCGTCCATTTGCCGCCGACGAGGCTGACGAGCGGCACGGCGCCCTTGTCGTCGACCTCGATGCGGTAGTCACGGGAGACGAAGCCGGGAGCTGTGTCCTCGTGGCGCGGAAGCGGACGGATGCCCGAGAAGTTGTAGACGATCTGATCGCGCGACACAGCGATCTGCGGGAACACGTGGTGGATGAGTTCGAAGAAGTAGTCGACCTCCTCGTCCGTGCAGACGGGGACCTCGCGCGGGTCGGCGTCGATGTCGGTCGTGCCGACGAGCACCCGGCCCTTGAGGGGGTAGATCAGCACGATGCGGCCGTCGGAGTGCTCGAAGAAGATCTCGCGGCCGCGGGTGGCTTCGAGGAGTTCCGGGTGGTCGAGCACGATGTGCGAGCCCTTGGTGCCTCCCATGAAGCGTGTGATCTCGCCGAGTGCGTCGTTGGTGAGGTCCGTCCACGGGCCGGAGGCGTTCACGACCACGTCGGAGGCGACGGCGAACTCGGTGCCGCTCTCGCGGTCGCGCAGCAGAACCTTGTCGCCGTCGCGGCCGATGGCCTCGACGTAGTTGAGCGCGATGGCACCCGGGTGCGCAGCGCGACCGTCTTGCAGCACGTCCAGCGCGAGGCGCTCGGGGTCGTGCATCGAGGCGTCGTAGTAAGTCGCCGTGTACTTGATGTTCGGGTCGAGCGCCGGCAGCTCGGCGAGGGACTTCTTTCGTCCGAGGAACCGATGACGCGGAACCATACCGCCGTCGCGCGAGAACGTGTCGTAGATCGTCAGGCCGACCTTGATGAGGAATGCGCCGCGCTCCTGGGGCTTGCCGCTCTTGTGCGTCAGGAAGCGCAGGGGAGCGGACAGGATGCCCGAGAACGTCGAGTAGATCGGGATCGTGGTCTGCAGCGGCTTGACGTAGTGCGGAGCGATCTTCAGAAGGCCGTTGCGTTCCTCGACCGATTCGCGAACGAGCCGGAACTCGCCGTTCTCGAGGTAGCGGATGCCGCCGTGGATCATGTGGCTCGACGCCGACGACGCGCCGGAGGCGAAGTCGCCGCGTTCCACGAGCACGACGTCGACGCCCTGGAGCGCCAGGTCGCGGAACGTCGAGATGCCGTTGATCCCGGCCCCGATGACAAGGACGCTCGTGCGTCCGGCTTCGCGGACTGCGCGAACCTCGTCGCGCTCCGCTGATGAGTGTGTCGACTCGATCATCCTCGACCCTTCTTCTCTTCTTGCCCCCAGCATTTACCCAGCCGGGCACAGCGCGCAAGCCCACTGCACATATGTGCAAGGATCGAACTCCAGGAGGTCATGATGGCGAAGACGGAGGCGCAATCCCGCGACTCGAAGCTGGTCGCGGCGCTCACCGCGGCGCAGCTCTACTACATGCAGGACAAGACGATGGAGGTGATCGCGCAGGAGCTCGGGACGTCGCGATCGTCCGTGTCGCGGCTGCTCAGCTTCGCCAGGGAGAGCGGACTGGTCGACATCCGGATCAACTCACCGCTGGAGCGGCTCGGAATGCTGGAGCAGCGCATCCGCGATCGTCATCACGTCGCGGCGCACGTCGTCCCGATGCCCGAGATCGTCAGCGAGGTGGAGCGTCTGGAGCGCGTCGCCCTCACCGCGGGTCGCCTGCTCTCGCAGTTCGTGGACTCCAACATGATCGTCGGCGTCGCGTGGGGATCGACGATCAGTGCGGTGAGCCGCGGGCTCACGCAGAAGGAGACCCACAACACCACATTCGTGCAGCTCAACGGCGCCGGCAACACGCAGACCAGCGGCGTCGAGTATTCGAGCGACATCCTGCAGCGCTTCGGCAGCGCCTTCGGCGCGCAGGTGCAGCAGTTCCCCGTACCGGCGTTCTTCGACGATCCGCATACGCGGGAGGCGATGTGGCGTGAACGCAGCACTCGGCGCGTGCTCGATCTTCAGGCGAAGATGGACATCGCCGTGTTCAGTCTCGGATCTCCGGCCGCGGAAGTTCCCAGCCGGGTGTACGTCGGCGGCTATCTCAGCCGCGATGACTACCGGAGCCTTCGCGAGGACAACGCGATCGGCGATGTCGCGACCGTGTTCTTCCGGGCGGACGGGTCGTGGAGGGACATCCGCGTGAACGCCCGGGCCACGGGCCCAGGACTCGACCGGCTGCGGCGCGTTCCGCGGCGCGTGTGCGTGGTGTCCGGGATCCCGAAGCTGATCAGCCTGCGGTCGGCCATCGCCGCCGACCTGGTCACCGACGTCGTGCTCGACGAAGGCCTCGCGAGGCGTCTGGTCGACGACTGACGCGTCACGTCTCGTGCGTCGAGGCCTCAGGGCCCGAGCGGAACTCCCGGATCAGATGCTGAACCACCGCGGACAGATCGCCGGCTGCGGCATCCGCCACCGACAGCTGGCGCGCATAGCTCGCACCGTCGTCGAGGATCCGCGACACGCTGGCGAACTCCCGGTCGCAGCCGAGATCGAGCGCAATCGGCGCGAGCTCCTCCAGAGTGTCGGAGAGGTGATCGCGCACGCTGCGCTGACCGCCGAGCGAGTCGACGATCACGCGCGCGTCGAGACCGTATCTGGCCGCGCGCCACTTGTTCTCGCGGTGGTACCACGCCTGAAGCTCGGGTAGAGGGCGCCCCTCGTCGAGCTGTCGGGAGAAGTGCTCCACGAGCACCTGGATCAACGACGCCACGGCGGCCAGCTCCGGCAGAGTCGACATGCCGTCGCAGGCTCGCACCTCGATCGTGCCCCAACGCGGTGCGGGACGGATGTCCCATCGAACCTCGGAGGCGTCGGCCATCACACCGGTGCGGACCATGTCATCGAGAAAGGACTCGAACTGCGACCAGTCGTGCAGAGGCCAGGGGAGTCCCGCCGTGGGCAGCTGCTGGAAGACCAGAGCGCGGTTCGACGCGTAGCCTGTCCGCTCGCCGGCCCAGAACGGGCTCGACGCAGCGAGGGACTGCAGATGCGGCAGGAAGCCTGCGAGCGCGTTGATGATGGGGAAGACCTTGCGGTGGTCCTCCACGCCGACGTGCACGTGGATGCCCCAGATCATCATGTTGCGTCCCCACCACTGGGTGCGCTCGATGAGCTTGTGGTAACGCGTCTTGTCGGTGACCTGCTGCTCGTACCACTGAGCGAAAGGATGACTTCCTGCGGAGAGCAGCTCGATGCCCGCAGGGTCCGTCGCAGCGCGCACGGCGGAGATGGCCTTGGCGATGTCGTCGATCGCGTGCGCGACGGAGGAGCCGATTCCGCTGGTCACCTCGATCGTGTTCGTGAGAAGCTCGCCGGTCACGGTGTGACGTTCGTCTGCGCTTTCGGCCTCGAGCGCGGTGAGCAGCTCAGGAGCGCGTCCCACCAGGTCTCCGCTCGCAGGGTCGGCGAGCATGATCTCCCATTCCAGCCCGACGGTGGAGCGGGCGGACGGAGCGAATTCGAGCTTCACGAGCACAGTCTGGCACGCAGCCAGTGCGACACGACCCCACCGTGTCGCCACGTTTCGCGCGCAGGCCCCGCATCTGGCAGAATAGAGGTTTGGACGACGTGCTCGACCCTCTATCCAGCACTCATCCTCCCTTTCAGAGCTTCCGCCGGGTGTGCACCCCACTCTCCAGGCGATCGGTTCGTTTCCTTCCACACAATTCAGGAGAATCGTGGCTGTCAAGATTCGTCTCAAGCGCCTGGGCAAGATCCGCGCGCCTTACTACCGCATCGTCGTCGCCGACTCGCGCACCAAGCGCGATGGTCGTGTGATCGAGGAGATCGGCAAGTACCACCCCACCGAGGAGCCTTCGTTCATCGAGGTCGACTCCGAGCGGGCGCAGTACTGGCTGTCGGTCGGCGCTCAGCCGACCGAGCAGGTCGCCGCTCTGCTCAAGATCACGGGCGACTGGGGCAAGTTCAAGGGCGACAAGGACGCGAAGTCCACCCTCAAGGTCGCCGAGCCCAAGGCCCCCTTCGAGATCGACGCGGCCAAGAAGTCCGTCGTGAAGCCGAAGGCGGAGAAGAAGGAGGCTCCCGCTGCGGAGGCTCCCGCCGCTGTCGAGGCCGACGCGGAGGCCGCTGAGGCTCCCGCCGCAGACGCGGAGTAATCCGTCGTGCTCGCCGCCGCGCTCGAACACATCGTCAAGGGGATCGTCGATCACCCGGAGGATGTGCGCATCAATGCGTCCACGTCGCCGCGAGGCGACCTGCTCGAGGTGCGCGTGCACCCCGACGACCGTGGACGCGTGATCGGGCGCGGCGGCCGCACCGCCAAGGCATTGCGCACGCTCATCGCCGCCCTGGCAGATGGTCGTCGCGTGCGCGTCGACGTCGCGGACGACTGACGTGGTGCAGAAGGACAGGAACCAGGGCAAGAACCAGCTGCGCGTCGGGCGCCTCGTCAAGGCCCATGGCCTCAAAGGCGCGCTGAAGCTCGAGCTGTACACCGACAATCCCGAGCGGCGCTTCACGCCGGGTGCCGAGTTCACGTTGCAGGTGCCGGAGGCATCTCCGTGGCACGGCAAGACCGTCACCGTGCGCGAGTACCGCGTCATGAACGGGAATCCGGTCGTCTTCTTCGATGACGTCGATGACCGCAGCGACGCCGAGGGTCTGGTACGGGCGATCCTCTGGATCGACCAGGACACGTCCGAGGTCGAGGAGAACGCGTGGTTCGACCAGCAGCTGGTCGGACTCGACGTCGTACGCGATGATGTCGTCGTCGGACGTGTCTCGCGTGTCGAGCACTTCCCCGCCCAGGACCTTCTGATCGTCAAGGCCGGAGAGCGCGAGATCATGGTTCCGTTCGTCGAGGCGATCGTGCCGACGGTGGACGTGGCCGGAGGCCGAGTCATCGTCACTCCGCCCGCCGGTCTCTTCGAAGAGCTTCCGGATGCTGTCGAAGAGGATGCCGTCGCCGAAACGGATGAGTGAGGTCGCGCCGTGCGCATCGACGTCCTCTCGATCTTCCCGTCGTACTTCGACGGTCTGACACTCTCCCTTCTCGGGAAGGCCCGCGACTCAGGCATCCTCGATCTGACCGTTCGTGATCTCCGCGACTGGACGCACGATAGGCACCGCACGGTCGACGACACGCCGTACGGCGGTGGCGCCGGCATGGTGATGAAGCCCGAGCCCTGGGGACTGGCCCTCGATGAGCTGGGCGCAGGGTCCGAGCGCCCGACCATCATCTTCCCGTCGCCCGCCGGCGAGGTGTTCACACAGGCGAAGGCCCGCGACCTCGCTACCCGCGAGCACCTCATCTTCGGCTGCGGACGGTACGAGGGCATCGACGAGCGCGTGTTCGAGTACGCCTCGACGATCGGCGAAGTGCGCCTGATGAGCCTCGGCGACTACGTGCTGAACGGGGGAGAGGTCGCCACGATGGCGATGATCGAGGCGATCGGCCGACTGATCCCCGGCGTCGTCGGAAACCCGGAGAGCCTCGTCGAGGAGTCTCACGAAGACGGCCTCCTCGAGTACCCCTCGTACACGAAGCCCTCCGTCTGGCGTGAGCGTGCTGTACCCGATGTGCTGCTCAGCGGCAACCACGGAGCCATTGCGACCTGGCGCCGAGAGCAGCAGATCCATCGCACGAGGACGCGGCGCCCCGACCTGCTTCCGGACGACAGCGAGCCGAACCCCGTCTGAGCTCCGAATTCAACGGATCCGCTCGATCCCGTTCTCGATCTCGAAGACGACGTCGTGCGGATGCCGGAGCGCCAGCGCGCTGCTGGCGTCGAGTCCGCGCAGCTCCGCGCGCAGCATCCGTCCGATCATCTCGTGGCTGACGAGAAGCGGCACCCCGCTCGCGGCCCAGCCGCAGACGGACAGGGCTCGGCGCGCGCGTGCACGAGCCTGGGCGTAGCTCTCGCCGCCGGGGAACCCCCATCCGTAGCGGTTCGCCGCTCGGTCGGCCCGTGCTTCCGGGTATCTGACGTCGATCTCCTCCCAGGTCAGGCCGGCCATCTCGCCGTGGTGCACCTCGGCGAGGTCCTCGACCTCGATCAGTTCGACATCGAGACGCTCGGAGATGATCGCCGCTGTGCGCAGCGCCCGCCCGAGCGGGCTCGTGCAGACCACCGTGATGTCGGAGCCCGCGAGGTGCTCGGCGATGACCTTCGCCTGACGGAGGCCCTCGGGCGTGAGAGGTGAGTCCAGCTGCCCCTGCAGCCGATGCTCGAGATTCCAGCTGGTCTGTCCGTGCCGCGCCAGGAAGAGGCGCTCCGGCACGTGACGGTCCTGCGGGATCATGCACTCAATATGGCACACGGATGCGCGCTGGTAGCGTCGAGGCATGGTCGATGAGACGCTGGCGAAGTCGTTCGAGCGCACGGGAGCGGACTACGACCGTTTCCGACCGGGGTTCCCCGCAGCCGCGGCTCGGATGCTGATCCCGGAACCGGTCGGCGTCGCACTCGACCTCGGCGCGGGGACCGGCAAGTTCACCGAACAGCTGCTCGGGCGCGCGGATCGGGTCATCGCCGTCGAACCCGCAGCTCCGATGCTCGACGTTCTTCGTTCGAAGTTCCCCGACGTCGAGGCGTTCGAGGGGACTGCCGAGAGCATCCCAGTTCCTGATTCCTCGGTCGATGCGGTGTCGGTCGCACAGGCGTTCCACTGGTTCGATCGTGAACCGGCGTGCGCTGAGATCGCCAGGATCCTCATCCCGGGCGGAATGCTCGGCCTCCTCTGGAATCATGCGGACCCCGCATGCGCGTGGGATCGCGCCGCGCATCAGATCGCGCATCCAGCCGTTGCCGACGTCGACGGCACGTCCGCCAGCGCCGCCGAGGACCTTCCCGGGTTCGCGTTCGTGGAGCGCGCCGAGCTGCGCTGGAGCGAGCGCATCACTCGCGCCGACTATCTCGGCCGGTGGTCGACGGTGAGCACGTTCCTCGTCGCGGACGACGTCACGCGAACGGAGATGACCCAGGCGATCGAGCGCATCCTCGACCGTGACCCGCAGACGGCCGAGCGTGCAGCGTTCGATCTGCCGCTCGTCACCGATCTGTTCCTGTATCGACGAAGCTGAGAGCTTCTGCTGCCACGGCGGGCGTGGCGTCAGTCGACTCCGAGGAACGAGCGGTCGGTCAGGACGATCGGACCCTCGTCGGTGACTGCGACGGTATGCTCGGAGTGCGCTCCTCGCGAGCCGTCGACGCTGCGCAGCGTCCAGCCATCCGGGTCGGTGACGAGCTCATCGGTCGTGGCGAGGAGCCAAGGCTCGAGTGCGAACACGAGACCGGCGCGCAGCGGGAAACCGCGACCGGCACGGCCGTCGTTGGGCACGTGCGGGTCGCCGTGCATGATGCGTCCGACGCCGTGGCCGCCGAAATCGGTGTTGATCGAGTAGCCCTCGCCATGAGAGACCGCCGCGATCGCAGCGGAGATGTCGCCGATGCGATTGCCGACGACAGCCGCGGTGATCGCGGCGTCGAGCGCTCGCTCGGTGGTCTCGATCAGCCGGAGGTCCTCGTCGCGCGGGGTGCCGACGACGAAGGACACCGCGGAGTCGGCGACCCAGCCATCGACCGAGACGGCGAAGTCGAGTGAGACGAGATCGCCGTCTCGCAGCGCGTAGTCGTGGGGGAGACCGTGCAGGACGGCGTCGTTCACGGAGGTGCAGATGACCTTGCCGAACGGGCTCGCGCCGAACGACGGGTGATAGTCGATGTAGCAGGACTCCGCGCCCGCCTTGCGGATCATGTCATGCGCCCGGCGGTCGATGGCGAGCAGGTTCATGCCGACCTTCGTCTCGTCTCGCAGCGTCGCCAGGGTCTCGGCGACGAAGCGGCCGGCGGCGCGCATCTCGTCGATCTCAGCAGGGGTGCGCAGTTCGATCATCGTCAGTCCTCTCGTCCCGTCCATTCTCCCTGATGCGGCGATGCCCGGCGTTCGCGCGCTCACAGCGAACACGCCGGCTCGCGACGTCAGGGCGACGTACGATTCTTGGCATGAGGTTGCGTGAGGCGTTCTTCCGGTGGCTGCTGCCGGCGGCCTTCGTGCTGCCGCTCTGGCTGGTGCTCGGCGGGATCGTGTTCCACGCCGGCTGGGGCATGCTGTGGGTGCTGTTCATCGCTGTGCCCTCGGTGTTCCTGGGCCAGTTGCTGCTCACGCTGCTGACGCGGTCACGTGCGTCCGTACGTGCCGAACGCGCGGTGTCGTGGTGGGACGTCGCGGGATTCACGCTGTGGCACGGTCTGACCATCGCTGTCGGATGCTTCATCGACGGGGCCTTCGGATGGCTGCTCGCCGGCGCGATCGTCGTCGGCATCGGCCTGATCTGGCTGCAGCTGTGGCAGTTGTGGAACGAGGCCAAGGGCGCCGGCATCCGCATCCGCGAGACGATCTCCTGGTCGACCGTCCCCGGCCAGCCGTCGTCCGCCACGACCGAGCGCGAACCAGAGGTCATCGTCGTGCGTGAGAGCGATCCGCGCGACTGAGCCCCGTTTTGGTCACCGCGGCGTTCCGTGGCAGAATGGATGTTTGTGCCGTGACCGGTTCTGCCTCAGGGGAACCCGCGGAAGCATCTGCTCCGTACGACGCACACCTGTTCTTGTTCCTATGAAAACATGCAACCGACCTGAGGCGAGTGCAGAGAGAGACGATCATGCAGATCCTCGACGCCGTCGATGCGGCTTCCCTCCGTTCGGACATCCCCGACTTCAACGCCGGTGACACCGTCAACGTCCACGTGAACATCACCGAGGGCACCCGCTCTCGTATCCAGGTCTTCAAGGGCGTCGTCATCGGCCGCCAGGGCGACGGCGTTCGCGAGACGTTCACCGTTCGCAAGATCAGCTTCCAGGTCGGCGTCGAGCGCACCTTCCCGGTGCACTCCCCGGTGATCGACCACATCGAGGTCGTCACCCGCGGTGACGTGCGTCGCGCGAAGCTCTACTACCTCCGCAACCTCCGCGGCAAGAAGGCGAAGATCAAGGAGAAGCGCGACCGCTGAGTCGCAGCATCTCCACAGCACCCCGGGACACGATGTCCCGGGGTGCTGTGTTTTCCCCCACCTGTGCGAACCTTGGTAGGGCCGTGCTCGAACGGCCGAGTCTGTGAAGGAAACCGATGACGACTGAATCCGCGTCCGCACCCACGCCACCGGTGAAGAAGAGGCGCGGACTCGTCGTCTTCCTCCGCGACGTGCTGGTGATCGTCGTGATCGCAGCTCTCGTGTCGTTCGTCGTGAAGACCTTCGTCGTCCGCTCGTTCTACATCCCGTCCGCATCCATGGAGCAGACGCTCATGGTCAACGACAGGATCCTCGTCGACGAGCTCACCCCGCGCTGGGCGGGCTACGAACGCGGCGACGTCGTCGTGTTCAAGGACCCGGGCGGCTGGCTCGACGCGCAGCCCACGACGCCGCCGCAGCCGCCTCTCGTGCAGGCGATCGACTGGGTGCTGACGCTCGTGGGAATCTCCGCGACCGACTCCCAGGACCATCTGGTGAAGCGGATCATCGGTCTCCCCGGCGACCACGTCGTGTGCTGCAACGCTCTGGGGCAGATCACGATCAACGGCACGCCGGTGGACGAACTCTCGTATCTCAACCTTCCTCAGGGCGACACGGCGGCATCGAACGAGCCGTTCGACGTGACGGTTCCCAGCGGCTCCCTCTGGCTGCTCGGCGACAACCGCGACCGTTCTCGGGACTCGCGAGAGCACCAGGAGCTCCCGAGCGGAGGCTTCGTGCCGATGGCGAACGTCGTCGGCAAGGCCTTCCTGACGACCTGGCCGTTGAGCCGGTTCGGCACGATCGACGCGCACCACGACTCGTTCAACGGCGTTCCGGATCCCGAATGACGGTGATCGCCCCGAAGCTCACACTCGAGCGCAAGCTGCTCTCCGAGTGCGAGCTGATCATCGCTCTCGACGAGGTCGGCAGGGGAGCTCTGGCAGGACCGGTCGCGGTCGGTGCAGCGGTGATGGACGCCGCGGGAGCCCGCAGACGGGTGCCGGAGGGTCTTCGTGATTCGAAGCTCGTCACGGAGAAGCGCCGTCCCGACGTCGCGACCCGCGCGGCCGCGTGGGTGTCGGCATCCGGTGTCGGCTGGGCGAGTGCCGCCGAGATCGATGAGGTCGGCATCATGCGCGCGCTCGGTCTTGCTGCCTCCCGCGCGGTGCAGAGCGTGGTCGAACAGGGCTTCGCGGTCGAGAGTGCGCTCGTGCTGCTCGACGGCAACCACGACTACGTGTCGCGCGTGCATCCGGTCCCGCTGCGAGTGCGCTCCCAGGTGAAGGCGGATCGCGACTGCGCGTCGGTATCAGCGGCATCCGTCATCGCCAAGGTCGCGCGCGACACGTACATGACGGAACTGCACGACACCTACCCCAACTATCAGTGGAGCCGCAACAAGGGCTATGCCAGCACGGAGCATCGCGACGCGATCCGCACGCTCGGTCTCTCGCCGTACCACCGTGCATCATGGGCGATCACCGACGCTCCCACCCTGTTCTGAGCGGGCGAGGTGCGGCCCGCCGCCGCGTGCGACTCTAGGATGGACTCATCATGGATGAGGAAGCATTCGACGACTACGACCGCGAACTCGAGCTGGCGCTGTTCCGCGAGTACCGGGACGTGGTCGGCCAGTTCGCCTACGTCGTCGAGACCGAGCGTCGGTTCTATCTGGCGAACGAGGTCAACGTCGTGCGGCGTGACACCGAGCACGACTTCTATTTCGAGATCTCGATGACCGACGTCTGGGTGTGGGACATCTATCGCGCCGACCGCTTCGTGAAGGCTGTGCGGGTCCTGACCTTCAAAGACGTGAACGTCGAGGAGCTGCAGCGCCGCGAGTTCGAGCTTCCTCAGGAGCTGTCGCTCGACGGCGAATAACTCTGCACCACCGTTCTCGTTCGACGGGATATCCACATTCCCGCGTCGTTCCGCGAGCAGACCGCGTCGAGCGTAACGAGATCTTCGCGACCATGTCGTCATGGCAGCGAAAGACATCCTCGGCAGAGCCGGTGAAGACCGGGCGGTCCGCCATCTGATCGAGAGCGGATACGAGATCCTCGACCGCAATTGGCGGTGCGCGCAAGGCGAGCTCGACATCATCGCCGCGGTCGATGGCGCCTTGTGCGTGGTCGAGGTCAAGACGCGACGATCGGCCGCTTTCGGCCACCCCTTCGAGGCGGTCGACGTCCGCAAGCGCAGACGCCTGTGGCAGCTCGCTCACGCCTGGATCGAGGCTCACCCTGAACGGGCGTACGGACGCAGAGTCAGGCTCGACGCGATCGGCATCATCGGAGCGGACCCGGATGCCGGCACGCTCGAGCATCTGCAGGACCTTTCGTGAAGACCGCGCGGACCTGGGCAGTCGCTCTCACAGGGGTCGACGGCCATCTCGTGGAGGTCGAGGCCGATCTGTCGAATCAGACGCCCGAGTTCAAGATCATCGGCTTGCCCGACAAGGCGCTGGGAGAGGCCGTTCAGCGGGTGCACAACGCCTGTAAGAACGCGGGCCTGGATCTGCCCCGACGCCGGCTGACGGTGAACCTGTCGCCGGCCAGTCTGCCGAAGCAGGGTTCCGGTTTCGATCTGAGCATCGCGGTGTCGACGCTCGCGGCGGGTGGTTCTCTGCGCCGCGAGTCGATCTCCCGCACCGTGCACATCGGAGAGCTCGGTCTGGACGGCCGTGTGCGTCCGGTGACAGGTGTGCTGCCCGCCGTGTTCGCGGCCGCGCGCGCCGGCTTCGAGCGGGTGGTCGTGCCGTTCGCGAACGCGGCTGAAGCGCGGCTCGTGCCTGGCATCGAGGTGCGAGCGGCCGTGTCGCTCGCCGAAGTCGCGGCGTGGCACGGTGCCGAGGTCGCGGTCCCGCAGGTGGAACCGGTCGCGGGCGCCGCCCACGTCGCGGAGCCGCCGTCGGTTCTCGATCTCGCGGACGTCGTCGGCCAGGAGGACGCCATCGACGCGCTCGTCGTGGCTGCAGCGGGCGGGCATCACCTGCTGCTCAGCGGACCACCGGGGGCCGGCAAGACGATGCTCGCCCGTCGCCTTCCGGGGATACTCCCTCCGCTCACAGACGACGAGGCGCTCGAAGTCGCCTCGATCCGCTCTCTCGTCGGCGATCCGGTCGACAGCCTCGACCGGATCTCTCCGCTCGAGGCTCCTCATCACAGCGCTTCGGTCGCAGCGCTGGTGGGCGGCGGATCGCGGGTCGTGCGTCCCGGCGCCATCGTGCGCGCGCACAGGGGAGTGCTTTTCCTCGACGAGGCGGCGGAGTTCTCGCGCGTCGCTCTGGACGCGCTCCGGCAGCCGCTCGAGTCGGGGGCGATCGAGGTGCACAGGTCAGGCTTCATCGCGCGGTTCCCCGCGCGCTTCCAGCTCATCCTGGCGACGAACCCCTGTCCGTGCGGCAACTACGGAGTACGCGGCGCGGAGTGCGTCTGCCCCTCCCTGGCGATTCGCCGATACGCCGACAGGCTCTCCGGGCCGCTGCGAGACCGCATAGACATCGAGTTGCAAGTCGCGCGCGTCGCGGCGGCGCGCGCGACATCGGCCGAGCGATCCGAGACGTCCACTGCTCAGGCGCGGGAACGGGTGCTCGCAGCGAGAGAGCGAGCGGCTCATCGGCTGCGCGGCACTCCGTGGCGGTTGAACGGAGACGTGCCGGGGACCTGGCTGAGGCAGGGCGCGCGCCGCGTGAGCGCAGAGGCGAGGAGCCCCCTCGACCGGGCACTGGAGCGCGGGGCTCTCACGCTGCGCGGGTACGACAGGGTCCTTCGACTGGCCTGGACCATGGCCGATCTCGCCGGCGTCGACCATCCGGGGCGGGACCAGGTGGGGCGAGCCCTGTATCTGAAGAAGGGACGCAGCGCATGATCGCGCGACTGCTGCAGGATTCCGAAGCGAAGGATGCGGCGCGGGCGACGTGCCCGGAACGCGACGTCGACGAGGTGCTGGCCAGAGTCGCGTGGAACGTGCTCGCCGAGCCCGGAGATGGTGTCGCCGGTGCGCTGATCGCTGAACTCGGACCGGTCGAAGCGCTGCGCGTGGCGACAGATGCCGATGCCGTGCTCGTGCCGCCGGTGACGCCTCCACGAGCGCTGCAGGAGGCGATCGAGCGCTGGCGGCCCCGCGCATCGCCGCATGCCGTTCTCGACGCGCTCCACGGTGCGGAGGCCGTACGGGCGCGGCTCGTGCTGCCTGGCGATGCCCTGTGGCCGGCGGCGATGGACGACCTCGACGTTCATGCCCCGACCATGCTGTGGGTCAGGGGAGATGCCGGGCTGCTCAGCGCTGAACCCAGGTATTGGTAGCACGCGTTATTCGCTGTGGCGCTATTGGGGGTCCATGGGCCGGGCAGCACTGTCTATCCATGCGGTCCGGCGTGGGTGCCTCAGCTGGGCTGCGACCAGCACAGAGAGTGCCACGCGCGGTGCCGGTGGCCGATCACCCAGGGTTACCGAGGATCCCGTCGACCCCTGCGCCGCGAATTGTCGCGATCGCTGGTGAGGTTCGACAGTGTCGTCCGTGTCTGATGATCAGGCGGAGCGGGTTCGGTGTCCCGGTTTCGTGATTCCGGTCGTTGACGCCGTCTTGCATTGATGTGTTGAGCAGTTCAATGCTGTTTGGTCGGCGCGCTCGGCTGGTCGCCGAGAGAGTGCGTCGGCGGCGGGCCGCAGCAGTTGTCCTGGGTCTTCCGTGCGGAGCTCTGACGGTTTCGATGAAGGATTCCGATCAGCACCACGACGAGCACCACGGTGATGGACAGCCCGGCGATGACATCGGTGCGATCTTGGAGCCAGCCCGATATCGTCGCGGCGACGGCGGTGAGGACGTCGGCGCGACCGGATGCGGGGGTATCGCCGGTGGCGGCGGGGTACCAGTACCACGCCAGGTAGACACCAGTGAGGACGAGGACGGCAGCGGTGACCTTGGGGCCGAGTCGGGCCATTGCCGTGACGCGCCGCGAGAGCGCGGACCCGGCTGCCGCGGCGACCACGGCGACGAGCAGCAGCACGGTGGCGGAGCCCGCGGCGTATACGCCGAACACGAGGAGCAGGCTGGCGAAGCTAGCAGTCGCCTGGGCCTGAGCGATGACCGCAAGGAGCACGCCGAAGGTGCACGAGAGCGACGCCGCGGCGTAGCCGACACCGAATACGACCATGCGCGCCGTGCCGGGCAGCCGTTCGGTCACCCGGCCGGGGATGCCGGGCAGTCGGAGGGAGATCGATCGTCCCGCCAGCATCGCCCCTCCGAGCAGTACCAGCACGATCCCGACGGCGAGGCCGAGCGCTGGGGCGGCCTGGATCAGGCCCCGTGCGCCGGCGCTGACCACGACGCCGGCGAGGGCGAGCGTGCCCGCGAACCCGATCGTCAGAGCGAGGCCAGCTCGCAGGGCGTGCAGGAGGCGCACCGGGACCGGGGCGGAGGCGGCGTCGCCGAGCGTGTGGGTGATCCATGCCGGGAGCAGCGCGAAGCCGCAGGGATTGACGGGGGCGATCATACCGGCCGCGAAGGCGAGGGCGAGGAGTCCTCCCATCGCTCAGGCTCCGGCTTTGTCGAGTTCGGCGACGATCGTGTCGGCGTCGGGGTCGGTGGCGCGGAAGGTCACCTTGCCATCCGCGTCGACCACGATCAGCGTGGACAGCGCGACGACCTCGAACCGCTGAGACAGTGCTGCGCCCTCGTCGATGGCGGCGGGGACATGCTCGGCGTCGACGTATTCCATGAAGCTCTCGATGGTCTCCCTGGGCTCGCGCGGATCCATGTCGACGGCGAGGAACTGGGCATCGATGCCGGCCTCCTCTGCATCGATGGCTGCCTGGCCGAGGGATCCGACTCCGCCGACGCATTCGCCGCAGCCGACGGAGAAGAAGAACACGGCTGCGGGTTTCCCTGCGGCCGGCAGGCTGATCTGCTGACCGTCGATGCTGGCCACTGTTACGACAGTGCCAGCGTCTGCAGAGACGGGACCCTCGTCGCTGCTTCCACAGGCGGTCAAGGTCAGCGAGCTTGCGAGCAGGAGGCTCGCGAAGGAGAGGGTCGCGCGGTGGGTGCGGGAGGTCGTCATCGTTTCTGTTCGTCTTCCGTGTCGGCGTGGTGGGTGGAATCGGTCGGAGGGCAGCAATCGGAATCGGTGAAGCCGCGGCGGGTTCGACGGCGGGCGACGGTGAGAGCCACGAGCAGGACGAGCGCGATGCCCACGCCGATCACCCAGGGGTTGCCGATAAGGAGCCCGCCGATGCTGGCGAGCACTCCGCCGGCGATGAGGACGGGCAGCGCGCAGCAGAGGACCACGAGGAGTACCGCACCGGCACCCAGAAGCAGGCCGCCGCCACCCCGCGACCGGTCGTCGTGGTTGGAGGTCATGGCGTTCTCGATTTCATCCGTGTCGTGCCTCAGCAGCAGCGGTGGCAGTCATCGGCCACCGGGGCATTGACCCGCACCCGGTCGAGCATGCTCGTTGTGAGCTCCTGCCCGATCCGGTGGGCCTCGGCCACCGGGACCACCTCGGCACCGGGATGCTCAGTAAGCCACCCGGTGGCGTCGTTGATGGAGGTGAAGTAGTGCACCTGATTGCAGAAGTTCGAGCGGATCGAGGTGATCTGATCCGGGTTCACCAGCGACACCACGGCGGTCGAAGGCGTGACGGCGGTGACCCCGGTGGCCGGGTCGATGGTGACGTGGATCGTCTCGCCGCTGGCCGGGGAGATGGACTCCACGCGGGCCGTGCGGTCGAGGAGGGTCGGGAAGATGAGGGTGTCCAGGGCGCACCAGGTGTAGAGCTCTTCGCCGTCGACGGTGAACCGGTGCGGTGTGGGGCGCAGCGTGAGGCCCTGGCCGACGAGCCGGCCCTGGTCGTCGTACTCGGTGTCCGGCACCGCGGCCAGCCCGTGCCGCACCTCATCGGGGGTGCGGCCGGCGGCCGCGGCGAGCTGCCCGACCGTAACGGGGTCGCCGTCAACGAGCAGGCGAAGCAGCGGGATCAGCAGATTGGGGTCGAGCCCGGTTTCCTCGGTCCGGCCGAGTCGCTCGGGCAGTTGCGCGCTGAGGTCAGACATTGCGGGTTTCTCCGGTTCTGTTTGCGGGACGATGTGCGTTGCCGTTCATGCGCAGCACGACAGCAGTGACGGGTCGGTGGTGAAGGACTTCGCGGTAATCCGGATGCCCTCGGCCATGGTCAGATAGGGGGCCCACGCGTCAGCGACTTCGGCAATGGTCTTGCCGAGCACGTGGACGCCTGCGGCGGCGAGTTCCCCGGCGTCCTTGGCGACGGCGGTGAGGCCGAGGATCTGAGTCGTGTCGGCGTTCACGACGATCTTGATGAACCCGCGGGTGTCGCGGTTCACCACGGCGCGGGGCACATACTGCAGGGGCAGCACGCGGCAGTCGCAGCGGATCCCCGCGGCGATGACCTCCTTCTCGGTCATCCCGACCGCGCCGATCGCCGGTCCGGTGAACGTCACCCGCGGCAGACGGGCGTAGTCGACGGACCGGTCGGCGTCGGCGAACGCGTTCTCGGCGACGAGGGTGCCGTGGTGGGCGGCGACGTAGACGAACTCCGGGTGCCCGGTCACGTCGCCCGCGGCCCAGACCCGTGGATTGGACGACTGCAGCCGGTCGGAGACGACCACCTGGCCGGAGTCCCCGGTCTTCACCCCGACCGCATCGAGGTTCAAACCGTCGGTGACGGGACGGCGTCCGAGGGCGACGAGCACCTGGTCGGCGCGGAACGCCTGCGCGCCGCCGGACACGTCCGCGGTCACCACGACCTGCCCGGTCGCCGCGTCCCGGGACACCCGGGTCGGCACCGCGCGGCGGACCACGCGGATGCCCTCGTCGGCGAACACCTCCTGCAGTGTCCGGGACACCTCCGGCTCCTCCTTCGACGCGAGCCGGGACCGCACCAGCACGGTGACCTGGGAGCCGAGGCGGGCGAACAGCTGCGCCTGCTCCAGAGCGACGTAGCCGCCGCCGAGCACCAGCATCGACTCGGGGACCTCGGTCAGGTCCATCGCCGTGGTCGAGGTCAGGTACCCGGCCTCGTCCAGGCCGTCGATCGGCGGGGCCCACGGCCGCGCACCGGTGGCGACCAAGTAGTGCTCGGCCTCGATCGTCTCGACCGCTCCGTCTGCGGCGGTGACCTCCAACACCGGCGCGTCCGGGGTGCCCGCGAACCCGGCGTCTCCCCGCCGGACGTGCCACCCGTATGAATCGGCGACGTCGGCGTACTTCTCGCTCCGCATCGTCTCGACCAGCGCCTGCTTCCCGGCGATCAGCGCGGTCATGTCCACCGGCCCCGCCGACGTCGCGATCCCCGGGAACCGTTCGGCGGCGTCGGAGGCGACGTGCCGTGCATCGGCGGCGGCGATGAGGGCCTTCGACGGCACGCAGCCGGTGTTCACGCAGGTGCCCCCGAGCGTTCCGCGCTCGATCATCACCACCGACTTCCCGAGCATGGTCGCGCGAATCGCGGCGGCGAACGCTCCGCCGCCGGATCCGATGATGGCGAGGTCGTACTTCGTGGGCATCGCTGCTGCTCCTGTCAATGCTTGGACTTCTGTTCCGTTTCAGCCATACTGGACCTTCCAGTGCAGGGGAAGGTCAAGCGTGGCCCCTGCCGAATGATCGGAGGTCGCGATGCGCATCGGAGAACTCGCCGAACGCGCGGGCACCACCGCGAAGACCCTCCGGTTCTACGAGGAGCAGGGCCTGCTGCCCACGGCCGACCGGACGCCGTCCGGGTACCGCGACTACGCGCCCGACGCCGTCGCCCGGATCGACTTCGTTCACCGTGGCCAGGCCGCAGGCCTCACCCTCGCTCAGATCCGCCAGATCCTCGACATCCGCGACAGCGGACACGCGCCCTGCGCGCACGTGCGCGACCTCCTCGACGCGCGCCTGAGCGAGATCGAGCAGCAGATCGCCCAACTCACCGCCTTGCACGACACCATCGCCGACCTCAGGCACGACGCCGCGCACCCGGACCCCGACACATGCAGCCCGGACCAGGTCTGCCGATACCTGTAGTTTTTCTCCCCGCAGGCGAAAGGCCATCGCCGGGCGATTAGTACCCGCACTATTCGCTGTGGCGCTATTGGGGGTCCGCGAGAGGGTCTTCGGGGCAATCGATGGGTCCGTGTGTTGGGCAGAGCCAGACCGGCTCATGTCGGAGGCGTTGGGTTAGGTCGCCGCCGTCCTCGGATCCGCGTAGCCGGCCAGTAGGGGTGTTCGCTTCACCGTCAGAGGATCGGGATGGGCATGCCGATCCGTTCGAGGACCGCGGCGGCGTAGGCGTTGCTGTTCGCGCCGATCGCGTTGGACCACGCGATCGCCGAGGTGATGTCCAGTCCGGTCAGCCGGCTGAGCACGACGGGTGGGAGTTCCTGCGCAAGAGCGATCAACGCGCTGGTGCGCGCCAGCCGCGGCGGGATGCCGACGGCGCGGAGCCGCGCATTGAGCGTGTCCGGGGCCATGTGGTGGCCGGCGCGGGCTCCTGGATAGACCCACTCCTGCTCGATACTCTCCACGAACATCCGGGGCGCGGTGCGGTTACTGGCTGCTCCGACCGCAGCCGGCGCGAGCTCAGCGGGAAGCACGAGAGGTTCCGCCCCGAGACGGACAAGCACGGTCTCCTCGGTCACGGTGACGTCCTCGGCGCGCAGCTGGACGATCTTCGCTGCCCGGATGCCGAACATCAGCATCAGCCCCGCGGCGAACTTCGTGTGCGGATCGATGGAGGCGTCGGAGGTGACGTCGGCGAACAGCCGCCAGCGTTCGTCGTCGCTCATCGCCTGCGGATTCAGTCTTCCTGACGGCGGCCTGGGGGCGACGAGTCGTCGGGACGTGCCGTCTCGTCCGGCCCATTTCAGGAAGTGGTGAAGGAACGGACGGGTGCCGCCGGTGAGCCATTCGTCGACGTCCGCCTGGGTCAGGGATGCGAGAGAGCCTCCTCGGGAGTGGATCCAGCCCAGGAGTTCGATGATCCCCATGATCTCGATCCGCCGCCATGACAACTGCCCGGAGCGGGAGGGCATCGTGTTCCGTCGTAGCGCGCGAAGGTGCCGCCAGCGCGCGTATTGGGTGACGGTGCGTCGCTCGCCTGGGTCGGGGATCTCCGCCAGCGCATTGGGGAGCCAAAGCTCGAACCGGGCGAGCAGTTCGTCTCGGGGCGGAAGCATCTCGTGGTCGATGAGCACGGACCGCACTGCTCGAGTCTGGTATTCGGAGCCGGCCTGGTCGAGGTAGGCGTGGGTGCGCAGGGTCGGGTCTGTGAGCACCCGGGTGATCAGGGTGCAGGCGACGGTGCCGCGCTCGAAGGCGTGGATGATCTTCGACGGCGCGCCCTGGAACCATCGCTCTCGCAGGTGGGCGATGCGAGTGTCGGACGCCGCGAGGTCGTCGGGGATCATCTCGCGGATCATCTGGTCGGCGCGGCAGCGTGGGCAGAGCTTCGCGATCAACCTTGTGACAGTCCCGCAGCTGGTGCAGGGGCGGAAGGACTCCGGTTGGCGGGGATAGCAGAGCGGGCAGAACGGGCGACCCCCGATCCGACCGTTCACGATCCGGTCGTCGCCGCAGCTCGTGCAGGTCTCGATGATCGGTGCGACGCAGGCAAAGCAGAGGTATCCGGAGCCGTCTTCGGCGCGTCGGTGGCGCAGTCGGACCTCCCCGCAGCTCACGCAGGGCTCGCGCGGGTTGGAGCACTGTTCGCAGGCTGCGCGTGCGGTGCCGGGCCAGCGGCATTGCCGCTCGTTCCCGCAGATCGTGCAGATGTCGACGCTCGCCTCGTCACTGCAGGGCTTGCAGATCGCTTTCTCGCTGCCATGGAACAAGCAGGCTGTGATCTCCCCGCAGACCGTGCAGGTGTCCAGCTGGGAGGAGGCCCGACAGGTCGAACAGAGCGGGCCGTCAGGGCTCCGGTAGGCGATCAGGCGATGGTTCCCGCAGCGCACGCAGACGGCGTTCTCGTCGGGGAGCTTGTTCGTGCAACGTTGGCAGATCCGGCGACCATCCGAGAGCAGCCGCTCCAAGTTGGTGACGTCACCGCAGCTGTCGCAGCGGCTGTGGTGTGCAATCCGGTAACAGCGCCGGCAGCTCACCCGCCCGTCGACGCGTTCGGTGAGTGTGCGCGTGGTCCCGCAACCTCCGCAGCGGCGCTCCGGGAGCCGTGCGCCCTGCTGGTGCAGCAGATCGTAGAAGGTGCCGAACAGAACCGATCCGACCGCGGGATCCGCGAACCAGTCCAGGCCATGAGCCCGCAACTCGATCATGAGTCGGACGCGGCGGTCTCGGCCAGCCGACGCCATCTGCTCGAGCGCGTGCCGGATGATCGCGGTCGCGACGCGGCGATGCAGGCGCACCTCTTCAATGATCCGGTCGGCCGCGTCAGCCTTCATGTCGACCCAGCACCGCTTGCAGTACTCAGTCTCGCCGTGCCCGGCCTGCAGGCTGCGCGTCTGACCGCAACGATCGCAACGTCCGGTCCTGGCAGCGAGCCGGCGAACGCAGCGCGCGCAGATCCTCCCCGTGGATGTCACCTGCAGGAGCTTCCGCTGCTCTCCGCACTGGGCGCACCCCGGCGGCTGAATGGTGTGCGCTCCCGCCTCGTGAAGTCGAAACAGCAGGCTCGCGAGCGCCGGCGGAGTCCGCGGGTCCGCGGCCGTGAGCAGCCCCGGTGACGCAGTCACGAGGTCAAGAGTCCGGCGAGCGACAGGTAACTGCCGGAACGACCCGACGACGACCTCCAAGATCCGCTCGTAGGGGATCGTGCGTTCGACGGCTGCGATCTGTGCGGTCAGCGCGGCGAAGACCGGGTCAAGCATCCGGCGGAAGAATCCGGGCCCTGCGCGGCTTCAAACCGGACTCCCGGAGACGGTTCGTCGCCGAGTCGCCCTGCTCCGGCGCAACATCGGCGGTGCCCGTTGCCGCGACCGCGCCGCCGAGAACGACACGGGGCGCGAGCTCTTCGAACGTGCAGTCAAAGATGTCCAGCAGCGCGACCAGAGCCTGCATGTTCATCCGCTCCGGCTTCTCCGCCGCGAGCCGGTAGACCTGGCTCGTCGACAAGTAGACGCCGCGCTCTTCCAGCAGAGGAACCAGCTTCGTCGTGGAGAACATCCCCGCCGCCGCCATCACCTCCCGCAGCCGCCACTCAAACCCGATCAGTCTCATCGCCCTGCTCCTTCCTCATCACTCGGCCGCAACCGTGTCCGTTCAATCGCCTGGCCCATCATCGTGTTCATGTAGTCCGCGCTCACCCCCGTGTAAAGCGCCGTCGTCGACTGGTGCAGATGCCCGACCTGACGTTGCACGAACGTGGGATCGACGCCCGATTCGATCAGATGCGTCACGTAGGAATGACGCAACGCGTGCGGCGTCAGCACCTCGTCCAAACCCAGCACCGTCCGGTAGGCGGCGAACCGCGACGAGAGCTCTCGAGCGCGGAGCCTCGTGCCGCGTTCCGAGAGCCAGAGCGCCGTCGAGCCATCCCGGACCATCAGCGGGCGCACCTGTTCGACATACTCCTGGAGCGCGTCGACCGCCCAATCGAACAACGTCACGACAGCGCGCCGCTTCGGTGGCCCGCCGCGCGAGGACTTCCCATGACGGATCTGCATCACCCCGAACTCCCCGAACTGCGGGGCTTTCGGGTTCCTGTAGAAATCGGTGATGTCCAGCCCGACCGCCTCGCTCGCACGCATGCCCCAGGCGTAGACAACCTTGAAGAGCGTCGCATCGCGGAACGCCGGCAAAGCACCCTTGCGGTGCTCATCCAGCAACCGCGACACCTCCGCATCCGCATGGTCCAAGAGACGCTGCAACTCAGACCTGGTCAGCGGGCGTCGGCCGGGCTTGCCCTCGTAGTCCTGCAGATGAGCGAGCGTGTTCCATTCATGACAGACCTGAACCGGATGCGTCCCGAAGCGGTCCATGCACTCGGCAACCCAGCCGTAGTGCGGTGAGCAGATGTAGTCGCAGAACGTGCGGACCGCACCCTGATACGACCGAATCGTCGACGCCTCCACCTGCCTCTGCGACACCAGCAGCGTCATCCACTCGTCGAAATCGCCCGCCGACCATTCCCACGGCTTCTTCCCGGCGTAGGCCTCGAATCTCCGCACCACGCCTTGCGCGCGAGCAACCGAGTCCTCTTTGAGGTGGCGGCCCCCGATCTGCTGCATCCGCCAGCCCTCGAGCATCGCATCGAAGACAGCTTCTTGGGCGTTGAGGAACGACACCCCGCTCGCGAGATAGAGCGACGACGCACCGTGCGGAATCCGACCCATCGACGACCCAATCCATCCGTATAACGCTCTAATCATGCATTAAACGCGAAGTCGTCGGGTGGACGCAAGTCGTCCTGCGGAATGTTGCGCGGTGGATTGAACGGGACGATAGTGTTTCCGACACAGACGACGACGCGGATCCTGCATCAGATGCAATACCGCGGGAACGTCGCGATCGTCGGCGCGCGGGCGTCGAGCGGTTATGGCGATCTGCTCGCCGCAGAGTTCGCCGGCGATCTCGCCGGGAGCGGCGCGGTCGTGATCTCGGGTGGCGCTTACGGCATCGACGGCGCCGCGCATCGCGCGGCGCTCGGCGTCGGCGGAGCCACCGTCGCGCTCCTCGCCGGAGGTGTGGACCGCGCATATCCGCAGGGGCATCAGAGCCTGCTCCGCGAGATCGCAGTCAAGGGTGCCGTCGTGAGCGAGGTGCCGTGCGGCACCGCCCCGACGAAGTGGCGGTTCCTCAGCCGCAACCGGCTGATCGCCGCTCTCGGGCAGGCCACTGTCGTCGTCGAAGCGGGGTGGCGCAGCGGATCGATCAACACCGCCGGACACGCCGCCTCGTTGGGTCGCCCGCTCGGCGCTGTCCCTGGTCCGGTGACGTCCGCCACATCGTCCGGCTGCCATCGCCTGCTGCGCGATTACGACGCCCGGTGCGTCACGACGACGGCCGAGATCCGGGAGCTCTGGGAGACGATCGTCGGGATGCCGCAGGGCGATGCCACCGCCGACCCCGAGCAGGTCCGGCTGCGCGACGCCTTGAGCACGCGTACGGCGGTTCCGGCTCAGGAACTCGCGCGCCGCAGCGGTCTGTCGGTGACGAGAGTCGAGGCTCTGCTCGGACTTCTCGAGCTCGAGGGAGCCGTCGCGCGCTCCGGCGTCGGGTGGCGTCGGAGCGTGGGCGCTGCGTGAGCCCGACGGCGCACCGCTCGGCGATGCCGCGGCGAGGCTGCCGATCCGGGGGCACGCGGCGAGGCAAGCTGTGGAGATGGAGTTCTTCGTCGCGGCTCAGGCGTTCGCCGAGCACCTGCAGCATGTGCGGCGCCTGTCGCCGGCCACCGTGCGGGCATACCGTGCCGATCTCCGCGACCTGGGCGACAGCATCGGTCACCGTGACGTGCAGGATGTCGATCTCGAGGCGCTGCGCGACTGGCTGTGGCGGGCGACGCAACGGGGCGACGCCCGGTCGACGCTCGCGCGCCGCGCCGCGGCGGCCCGGTCCTTCTTCAACTGGGCACAGGATGAAGGCTTGATCCCACACGATCCGAGTCTGCGGCTGATCGCCCCAAAGCGCGGACGCACTCTGCCCACCGTCGCGTCCCACGACGCCATGACCGCGCTGCTCGACGCCCGGCGCGATGCGGCGGCCGGAGGCGATCCTGTCGCTCTGCGCGACCACGCCATCCTCGAGCTTCTCTACGGCGCAGGCATTCGGGTGTCGGAGCTATGCGGGCTCGACCTCGACGACCTCGACCTCGACCGTGGCACCGCACGAGTGCTCGGTAAGGGATCGAAAGAGCGTGTCGTCCCGTTCGGGATTCCGGCACGCACCGCGGTCGGCGCCTTTCTGACCCGGGGCAGGCCAGTGTTCGCGGCCAGAGCAGATATCGTTCCGGCGGCGGTGTTCCTCGGGGCGCGGGGCGGACGCATCGGGCCGCGCACGGTCTACACGGTGGTCGCCGACGCGCTGGGCCCGTTCGTCGGCGCGGACACGGTCGGCCCGCATGCCCTCAGACACACCGCCGCCACGCACCTGCTCGACGGCGGAGCCGATCTGCGCGCCGTGCAGGAGATCCTCGGCCACGCGAGCCTCGGCACCACGCAGATCTACACGCATGTGTCGGCCGAGCGTCTCACTGCGACCTATCGCCTCGCCCATCCACGAGCCTGAGCACGCCCCGCAGCCTGTCGGGCCCAGGGGCAAGCAGCACGCAGCCGCTTGGGCGAGAGGGCGAGCCGGCCGCAGTGTCTGCACCCTGCTGCTCAGATGGGCCCGCAGCAGGGGAGCAGCACCGCCCGCGGAACGTCCCCGAACAGCAGCAGCGGATTGATGTAGACACCGTGGAGACGCACGCCCACGTGGAGAGTGCCGGGCGCGGAGTGCCCGCCGACGTCGACCGTGCCGATCACGTCACCGGCTGTCACCGCGTCGCCCGGCGACAGCTCCGAGAGCAGCGGCTCGAAGGTCGTCACGTATCCGCCTTCGTGGTCGATCGTGATCAGCGGACGATCGACCACAGTGCCTCGAAAGGCGACCACGCCATCTGCGGGTGCACGTACGGGATCACCGACACCGGCCGCTATGTCGATGCCTCTGTGACCGGCGCCGTACTCGTGCGCCGGTGCGCGATACGCGGCGACAACCGTGTGCGGCCCGTCGACGGGCCATAGCCAGTCGCCCGTCTCGTCTTCGCGCGACGCGGTGTCGGCATGCGTTGCGGCTGACGCCGTCGAGGCCGCGGCAGAGGACGACCCCGCAAGGGGAAGCAAGAGAGCGAGGGCGATGAGGATACCGAGGCACGGGGGTGGTCGCATGCTCGTCATCCTTCTCGTCCCGCCGACTCGGCGCGCGCGTTCCCGCTCCTGAACGACCGAGACAGGGGAGAACTCGGCAGAGTCCGTACTCTGTGCAGAGAGCATCGGAGGCGGCGGCATCCTGTATGCTGGGGGAGCACCTCGAAATCGGGGTGACTACGCGTGCCCAGAGCGACTCCGGTCGCGGCATCCACTCCCACAGGTCCACCTCTTCAGAGGTGGCGGGCGTGTGCCGGGCACCAGGCAGTCCGATCGACCGATCGGCGATAACCTCAACGGCGCCACGCGCCAGAACAAGGAGACGACCATGGCTGTGGTCACCATCCGCCAGCTGCTCGACAGCGGCGTGCACTTCGGACACCAGACCCGTCGGTGGAACCCGAAGGTGAAGCGCTTCATCCTCACCGAGCGCAGCGGCATCCACATCATCGACCTGCAGCAGTCGCTCGGTTACATCGACAAGGCCTACGACTTCGTCAAGGAGACCGTCGCCCACGGTGGCACGATCCTCTTCGTCGGCACGAAGAAGCAGGCGCAGGAGATCCTCGCGGAGCAGGCGACCCGTGTCGGCCAGCCTTACGTCAACCAGCGCTGGCTCGGCGGACTCCTCACCAACTTCCAGACCATCGCGAAGCGTCTCGCCCGCATGAAGGAGCTCGAGGAGCTCGACTACGAGAACCCCGCGGCTTCCGGCTTCACCAAGAAGGAGCTCCTTCTCAAGAAGCGCGAGCTCGACAAGCTGCACAAGTCGCTCGGCGGCATCCGCAACCTCACCAAGACGCCGTCGGCCCTGTGGGTCGTCGACGCCAAGCGCGAGCACCTCGCGATCGATGAGGCCAAGAAGCTCGGCATCCCGGTGATCGGCATCCTCGACACGAACGCCGACCCCGACGACTTCCAGTACCCGATCCCCGGCAACGACGACGCGATCCGCTCGGTCTCGCTGCTCACCCGCATCATCGCGGACGCCGCGGCCGAAGGCCTGCAGCAGAAGCACAACCCCGAGACGGGCGACGCTGAGCCGCTCGCCGACTGGGAGCGCGAGCTGCTCGAGGCTCCGGCCGAGGAGGGCGCTGTCGAGGCTCCCGCCGCTGAGGTCGTCGAGGCTCCCGCCGCTGAGGCTGAGGTCGTCGAGGCTGTCGAGGCCGAGGTCGCTGAGGCTCCCGCCGCCGAGGCTGAGGTCGTCGAGGTCGAGGCTGCCGCCGTCGACGCCGACGCCAAGTAATCCACGCGTACACCACGCACACACACCTACGAAGCAAGGAGCCACCACACATGGCCAACTTCACCATCGCCGACCTCAAGGCGCTGCGTGAGCAGCTCGGAACGGGAATGGTCGACACCAAGAAGGCGCTCGAGGAGGCCGACGGCGACGTCGAGAAGGCCACCGAGATCCTGCGTCTCAAGGGTGCCAAGGGCAACGCCAAGCGCGCTGACCGTTCGACCAGCGAGGGCCTCATCGTCGCTCGCGAGCAGGACGGCGCTGTGACGCTCGTCGAGCTCGCCTGCGAGACCGACTTCGTCGCGAAGAACGAGCGCTTCATCGCGCTGGCCGACAAGGTCGCCGACGCTGTCGCCGCCGTCAAGGCGGACTCGGTCGAGGCTGCTCTGGCAGCTCCGGCCGGAGACAAGAACGTCGAGACGGTCATCTCGGAAGAGGCCGCGATCATCGGCGAGAAGGTCGAGCTGCGCCAGGTCCGCACCGTGACCGGCGACAAGGTCGAGGTCTACCTCCACCGCACGAGCAAGGATCTGCCTCCGCAGATCGGCGTCGTCGTCGCCTACACGGGTGACGACGCCGAGACCGCTCGCAGCATCGCGCAGCACATCTCGTTCGCGAACCCGTCGTACCTGTCTCGTGAGGACGTCCCCGCGGACGCCGTCGAGAAGGAGCGCGAGATCGTCACCGAGATCTCCCGCAACGAGGGCAAGCCCGAGGCCGCCCTGCCGAAGATCGTCGAAGGCCGTGTCTCCGCGTTCATCAAGCAGGTCGCCCTGCTCGAGCAGGACTACGCGAAGGACAACAAGCTGTCCGTCGCCCAGGTGGCGAAGGACGCCGGTATCACCGTGACGGACTTCGCTCGCTTCAAGGTCGGCGCGTAACACCGTCGAAGGGGTTCGGATCATCTCGATCCGGACCCCTTCTTCATGCCCAAGAGGCACTATCTTGAATCGGGATGAGAGGACACCACCCATGACCGAACGCACTGGACGCCGCCGCGTCCTGCTCAAGCTCTCCGGCGAGGCATTCGGTGCCGGCCAGCTCGGCGTCAACCCCGACGTCGTGAGCCAGATCGCCCGCGACATCGCCGCGGCCGTCGACCGGGTCGAGATCGCGATCGTCGTCGGCGGAGGCAACTTCTTCCGCGGTGCCGAACTCAGCCAGCGCGGCATGGACCGCGGACGCGCGGATTACATGGGCATGCTCGGCACAGTGATGAACGCTCTCGCCCTCCAGGACTTCCTCGAGCAGGCGGGCGCCCCGACTCGCGTGCAGTCGGCGATCTCGATGACCCAGGTCGCCGAGCCGTACATTCCGCGGCGCGCGGAGCGCCACATGGAGAAGGGGCGCGTCGTCATCTTCGGCGCCGGCGCGGGGCTGCCCTACTTCTCCACCGACACGGTCGCCGCGCAGCGCGCGCTCGAGATCGGCGCACAGGAGGTGCTCGTCGCCAAGAACGGCGTCGACGCGATCTACACCGCCGACCCGAACAAGCATGCGGATGCCGAGCGCATCGAACGCGTCACCTACCGCGACGCGCTGCAGCGCGGGCTCAAGGTCGTCGACTCCACCGCCTTCAGCCTCTGCATGGACAACAACATGGACATGCGCGTGTTCGGCATGGAGCCGGCCGGCAACGTGACCCGCGCCCTGCTCGGCGAGCCGATCGGCACGCTCGTCACGGCCTGACCTCACCAGTCGCAGAGCCTTCGCCCGATAGAATTTTCAGAACACCCCGACGATAGGAGTCACCGTGATCGCGGATGTCCTCGCTGAAACCACCTCTCGCATGACGCGTGCGGTCGACGCTGCCAAGGAGGACTTCGCAACGGTCCGCACCGGCCGCGCGAACCCCCAGATGTTCCAGAAGGTTCTGGTGGACTACTACGGCACGCCGACCCCGCTGGCGCAGCTCGCGTCGCTCGCGAACCCCGAGGCGCGCTCGCTCATCATCACGCCCTACGACAAGTCGGCGCTCAAGGCCATCGAGCAGGCGATCCGGGACATGCCGAACCTCGGGGCGAACCCGTCGAACGACGGCAACATCGTCCGCGTCACGATGCCCGAGCTGACCGCCGATCGTCGCAAGGAGTACGTCAAGATCGTCAAGGCGAAGGGCGAGGACGCGAAGGTCCACGTCCGCGGCATCCGCCGCAAGGCGAAGGACGAGCTCGACGCTCTCAAGAGCGAACTCGGCGAAGACGAGATCGCCCGCGGCGAGAAGGAGCTCGACGCGCTCACGCGCCAGCACGTCGATCTGATCGACGACGCTCTCAAGCGCAAAGAAGCAGAGCTCCTCGAGGTCTGATCGGACATGTCCGACGACGATTCGCGCGGAGCCGACGACGGCACTCCGCAGACGCGCCGGGAGGCGCGAGAGTCGGCGACTCCGGACGGCGGCATGCCGCTGGCCGATGAGGCGTTCCCAGGCTTCGATGCCGAGAGCATCCCGCCGCGTCCGCCCTTGCCCGCTGATGCGCCCGACCCGCTGGACACGGGGGAGCACAACGCGATCCGCGAGCAGTGGCGCGCGGCGCGCGGCGAGTTCGAGAACCACGTGTCGCATGCGCGTGATCAGTTCGATCAGGCGAATGAGCGCATAAAGCAGCGGAACGAGCGGATCAAGCAGCGCACGGGTCGCGATCTCATCCTCGCGATCGCGATCGGTCTCGCCTTCGGCGCCGCCCTGCTCGCGTCACTGCTGTTCTTCAAGGTGTTCTTCGTTCCGCTGGCCCTGGCCGCCGCTCTTCTGGGCGTGTACGAGCTCGCCCTCGCCCTGCGCGGCGCGGGTCGTCGCATCGATCTCCTGCCGCAGCTGCTGTCGGCCGCTCTGATCGTGATCCCGGCGTACTTCGTGCAGATCTGGCTGGTCTGGGCGCTGCTGTTCCTCGGCGTCGCCTTCGTGATCGTGTGGCGCCTGGTGGGTCAGATGGTCGCACAGGACGGCCGCACCTACGGCGACGTCCTGGCGGATGCCGTGATCGGCGGCTTCGTGCAGATCTACGTGCCGTTCTTCGCCGCCATCGCACTGATCCTGCTGCGGCAGGAAGGCGGGCAGTGGTGGGTGCTCGGCTTCATCGCGATCGCGGTGGCCGCCGACACCGGTGCGTATGCCAGCGGTCTCGCCTTCGGCAAGCATCCGATGGCTCCGCGGATCAGCCCGAAGAAGACCTGGGAGGGCTTCGCCGGAGCCGTGGTCGCCTCGATCACGGCGGGCGTCCTGCTCGCGCTGTTCCTGCTGGAGCTGCCGTGGTGGGCCGGAGCGATCTTCGGCGTCGCGGTCCTCCTCACGGCGACGCTGGGGGATCTCGGCGAGTCCATGCTCAAACGCGATATCGGGATCAAGGACATGAGCTCCTGGCTCCCCGGTCACGGGGGTCTGCTCGACCGGCTCGACAGCATCCTGCCGTCGACCATCCCCGCGCTGTGTCTCTACTTTCTTCTCTCACCTTGGGTGGTGCTGTGATGTCCACTGACGACGTTCTCGATCTGGATGAGGCCGACGAGACGCCGCCCGCGTTCTCGCTGACTCATGGCCGCACCCGGGGGTATCACCGCGCTGCGGTCGACACGTTCCTCGCCGCGGCGCGCAAGGCGTTCGAGGGCGACGGCGACCTTTCGGCCTCCGACGTCCGCATCGCATCGTTCCCGCTTGTGAAGAACGGTTATGTGGTGGCCGAGGTCGATGCGGCCCTGAGCCGCGTCGAGGATGCGCTCGCGGGCCGCGAACGCGATCGTGTGGTCCGCAGCCAGGGCGCCGGCGCCTGGGTGGAGCAGGCCAGGGGAGAGGCGCAGGTGATCCTCGATCACCTTGCGCGTCGCAGGAAGCATCGCTTCGCCCGTACCGGGATGCTCACGTTCGGGTACCGGATCGACGAAGTCGATCACGTCGCGACGCGCATCGTGCGCTACCTGCGCGATGGCGAGCCGCTCACGGCCGAGCAGCTGAGGTCCGCCGCGTTCCGCATGCAGCGCGGCGGCTATCGCGAGGAACAGGTCGACGCGCTTCTGGACGCGACTATCGACGTCATCCTGGCCGTTCGCTGAGAGTTCCCACGGTCATCCCAGGCTCGACCGGTAGACTGCCAGCCATCGTGAACTCCCGAAACGACATGATCTCCGAACGAAAGAGCGTGACGACGCTGCCTGCGTCGCGCGCGCTGTCGCCGCGCGCGGGCACGGTCCGTCGCCGCGTGGCCGGCGTCGTCGCCGGTGTCGCCGTGGTCGGATTCGCCGCAGCGATCGTCGCCCCGACGGGTATCGCCCTGGCAGATCCGCCTGAAGCCGCGGTCGCTGAGTCGATGTACTCGGTCGCTCTCGTCGACACGCAAGACCTCACGGTCACGGTCGACGGTGCGGCGATCGCACCGGCGGATCGCGGCGCGTTCTCGGTGTACGTCACGCCCAAACCCACTCCCACCCCGACCGCGAAGCCCGCGTCGACGGGCGGCGGTGGAGGGGGAGGGGGACCCCTCTTCTACACGGGCGGCGGAGCACCAGCCGAGTGGATGGCTGCGGCCGGCATCGCCGAGTCCGACTGGGGCTACGTGGACTACATCGTGTCGCACGAGAGCGGCTGGAACCCCAACGCCACGAACAAGTCGTCGGGCGCGTGCGGTCTCGTCCAGGCGCTGCCGTGCAGCAAGGTCCCCGGCAACGGGTACGACCCGGTCGACAATCTCCGCTGGGGTACGGGATACGCCACCAGCCGCTACGGCGGCTGGGCGGGCGCCTACGCGTTCTGGACCAAGAACCACTGGTGGTGATGGCGGGTCATGGCCCGCTCGCGCAAGCGCCGTCCGTCGCGCCCTGACCCCGACGACTCTCTCGATCGGCTGCTGTCCTCCTGGAAGCGCAGCGAAGTCCGTCGTGGCGTCGAATGGACTGTGCAGCCGGTATCGGCCGTTCAGGCGCAGAAAGACTACATCTGCCCCGGTTGCGGGCGCACGGTCGAGTCCGGAACCGCCCACCTCGTCGTCTGGCGGGCCGACGGCGTGCTCGGCGACGCCGCTGATCTCGCCGCCCGCCGACATTGGCACACGCACTGCTGGAGGATTGCATGAGCATCGAGATCCGCGGGCCGCTGGAGCTGCCCGCCCGTCGTGAGGACATCGAGCTGTCGACGTCCGACGGGCTCACGCTCGTCGGCGAGCTGGCGTTGCCGGTGGATTCGGACCCCGTCGCGACGCTCGTGACGCTGCATCCGCTTCCGACCGCCGGCGGATTCATGGACTCGCACATCCTCCGAAAGGCCGCCGCCCGTCTTCCGGCGCTGGCGGACCTCGCAGTCCTGAGATTCAACACCCGCGGCACGTCCTCTCCGCGGGGCACGAGCGACGGAGAGTTCGACGGGGGTGTGGCCGAGCAGTTCGACGTCGCGGCGGCGATGGAGTTCGTGCGCGAGCGCGCGCTTCCTCGCCCGTGGCTGCTCGGCTGGTCCTTCGGCACCGAGCTCGCACTGAAGTACGGTCGCGAGCACGACATAGAAGGCATCATCCTCCTGTCGCCTCCGCTGCACCGCGCAACCGAGGCCGAGGTGGCCGCGTGGGCTCAGTCGGACCGTGAGGTCGTCGTCCTCGTACCGGAGCTCGACGACTATCTGCGTCCGCCCGAGGCCGAGACCCGGTTCGCATCGATCCCGCATGCCAGGCTGATCGCGGTCGAGGGCGGAAAGCACCTGTGGGTGGGTGAGAGCCAGACGAGGCGGGTCCTCACCGAGGTCGTCGCTGCGGTGAACCCGTCGGCGCTTCCGCTGCCCACGCACTGGCCGGCAGCCTGAGGCTCATCGTTCGTTCATGCGCGGGATCAGAACCTGGCGATAGATGATCAGGATGCTGGCCGCGACGGGTATCGCGATCAGCGCTCCCAGAAGACCCAGCAGGCTGCCGCCGGCGAGGGCAGCGACGACGACGACCGCGCCCGGGACTGCCACGGCACGGCTCATGATGCGGGGGGAGATGACGTATGCCTCGATCTGCATGTAGATCAGGTAGTAGATGCCCGCGGCGATCGCCGTCGCGGGGGAGCCGAGCCCGGGGATCAAGCACGCCAGCACGATGATCGTCGAGCCGGTGAGGGTTCCCACCAGCGGGATCAGCGAGAAGAAGAAGGCCACGACGGCGAGCACGGCCGGGAACGGCGCGCGGATGATCGAGAGGAAGATCATGCTGAGCACGCCGTTGATCACGCCCTGTGTGACCTGGCCCATCACGTAGTAGCCGACCGAGTCGGTGATCTGCTCGGCCAGATCGATGAAGCGCTCGCGCTTCGATGCAGGCGCCAGCTGGTACACGGCTCGCTTGAGCGACGGCGTCGAAGCCGTGAGGTAGATCGTGAGGATGAGCACGATGAAGGTGCCGAAGAGGCCGCTGAGCACCGCGCCGCTGACCGTGAGCACACCCTGGCCGATGTCGTTGAGGTTGGTCTCGAGCCAATCCACGACGTAGGCGAAGACCTTGTCTACATCGAGATTCGGGAAGGTGACCGTCAGCCACTCGCGCAGATCGTCGAGCACTCTGCCGCGCTCCACGATCGCGGTGATCTGAGCGATCAGGTCGGAGATCTGATCGATCAGCACCGGCAGGATGATCAGCACGATGCCCGCGAAGACGCCGAGCACGGCGAGGATCGTGACGAGGACGGCCGCCCATCGCGGCAGACGCCGTCGTTCGAGGAACGAGACGAGCGGATCGAGGCCCAGGCTGAGGAAGAGCGCAGTGCCGATGTAGAGCATGATCGTGGACAGCGTCTGCACGCTGCCGATGAGCAGCACGCCCAGGCCCACGCCGAGCGTCGCCACCAGCGCGGTGCGGAACGGATTGTGGATCTTCATCGGGCTCCTCGGAAGACGGATGCTGTCAGGCTATCCATCGACGACGCGACGACCGGTCCGACGTGCCGCGTGAGGACGCGCCCGGCGCATCTCGTGGGCAACACACAGGTGCTTTCGCTAGTCTGAAATGTCGAGTGTTTGCGCCTCGGGCAGAGTGTCGGGGTGCGTGAGGAGACTTTTCGTGCGTTTCGTTTGGGCCGTCGCGGCCTTCGTGCTGGCCACGGTGCTGATCGGTGCGGGCATCGCTCAGCGGACCATCTTCCTAGGGCCGTCGTCCGATCAGGTGTCGGTGAAGGTCGACGAACCCGCCCCGTTCGTCCTGCTCGACGGCGATGTGCTGCGCGAGCGCCCCGGCGCGCAGACCCTGCTCGTCCGCGGTGACGGCGAGATCTTCGCCGCATACGGGCGCACCGCTGACATGGAGGCCTGGCTGGCCGATTCCGACTACAACCACGTCAGCGTCGCGAAGAACGGCAAGCTCGATGTCGAGCTCGTGTCGGCGTCGACGGCCGACGCGGACTCCGGTGACGGCGACGCGACGCCGGCGCCGACCGAGACGCCCGCCGACGGCGCCGAGCAGGCGACAGCGGCCCGCAACCCCGCAGGGTCCGACCTGTGGCTCGACTCGTTCTCGGAGAAGGACTCGCTCATCGCCGACAACATGCAGCTGCCGGACGGGATGAGCATGCTGATCGCCTATGACGGCACGAAGGACGCGCCCACCGACATCAGCGTCTCG
This sequence comes from Microbacterium sp. ZW T6_19, assembly GCF_044987465.1. Classification (NCBI taxonomy): domain Bacteria; kingdom Bacillati; phylum Actinomycetota; class Actinomycetes; order Micrococcales; family Microbacteriaceae; genus Microbacterium; species Microbacterium sp. ZW T6_19. The sequence continues at coordinate 325,062 of NZ_JBJDRH010000002.1, read as the reverse complement.
TGGCCGCTCGACAACTCGACGCCGCTGACCGGTCCACTGGTCACGAGCGGTGTGGTCGTTCTCTTCATCGGTCTGATCCTGTACGTCCTCGGTATCCGCCACCAGCGTCGTGGCCGCGGACCTCGCCGCAAAGGCCCTGGTCCTCTTCCCGTCACGGAGCCGATCGACCTCGCCGAACTGCCCGCGGCGGATCGCGCGGCGATCGAAGAGAAGCCGGACGCCGCTGCCGAGCGGGACGAAGCTCCCGAGTCCGAGGCCGGCGAGAGCACGAAGCCGTCCAAGGCCGAGATGCGCGGTGCTCGCCCATCTCGCCGACGCTGGGTGATCGCTCTGCCCGCACTCGCCGTGACCGCGGTTCTCGCCACCGGCTGCACGGCGGACTCGTGGCCGCAGCTGGGATCATCTTCGCCCACGCCGACTCCCACGCCGACCGTGATCGCACCTGACAACCAGAAGCCGCCGGCGGTGACGGAGTCCCAGGCCAAGCGCATCATCGAGCAGATCTCGTCGACGCTCGAGAAGGCGGACGGGGCGATGGACATCGAGCTCGCGAAGACGCGCCTGGACGGCGCGGCGCTCGCGGCCCGCACGACCGACTACGCCCTGCGCACGGCGATCCCCGAGTCGCCGGTCCCCGCCGCGATTCCGACCGACGACGTCGAGGTGGTGCTTCCGGAGGCGACCGATCGCTGGCCGCGCACGGTGCTGCTGCTGACCAAGAGCACGGGTGACGAGACCGCACCGCCCGTCATCCTCACCATGACTCAGCAGGATCCCTGGTCCAACTACAAGATCACGGACATCGCCGAGATGCTGGCGGACACGAAGGTGCCGGAAGTCGTCGCTCCGTGGCTCGGAACGTCACTGGTGCCCGCCGACTCAGCATTCCTCAGCATCGCGCCCGGCAAGCTGGCCGAGACGTTCGCCGACGTGGTGGATGCGAACGAGCAGAGCCCGTCCTACGGCTCCTACGACGATGTGGCGCTCGCCTATGCGAAGTCGATACGCGACAGTCGTCAGGCCATCGTCGACAACCTCGCTGCGAACAACGCTGCGACGACGTCGCAGACCTCGTTCGATATCGTGCCCTCCGATTCGGCCCCCGTCTCGATGACGACGCTCGACAGCGGCGCGATCGTGGCGGTCACGCTGATCGAGGCGGAGACGGTGACGCCGACCTCGTCGGAGGCCGTGATCCGGTTCGAGAACAATCCCGAGGCCAAGGCGCTCACAGGGGTCACGGAATCGGCCAAGGGAATCACGACGAAATACGAGTTCCAACTGTTCTTCGCCGTACCCGCGCAGGGATCCACTGAGCAGATCCATCTGCTCGCAGCCCGTCAGAACCTACTCTCCGTCGAGGTGATCAAATGAGCCAGATCTCGCCCGCCGCCCTCCGTGGAGCCGTCGACCTGTCGACGCTCCGCAACCGTCCCCCAGCACCCGCCGAGGGCGCTGCCGCTGCTCCCGGCGTCGTCGACGTCGTGGTCGACGCGACCGACGAGTCGTTCGGCGAGATCCTCGAGATCTCTCGCACCGTGCCCGTGGTCGTGGACCTCTGGGCGGAGTGGTGCGGCCCCTGCAAGCAGCTCAGCCCGATCATCGAGAAGGTGACGCGCGAACTCGAGGGTCGTGTCCTGCTCGCCAAGGTCGACGTCGATGCGAATCCGCAGCTGGCGCAGGGCTTCCGCGCGCAGTCGATCCCGATGGTGGTCGCGCTGATCGCCGGGCAGCCGGTTCCGATGTTCACCGGCGCCGTGCCCGAAGCGCAAGTGCGCGAGGTGTTCGCGAAGCTGCTGCAGCTCGCCGCCGAGAACGGCGTGACGGGTACGCTGGCGGTCAACGGCGGCGCCGTGCGCGACGTCGAGGGGCCCGCCGAACCCGAGCTGCCTCCGCTGCACGCCGAAGCGTACGCGGCGATCGAGGCGGGCGATTACCCGGCCGCGATCGTGGCCTATGAGAAGGCGCTCGCAGAGAACCCGCGCGATGAAGAGGCCGCAGCCGGTCTCGGGCAGGTGCGTCTGCTCGCTCGCGTGCAGTCGCTCGACCTGCAGAGCGCCCGCGCCGCCGCAGCTGCGGCACCCCTTGACGTGCAGGCGCAGTTCGACGTCGCCGATCTCGATCTCGCCGGCGGGCATGTCGACGACGCATTCGGACGTCTGCTCGATCTGTTCGCTCAGCTGCCTGCCGACGAGCGCGCCCCGGTGCGCGAGCGCCTTGTCGAACTTTTCGGTCTGATCGGCGCGTCCGACCCGCGCGTCGCGGCCGCTCGCAACCGACTCACCTCGCTGCTGTTCTGACATCTCACCGGCTCATCCACCCGGGAACAGGTCGATGAGCCGGTGACGCGTCAACCGTGATTGATCGTGGGAACGTGCGGCTCGCCCTGGAAGCGCAGCCAGATCGTGGAAAGCGCGGGGAGTGTGATCGTCGCCGTCGGCGCGGCGTCTCCGTCGCTCGTCGCCACGACCATCCCCAGGTTGCCTGATCCACGGCCGCCGAAGTCGGCGGCATCCGTGTTGAGGATCTCGTTCCAGACCCCCTCACGGGGAAGCTCGAGACGGTAGCCACCGCGCTCCACGCCCGCGAAGTTGCTCACCACGACGAGGCGTCCGCCGTGGCTGTCGCGTCGTTCGAATGCGACCACCGTCGGGTCCCACGTGGGCGCGCCGATGCGTGAGAACGACGAGCCGTCGTTGTCACGCTCCCACAGCGGAGACTGTGCGCGATACGTGCGGTTGAGAGCGCCGACAAAGCCCTGCAACTGCGCGTGCGACGGCTGGTCGAGCAGCCACCAGTCCAGCTCGCGGGACTCGGACCATTCCGCGAGCTGTCCGAACTCCTGCCCCATGAACAGCAGCTTCTTGCCGGGGTGCCCCCACATGTAGCCGAGGTAGGCTCGCATGTTCGCGAGCTTGTGCCAGTGGTCTCCCGGCATCTTCGCGAGCAGGCTGCCCTTGCCGTGCACGACCTCGTCGTGGCTGATCGGCAGCATGTAGTTCTCGCCGAACGCGTAGACGAACGAGAACGTCATCTCGCCTTCGTGGTGTGCGCGGTACATGGGATCGCGCTCGATGTACTGGAGCGAGTCGTTCATCCACCCCATGTTCCACTTGAATCCGAAGCCGAGACCGGCGTGGTCAGTCGGAGCCGTGACACCGGGGAAGGCCGTGGACTCCTCGGCGATCATCAGCACGCCCGGGTGCAGGCGGTACGCCGTTGCGTTGACCTCTTGCAGGAATCGGATCGCTTCGAGGTTCTCACGGCCGCCGTGCACGTTCGGCGCCCACTGACCTTCCTTCCGGGAGTAGTCGAGGTAGAGCATCGAGGCGACGGCATCCACTCGCAGCCCGTCGACGTGGAACTCGCTCATCCAGAACAGGGCGTTCGCGACGAGGAAGCCGCGCACCTCGTTGCGGCCGTAGTCGAAGATCAGCGTGCCCCAGTCCTGGTGCTCGCCGCGCCGGGGATCCGGATGCTCGTACAGCGGCTGACCGTCGAAGCGCGCAAGCGCGAAGGCGTCCTTGGGGAAGTGCCCGGGCACCCAGTCCATGATCACGCCGATGCCCGCCTGGTGCAGCCGGTCGATCAGGTAGCGCAGGTCATCGGGGGAGCCGAAGCGACTCGTCGCGGCGTAGTAACCGGACACCTGATAGCCCCATGAGCCGCCGAACGGATGCTCGGCCAGCGGCATGAACTCCACATGGGTGAAACCGGCGTTCGTGACGTGCTCGATGAGCGGGTCGGCGGCCTCTCGGTAGCCCAGCCCGCCACGCCACGATCCGAGATGCACCTCGTAGACCGAGAGGGGCTGAGCGACGGCATGGGTTGCGGCGCGACGCGTCATCCACGCCCCATCCGACCACCGGTACCGGGATTCGGTGACGACCGAGGCTGTGGCCGGCGGCACCTGCGCCTCCTGCGCCATCGGATCGGCCTTGAAGATCCAGTCGCCGGCCCTCGTGCGGATCTCGTACTTGTACTGGGCGCCGACTGCGACGCCGGGCACGAAGAGCTCCCAGATGCCGCTCACGCCCATCGAACGCATGGCGTGGGACTCACCGTTCCAGCCGTTGAACTCGCCCACCACGCGGACGGCCGTGGCGTTGGGGGCCCACACGGCGAACGCCGCGCCGCTGTCGCCGTCGATGGTCCGCGGGTGGGATCCCAGGACCTCCCACAGCCGCTCGTGCCGCCCCTCGGCGATCAGATGGAGATCCAGGTCGCCGAGCGTCGGCAGGTGGCGATACGGATCGCCGACGATGGTCTCCGGGTCCTCGCCGTAGGCGGTGGCCACACGATAGGCCACGGGGGAGCCGTCGTGCTGGCCTTCCCAGATGCCGTGGGCGACGTGCGCGAGCTCTAGCCGGGTGCCGTCGGCGAAGACCGCCGCGACCGAAGACGCGAGGGGGCGGCGGGCGCGGATCAGAGTGACCGTGCGATCGGTGGCGTCGACGTACGGGTGCGAACCCAGCACGGAGTGGGGATCATGGTGCGACGCTCCTGCGACGGCTGCCCAGTCTGCGGATGCCGTGACGTCTTCGACGTAGCTCATGCTCGGTCCCTCACCTTCAAGATGTGCACCGGCTCGGAGAACGAGTCCAGGCGCACGTAGTTGTGGTCTGCCCAAGTCCAGACAGCACCAGTGACGAGGTCTTCGACCTCGAAGCTCTCCCCGAGCGGCACGCCCCACACGGTCGTGTCGAGGTGCACGGTGGTCTCGCGCACCGAGTGCGGGTCGACGTTGGCGACGACGATGATGGTGTCGGGGCGACCCGTGCCCGTGAACGCGGCGTCGAGGTGCTTGCTGTACACCAGCACGGCATCGTCGTCGCTCCAGTGCGTCGAGAGATTGCGCAGCTGGTGGAGCGCCGGGTGGTTACGGCGGATGCCGTTGAGGCGCCGCAGAAGGGGAGCGAGCGAGTCTCCTGCGGCCTCGGCTGCGTCCCAGTCACGCACCTTGTACTCGTACTTCTCGTTGTCGATGTTCTCCTCGGACCCGGGCCGCGCCACGTTCTCGAAGAGCTCGTACCCCGCGTACACGCCGTACACGGGGGCAGCGGTGGCCGCGATGCACGCGCGGATCTTGTACGCCGCTCTGCCGCCGAACTGCAGATACTCCGTGAGGATGTCGTGCGTGTTGACGAACAGGTTCGGACGCATGAAGTCGCTGGTGTCGTGAGACACCGCAGTGAGGAACTCCTCGAGTTCGCTCTTGGTGTTGCGCCACGTGAAGTAGCTGTAGCTCTGCTGGAAGCCGACCGCGGCGAGCGCCTGCATGACGGCGGGCCGAGTGAAAGCCTCGGCGAGGAAGATCACATCCGGGTCGCTCGCGTTCACCGTGGCGATCAGCCACTCCCAGAACTGCAGCGGCTTGGTGTGCGGATTGTCGACACGGAAGATCTTGACGCCCTGCCCCACCCAGTGCATCACGACGCGGAGCATCTCCTGGTAGATGCCCTCGGGGTCGTTGTCGAAGTTCAGGGGGTAGATGTCCTGGTATTTCTTGGGCGGATTCTCGGCGTACGCGATCGTCCCGTCGGGAAGCGTCGTGAACCACTCGGGATGCTCGGCGACCCAGGGGTGGTCGGGCGAGGCTTGCAGGGCGAGGTCGAGCGCCACCTCGAGACCCTCGGTGCGTGCGGCGCGGACGAAGGCGCGGAAGTCGGCGGGGGTGCCGAGATCCGGATGGATCGCGTCGTGGCCTCCTTCGGCCGAGCCGATCGCATACGGCGAACCGGGATCGTCGGGCCCCGCGGTGAGGGTGTTGTTGCGGCCCTTGCGGTTGGTGGTGCCGATCGGGTGGATCGGGACGAGGTAGATGACGTCGAACCCCATGCCGGCCACTCCGGGGAGGCGCTTGGCCGCTGTGCGGAACGTTCCCGACTTGATCGACCCGTCTTTCAGCCGCTTGGCGCCTTCCGATCGCGGGAAGAACTCGTACCAGGCGCCGACGCCCGCGGCGGCCCGCTCGACCAGAAGAGACTGAGGGTTCCCGGCGGAGCGCAGCGTCGTGAGGGGACGATCGTGGAAGATCTGCGCCAGCCCGGCATCCGTCGACACCGCCAGAGTCACGTCGCCGACGCCGTCGGCGAGGGAGTCGGCCGTGGCCTTGAGCAGCTTGCGCTGCGCGGCGGGACGATCCTTCTCCGCCGCTGCGCGCAGGAGCAGCTCGCGTCCGAGAGCGGCCATGACGGGGACGTCGACTCCAGCGGCGACTTTGAGCTCGGCCGCGTGCGCCCAGGTCGCGAAGTCGTCGGAGAACGCCTCGAACGCGAACGTCCACGCGCCCTGCGCATCGACGGCCAGCTCGGCCGCCCATCGATCGGTGCCGTCGGCGAGCGGCCGCAGCCGATGCAGGGACTCCTCGCCGTCGGGCGACGTCAGACGCAGCTGCACACCGATGATGTCGTGCCCCTCGCGGAACGCGACGACGCTGAAGGGCACCACCTCGCCCACGAACGCCTTCGGTGGGAAGCCGCCCGGCACACGGGGTGTCCCGTTCACGAGCGGGATGCGCGTCGTGCGGAGATCCTCGCCGTCAGAACGGGCGCCGAACGGGCGCAGGGGGATCTGGGCGGGGCTCCGAAGAACCGGGGTCCGGGTGTTCGCACGTGCTGCCACACTGCGAATGTACCGTTACCCGACCACCCACGGTAGCCGCGTGACCGGGCGCGTCGCGCGCCTTCTCACTCCACGCGGAAGAGGCGCATGGAGGTGCCGGGAATCGGCAGCACATCCCCGGGAGCGAACTCCTCGCCGGTGTCGGACGGCCGCTCGTCAGCGCTCGACCAGAGGGTCACGAAGCGGGTCGCTCCCTCGATCTCCTCGGGTAGCCGCACGTCGATCGGCGCCTCCGTACCGTGCACGATCAGCAGGATGCGGTTGGCGGGCTCCTTGTCAGGAGTCGACGCGGCGACGTACTGGATCGTGCGGTTGCCGGGATCGGTCCACTGCTCGCTCTCCATCGTCTCGCCGTTCTGGTCGAACCAGTCCATGACCGAGGCGTTGGGGATGTGCTCGCCCAGGCGGGCGTACTTGCTGGGCCGCAACGCGGGGTTGTCCGTGCGCAGACGGATCAGCTTCGAGACATGCGCACGCAGATCCTCCTGCCAGGGCTCGTCGTCCCAGCCGAGCCAGGTCATCGCCGTGTCCTGCGCATAGGCGTTGTTGTTGCCACGCTGCGAACGTCCCACCTCGTCGCCTGCGGTGAGCATGGGGATGCCGGCCGAGAGCAGCAGAGTGCCCAGGAGGTTGCGCATGGCCTTCCGGCGCGCCGACAGGATCGCCGGGTCGTCGGTCGGCCCCTCGATGCCGTGGTTGAACGAGCGGTTCATGTCGGCGCCGTCGCGGTTGTGCTCGCCGTTCGCCTCGTTGTGCTTGACATCGTACGAGACGAGGTCGTGCATCGTGAAGCCGTCATGCGCCGTGACGAAATTCACGCTCGCGAGGGGTCCGCGCTCATCGGAGAAGGTGTTCGACGAGCCCGCGAGACGTGTCGCGAATCCGCCGATGCCGACGGGCGCGGAAGCCCGACGCGCGTAGTCGATGTCGCTGAGCCAGAAGTTGCGGACACGATCGCGGTAGCGGTCGTTCCACTCGTGCCAGCCGCTCGGGAAGTTGCCCGTCTGCCAGCCGCCGAGCCCGACATCCCACGGCTCGGCGATGAGCTTGGTGTCCTTCAGGATCGGATCGTTCGAGATCGCGGTGAGCAGCGGATGCTCGGGCGTGTACGTGTGTGCGGCATCTCGCGCGATCGCCGTCGCGAGGTCGAAGCGGAACCCGTCGATCTGCATCTCCTGCGCCCAGTAGCGCAGAGAGTCGAGCACGAGGCGGGCGCCGGCATCCGTCGACGTGTTCAGGGTGTTGCCGCACCCCGTCGTGTCGATGTAGGCGCCGCTCGCGTCCTGCCGGTAATAGCTCGCGTTGTCGATCCCGCGCATGCTCCAGCGGGGACCGCCGAGCCCCTCTTCCGCCGTGTGGTTGTAGACCACGTCGAGGATGACCTCGAGTCCTGCCTCGTGCAGCAGGCGCACCATGCCCTTGAACTCGGCGAGCACCGCCTCAGGGCCGCCCTTGCGGGATTCCTCGGTGGCGTAGGCGTTGTGCGGGGTGAAGAAGTTCAGCGTGTTGTAGCCCCAGTAGTTCGTCAGACCGCGTTCGAGCAGGCGAGGCTCGGGGACGAACGCGTGCACGGGAAGCAGCTCGATCGAGGTGATGCCGAGCGAGTGGAAGTAGCCGATCATCGCCGGATGGGCGAGACCCGCGTACGTGCCGTGCAGGGCGGGCGGCACGTCGGGCTGCCGTTTGGTGAGGCCCTTCAGATGTCCTTCGTAGATCACCGTCTTGTCGAGCGGCACCTGGGGCTTGCGCGAATCGCCCCAGTCGAAGCCGTCGACGATGACCACAGAGCGCCATTCTTCGTATCCGTCGCCCTGCGCGAGTCCTCGCGCGTAGGGGTCGAGCAGGAGCGTCTCCGGATTGAAGGTGTTGCCGGGGCCGTGCGGGCCGCCGACTCGCAGCGCGTACCTCACGCCGGGCTGGAGCAGGGGCGTGGTGACCTCCCAGACGCCGCCGGGCAGCCGTTCGAGATCGGCCTGGTCGGTGACCCAGTCGAGGTCGGTCGCGTCGAACACCACGAGTTCGACGGAAGAGGCGTTCTGCGACCAGACGCGCAGGGTTCCGACGCCGTCGTGCAGACGGACGCCGAGGTTGTCGAGTGCAGTACCGCCGGGCACGGTGATGTCTCGGTTCGCGGGCATGAGTACACATTAGGGGGTGCGCCCGGGTGTCACGGCTCGGTGCACTCAGTTCCGTGTGCCGGGGGCGCGAAAATAGGGGAGAGTTGTAGGGATGCGCCACTACCTCGACCATGCCGCCACGTCTCCGCTGCGCCCGGAGGCGCGTGAGGCGTGGCTGCACGCGTCCGAGGTCGTCGGAAACGCCTCGTCGACGCATGGAGCAGGGCAGGACGCGAGGAGACTCCTGGAGGAATCGCGTGAGCGCGTCGCTGCGGCGCTGGGGTGCGAGTCGATCGAGGTGGTGTTCACGTCTGGGGGCACCGAGGCGATCAACTTCTCGCTCCAGGGCATGTGGGCCGCGAGGCCCGCAGGCGCAGACGCGATCGTGATGCCGGATGCCGAGCACCACGCGACGATGGACACGGTTGCCGTTCTCGTGGCCCGAGGGGCGGTGCTGCGCCCGGTCAGGGTGTCGCAGGAGGCGCGGGTGCCCGTGGTCGATTTCGCCGCCGCGCTGCCCGGTGCCGCTCTCGCCACGGCGCTCATGGCCAACAACGAGTCGGGCACCGTGAACGACGGCGTCGCGCTGTCTCTCGCGGCTGCGGAGGCGCACGTACCGCTGCACCTCGATGCGGTGGCCGCCCTCGGCCATCTGCCTGTGTCGTTCTCCGCACTGCGCGGGCACGCTCCGGACGGAGCCGGTCTCGTGGCGCTCAGCGTCGCCGGTCACAAGATCGGCGCTCCTGTCGGTGTAGGAGCGGCGGTCGTGGCGCGCAGCGCGCGGATCGCTCCGCTGCTGCACGGCGGAGCACAGCAGCGGTCCCTTCGCGCCGGCACGCAGGACGTCGCAGGTGCAGCCGCTTTCGCGGTCGCGCTCGAACTCGCCGAGCAGGAGCGCGTATCCGAGGGGAGGCGACTGCGTGCTCTGCGCGATCGGCTCGTCGACGGAATCCGCTCCCGTGTTCCCTCTGCGCAGCTCCTGGGCGACCCCGTCGACCGCCTGCCGGGCAACGCCCACCTGCTCTTCCCCGGGGCGGTAGGGGAGAGTCTGCTCTTCCTCCTCGACATGGCGGGGATTGCGGCCTCCACCGGTTCGGCGTGCCAGGCGGGCGTCGCAGAACCGTCGCACGTGGTGATGGCGATGGGGCGCAGTGAGCAGGATGCGCGCAGCGTGCTGCGCTTCTCCCTCGGGCGCACGACCGTGGACGCCGATGTCGACGCAGTGCTCGCGAGCATCGAAGACGCGTATCGGCGGGCATCCGGCCCGCGTTCATCCAGCCCCTCGTAGACTGGCTTCATGCGTATTCTTGCGGCCATGAGCGGGGGGGTGGACTCCGCCGTCGCCGCCGCGCGTGCGGTCGAGGCCGGACACGACGTGGTCGGAGTGCATCTGGCGCTGTCCAGAGCGGGCGGCACGCTGCGCACGGGCAGTCGCGGGTGCTGCACGATCGAGGATGCCCTCGACGCACGCCGCGCCGCCGACCTGCTGGGGATCCCCTTCTACGTATGGGACTTCTCCGAGCGCTTCCGCGACGACGTGATCGCCGACTTCGTGTCGGAGTACCAGGCCGGTCGCACACCCAACCCGTGCATGCGCTGCAACGAGAAGATCAAGTTCGCGGCACTCCTCGAGCGTGCCATCGAGCTCGGCTTCGACGCCGTCTGCACCGGCCACTACGCGAATCTCGTCTCGACCGAGACCGGTCTCGAGCTGCACCGCGCCGCAGATGACGCCAAGGACCAGTCGTACGTCCTGGGTGTGCTCACGGCCGAGCAGCTCGCGCACACCTACTTCCCGCTGGGATCCACGCCCTCGAAGGCCCTGGTTCGGGCGGAAGCGGCCGAGCGTGGACTGAGCGTGGCGCAGAAGCCGGACAGCCACGACATCTGCTTCATCCCCGACGGCGACACGCGCGGCTGGCTGGCCGAGAAGGTCGGCACCGCGACCGGAGACATCGTCGACCGCTCCGGTTCCGTCGTCGGCACCCACGAAGGCGCTCACGCGTTCACGGTGGGGCAGCGTCGAGGACTCAAACTGGGAATCCCCGCATCCGACGGCAAGCCGCGGTTCGTGCTCGAGGTGCGCCCGGTGTCGAACACTGTCGTGGTGGGGCCCAAGGAGGCGCTTGCGATCGGCGAGATCTCGGGTGCACGCTTCAGCTGGGTAGGAAGCGCCCCTGCCGAGTCCGAGTTCGCCTGCGAGGTGCAGATCCGCGCCCATGCCGAGCCGGTTCCGGCATCCGCCACCGTGACTGCAGACGGCGTCGTCGTCGTGCCGGACGTCCCCCTCGAGGGCGTCGCCACCGGACAGACCGCTGTGCTGTACGTCGGCATGCGCGTGCTCGGCCAGTTCACGATCGACCGCACGGTCTCGGCCGTTCCCGTCGACGCCTGAGCCTCGCCGTCACGCCTGCGGCGCGGTGCGATGTCGGAGTGCGCTCGTAGACTGAACGCGTGCCGGAGAACATCTCGCTGGAAGCCGCCCGAACCGAAGCCGAAGAGCTGACCACCCTCATCCTCGAGGCGAAGGACGCGTACTACGGTCGTGACACCTCGGTCGTCGACGACGCCACGTACGACGGGTGGATGCGCCGACTCGAAGAGCTCGAGCGGTTGCACCCCGAGCTGCAGGGGCAGGATTCCCCGACACAGATGGTCGGAGCGGCGCAGGCGACGGGGCTGGCGACCATCCAGCACGCCGAGCGGATGCTGAGCCTCGACAACGTGTTCTCGATCGACGAGCTCCGCGACTGGGCCGCGAAGACGCGCGCAGCCGCCGGCCGCCACGTGGACTGGCTGACCGAGCTGAAGATCGACGGCCTCGCGATCAACCTGCGCTACGAGAACGGTGTTCTCACGTCGGCGGCGACCCGTGGCGACGGACGCGTGGGCGAGATCGTCACCGAGAACGCGCTGCGCCTTCCGGAGATCCCCGCGCGGCTCTCCGGCGAAGGACATCCTGAGATCGTCGAGGTCCGTGGCGAGGTGTTCATCCCTGTGGCCGCTTTCGAGAAGCTGAACGCGGCGCAGGCGTCGTTCCGCGAACGAGCCTACGCAGACGCGCTCGCGCGCTGGGAGGCGCGCCCCGGCGTCAAGAAGCAGCCGTTCGACGAGGAGAAGGCCCGGACCGCCGCGGCCCGGCGCTTCCCGGCCTTCGCCAACCCTCGCAATGCCGCCAGCGGCGGGCTGCGTCAGCAGATCGACAAGAAGGAGGGGCTCGAGCTCGAGGCGGGCCTGCTGCGCATCGAGTCGCTCGCGTTGTACGTCCACGGCATCGGCGCGTGGCAGAATCCGCCGGTCGCCGCGCAGAGCGAGGTGTACGCACTGCTCGCCGAGTGGGGCCTCCCGACGAGCCCTCATTACAGGGTCTGCGCCGACATCGATGACGTCGTCGCGTTCGTCGAGTACTTCGGCGAGCACCGCCACTCCATCGAGCACGAGCTCGACGGGATCGTGGTGAAGGTCGACGAGCTCGAGCTGCACGATGAGCTGGGCATGACGAGTCGTGCTCCGCGATGGGCGATCGCGTACAAGTACCCTCCTGAGGAGGTGCAGACGACACTCCTCGACATCGTGGTGTCGGTGGGACGCACCGGCAGAGCGACGCCGTTCGCGGTGATGGCGCCGGCGCATGTCGCGGGCTCGGTCGTGCGGCAGGCGACGCTGCACAACAAAGATGTCGTGAAAGCCAAGGGCGTGCTGATCGGCGACACCGTCGTACTGCGAAAGGCAGGCGATGTGATCCCCGAGGTCCTGGGGCCGGTCGTGGAGAAGCGCGATGGCACCGAGCGCGAGTTCGTGATGCCCGCCGACTGCCCCGAGTGCGGGACTCCGCTGCGCGCCATGAAGGAGGGGGACATCGACCTCCGGTGCCCGAACGCCCGCTCCTGCCCGGCGCAGGTGCGCGGACGCGTGGAGCATATCGGGTCGCGGGGTGCTCTCGACGTCGAAGCTCTCGGCGAGGTCACCGCAGCCGCCCTCACGCAGCCCACGTCGCCGGAGATCCCGCCGCTGGAGACCGAGGCAGGGCTGTTCTCGCTGACGATCGATCAGCTGGTGCCGATCGAGCTCGTCGTCAAGGACGCTGAGACCGGCCTTCCGAAGGAAGACGACGACGGCGTCGTGAAGACCCGCGCTCCGTTCCGTCGTAATCCGACCGCGGCCGAGCGCAAGCAGGGACTCGAGGGCGCGCAGCCCTCGTCGCAGGCGGTCACGCTTCTCGCCGAGCTCGAGAAGGCGAAGACGAAGGAGCTCTGGCGGCTTCTCGTCTCCCTCAACATCCGGCATGTGGGGCCCGTCGCCGCTCGCGCGCTGGCTCAGTGGTTCGGCTCGCTCGACGCCATCCGCTCGGCATCCCGCGATGAACTCGCGGCCGTCGAAGGCGTCGGGGGGATCATCGCGGACTCGCTGCTGGCCTGGTTCGAGGTCGACTGGCATCAGGAGATCGTTCGGCAGTGGGCGGACGCCGGTGTGCAGTGGGCTACACCGGGCCACCCCGGCCCTGGCGCCGCGGTCGTCGAGGGCGGGGTGCTCGAGGGGCTGACCGTCGTCGCGACCGGGTCTCTCGACGGTTACACGCGCGACGGCGCTCAGGAGGCCATCATCAAGGCAGGCGGCAAGGCCGCGTCGAGCGTGTCGAAGAAGACGGACTTCGTCGCCGCTGGCCCGGGCGCGGGTTCTAAGCTCGCGAAGGCCGAGGAGCTGGGCATCCGCGTGCTGGATGCTGCACAGTTCCACATCCTGGTGACAGAGGGGCCCGACGCTCTCCCGGAGTGAATCGTCAGCTCGTCTGGCGGAATTCGAATCCAGAGGCGTCGCCGGGACTCGGCGCATCGATGCTCATGACCTCTACCGCGTCGACTCGCGCGGAGACGGGTCCGCGGCGCATCTCCACCAGAGTCGCCTCCACGTCGTCCGCGTCGCCGTGCAGTTCGGCCTCGACCGTACCGTCGCGGCGGTTGCGCACCCATCCGGACACGTGGTGGGCCTCCGCGGCGTCCCGCGTGAACCAGCGGTAGCCGACGCCCTGCACGTGCCCGCGCACGCGTACTCGTGTCGACGTCATGCGGAACCGTCCGAGAGCCGTCGGGTGTGCCGAAGCTCGCGCAGATCCTTCGCGCCCCCGGCATCCGCGGTCTTCTCCGTGCCGTCGGCGATCCAGCCGTGGCGCTCGTAGAAGCGCGAGGCGCGCTGGTTGCCGTGCAGAACCCAGAGGAAGGCTTCATCGAAGCCGTCCTCCACGAGGCTCTCGGCCGCACGGGTTACGAGAGCGTGCCCGACACCGGTGGACCATGCCGCGGGATGCGCGTACAGGCCCGCCAGTTCGCCGAGCCCGGATGTGCCCTCGTCCCGTCCGGGGCCGAACGTGGCCCATCCGGTGATGACACCGTCGTCGTCGGCGACGAGCATCCGATGCACGGGCACGTCGTACCCGACCGGAGGAAGACCAGCCTCGGAACGGACGATCCAGCTCGCCCACATCTCCTGGCGCCCATCGACGCTCTGCGCGTCGAGCACCGCCTGATCGATCAGCCCTGCATAGGCTGCGCGCCAGGAGGCGACATGCACCTCGGCGACGCCTCGAGCGTCGTGGGGGACGGCGGGTCTGATGATCACCCTTCCACGCTAGCGGCGCTGCACGAGCGGTACGGGGGCGCGACACGCCGGACGCACATCGGGTGCCGCGGCTGGTCAGCCACGGCACCCGAGAAGAACCTCGTGCGCGGGGTCAGTCCTTGCGGCGGGGCTTGCGGAACGGCTTGTCCTCGCGGTCTTCGCGTGCCGGACGGTCGTCGCGATCGCCGTAAGACGGACGGTCGCGGCGCTCGAAGCGGTCGCCGTCACGACGTGCGCCGCCGCGCGGGCCGCGATCGGGCTTGATCTCGATCAGACGCCCCGAGATGCGGGTGTCGCGGAGCTTCTCGAGAACCGAAGCGTCCATGTTCGACGGCAGCTCGACCGTCGAGAAGTCCGGGCGGATGTTGATCACGCCGAAGTCGTCACGTCCGAGGCCGCCCTCGTTCGCGAGGGCGCCGACGATCTGACGCGGCTCCACGCGGTGGCGGCGACCGACCTCGATGCGGTAAGCGGTGTAGTCCCCGCGTCCCCGTCGCTCAGTGCGCGGCTCACGGTCGGAACGCGGTGCGCGTTCGCGCTGCGGCCGGTTGTCGGCCTCGACCGCCCGCGAGAGCGCGTCGTTCGACGGGTCGAGCAGCAGCGGGGTGTCGCCCTGGGCGACCACGGCGAGGGCTGCGGCCACATCGGACTCGGGCACGTCGTTGTTGCGCACGTAGTGGGCGATGATGTCGCGGAAGGCCTCGATGCGGCCGGTCTCCGACAGTGCCGTCGTGATCGCGTCGTCGAAGCGCGCGAGGCGCGTGCTGTTCACGTCCTCCATGCTCGGCAACTGCATCTGCGTCGGCTCCTGGCGGGTCGCTCGCTCGATCGACTTCAGCAGGTAGCGCTCGCGCGGGGTGATGAAGCTGATCGCATCGCCCTTGCGTCCGGCCCGGCCCGTGCGGCCGATGCGGTGCACGTACGACTCGGTGTCGGTGGGGATGTCGAAGTTGATGACGTGGCTGATCCGCTCCACGTCGAGGCCGCGGGCGGCGACGTCGGTGGCGACGAGGATGTCGAGCTTGCCGTCCTTGAGCTGGTTGACGCTGCGCTCGCGCTGAACCTGCGGCACGTCGCCGTTGATGGCGGCGGCGGAGTAGCCGCGGGCGCGCAGCTTCTCGGCGAGCGTCTCGGTCTCGTTCTTCGTGCGGACGAAGACGATCATGCCGTCGAAGTTCTCCACCTCGAGGATGCGCGTCAAGGCGTCGACCTTCTGCGCGTACGACACGACCAGGTAGCGCTGCGTGATGTTCGTTCCGGTCGCGGTCTTGGACTTGATGCTGATCTCCTCCGGATCGCGCAGGTACTTCTGCGCGAGACGGCGGATCTGCGGAGGCATGGTGGCGGAGAACAGGGCGACCTGCTTCTCCGCGGGCGTCTGGGCCAGGATCTGCTCGACGTCCTCGGCGAAGCCCATCTTCAGCATCTCGTCGGCTTCGTCGAGCACGAGGTACTGCAGCTCGGAGAGGTCGAGCGTGCCCTTCGCGAGGTGGTCCATGATGCGACCGGGGGTGCCGACGACCACGTGCACGCCGCGGCGCAGCGCGGAGAGCTGGACACCGTAGCCCTGGCCGCCGTAGACGGGCAGCACGTGCACGCCCTTCATCTTCGAGGCGTACGACTCGAACGCCTCGCAGACCTGCAGCGCGAGCTCGCGGGTCGGGGCGAGCACGAGCGCTTGCGGGGTCTTCTGCGCGATGTCCAGTCGCTCGAGCACGGGCAGTGCGAACGCGGCCGTCTTCCCGGTTCCGGTCTGCGCCATGCCGACGACGTCGCGCCCGGCCAGCAGGGTGGGGATCGTGGCGGCCTGGATGGGCGAGGGGGTCTCGTAGCCGAGGTCTTTGATGGCTTTGAGGACGGGCCCGGTGATGCCGAGCTCCTCGAATCCGGGGGTCTCGGGGGCGTCAGTGGGCACAGCGTCTTCTTCAGTCACTGACCAAGGGTAGCGTGATCGCGCCCGTCGCACCTGGGCGCGGGGTCAGGATCCGTTCGTGAGGGCCAGCAGCTTGTCCTTGACCTGACGACGGAGGACTTTGCCGATCAGTGATTTCGGGAGATCGTCGACCACGAAGATGCGCCGCGGCACTTTGTAAGGAGTGAGGATGCCGCGGGCGAACTCGCGGATCGCCTCGACGTCGACGTCCTGTCCGCCGTCCACGACGATGGCCGCCACGACCTCCTCGCCGGAGTGATCGCTCGGAAGGCCGATCACGGCAGCGTCGGACACCTGCGGATGTTGGCGCAGCGCGTTCTCGACCTCGGTCGGCGCCACGTTGAAGCCGCCGGTGATGATGAGCTCCTTGATGCGGTCGACGATGCGCACGAAGCCGCCGTCGTCGACCGTGACGATGTCGCCGGTGCGGAACCAGCCGTCCACGAACACCGCCTCGGTCTCCTCGGGCTTCCCGTAGTAGCCGCCGAACACCTGAGGTCCGCGGACGAGGAGTTCCCCTGCCGAGCCTGCAGGCACATCGACGGCCGGATTCTCCGGATCCACCACTCGGCACTCCGTCCCCGGAAGGGGGAGGCCGACGGTGCCGGGAACGCGGTTGTCCGCCACCGGGTTCGCCATGAGCACCGGCGAGCATTCGCTGAGACCGTATCCCTCGACCAGATACCCGTGCGTGGCCTTCTCGAACGGCACCACGAGATCGTGGGGCAGGGCCATCGCTCCCGATATGGCGACCTCGACGCCCTCCAGCGAGACTCCCTGCGCGTTCGCGGCGGCGAGGAGGCGGTCGGCGATCGGCGGAACCAGGGGGAGGAAGGTGGCGGGATGCTTCTTCATGACGTCGAGCACGAGATCGGGGTCGAACTTCGGGAACAGCACCAGGCGGGCGCCCATCGACATCGCGAAGGTCAGGCACAGCGTCAGTCCGTAGGCGTGGAACATCGGCAGCACCGCGTAGACGACGCAGCCTTTGCCGCGCTGGATCGACGGCACCCAGGCTCGGGCCTGCGCCGCGTTCGCGAGCAGGTTGCGGTGGGTGAGCGACGCGCCCTTGGGAGTCCCGGTGGTGCCGGACGTGTATTGGATGATCGCGAGGTCGTCGGTCTTCGGCTTCGGGTGCGAGGCGGGCAGGGGAGCGCTCCGCACCAGGTTCTCCCACGTCACCGTGCCGCGGACGTTCGTGGTGAGCGCCGCGCGGGACTCGCGCGCCTTCGCCACGGGCAGGCGCAGCGCGACGCGAGTGAGGAAGGGCATCGCACGCGTGACGTCGACCGAGATCAGATTCGAGACCGCCAGATCGGCGGGGAACTCCTGAATGGTCGGAACGACCTTGTTCCACACGATCGCGTGCTTCGCGCCGTGGTCCTCGAACTGCTTGCGCAGCTCCCTCGGGGTGTACAGCGGGTTGTGCTCCACCACCACGGCGCCCAGGCGCAGTACCGCGTAGAAGGCGACGATGTGCTGCGGGCAGTTCGGAAGCACGATCGCGACGGGATCTCCGGTCTTGACGCCGAGATCCCGAAGACCCGCGGCGGCCCGGTCGATCGCGTCCTGGAGCGCCGCATAACCGGTCTCGCGACCGAAGAACTGCAGGGCCGGGGCATCCGGGTAGTCCCGTGCCGACGCGGCGACGATGTCGATCAGCGACCCGTCGACAGGAGCGAGATCTTCCGGGACCCCGGCGGCGTAGCTGGCGACCCAAGGGCGAGGAGGCTGGAACGTGCTCACGAGTTACACCCTACGGCGGTCGGTGCCGTGCGATGGTGAAGGACAGCCGCCAAGTAGACTGGCCGGGTGTCTGAAATCACCCCTGATCTTGTGCGCCATCTCGGCGTGCTCGCGCGCATCCAGCTGAACGACGACGAGGTGACGCGGCTCACGGGCCAGCTCGACGCCATCGTCGACAACATCGCCAAGGTGTCCGAGGTCGCCACTGCCGACATCGTCGCCACGAGCCACCCGATCCCGCTGAGCAACGTGTTCCGGCCCGACGAGGTCGGGCACACCCTCACTCACGAGCAGGTGCTCCAGAACGCGCCCGATCAGGCCGACGGCCGGTTCCGCGTGACCGCGATCCTGGGAGAAGAGCAGTGAGCGACATCATCCGTCTGACCGCGGCCGAGCTCGCCGACAAGCTGGCCTCCCGCGAGGTCTCCAGCGTCGAGGCCACGCAGGCGCATCTCGACCGCATCGCCGCCGTGGACGGCGACATCCACGCCTTCCTGCACGTCAACGAGGGCGCTCTCGCGGCGGCCGCCGATGTCGACGCCCGCCGCGCCGCGGGTGAGCAGCTCGGTCCGATCGCCGGCGTTCCGCTCGCGATCAAGGACGTCCTGGTCACAACCGACCAGCCGACCACGAGCGGCTCCCGCATCCTCGAGGGATACCGATCGCCCTACGATGCGACCGTCGTCGCCCGCTCTCGCGCCGCCGGTCTCATCCCGCTCGGCAAGACGAACATGGACGAGTTCGCGATGGGCTCTTCCACTGAGCACTCCGCTTACGGACCGACCCGCAACCCGTGGGATCTCGACCGCATCCCGGGCGGTTCAGGCGGCGGCTCGGCCGCTGCTGTCGCCGCGTTCGAGGCGCCTCTCGCCCTCGGCTCGGACACGGGTGGATCGATCCGTCAGCCGGCGCACGTCACCGGCACCGTCGGCGTGAAGCCGACATACGGCGGCGTGAGCCGTTACGGTGCGATCGCTCTGGCGTCGAGCCTCGATCAGGTCGGTCCCGTCACCCGCACGGTGCTCGACTCGGGCCTGCTGCACGATGTGATCGGCGGGCACGATCCGCAGGACTCCACGTCGCTGACCGACGCCTGGCCGTCGTTCGCCGATGCCGCCCGTGAGGGCGCGCGCGGAGATGTGCTGAAGGGGCTGAAGGTCGGCGTGATCCGCGAGCTCCCCGACAGCGGGTTCCAGCCCGGTGTCGCGGCGTCCTTCCGCGCGTCACTGGCTCTGCTCGAAGCGCACGGCGCTGAGCTCGTCGAGATCGGAGCTCCGCACTTCGAGTACGGCGTCGCGGCCTACTACCTGATCCTTCCCGCCGAGGCGTCCAGCAATCTGGCGAAGTTCGACTCTGTGCGCTTCGGACTGCGCATCACGCCCGACGGCAGCCCCACCGTCGAGGACGTCATGTCCGCCACGCGCGACGCGGGCTTCGGCGACGAGGTCAAGCGCCGCATCATCCTCGGCACCTACGCCCTGTCGGCCGGCTACTACGACGCCTACTACGGCAGTGCGCAGAAGGTCCGCACGCTGATCCAGCAGGACTTCGCCGCCGCCTTCGCCGACGTCGACGTGATCGCGACGCCGACCGCTCCCACCACCGCGTTCAAGCTGGGGGAACAGCTGGACGACCCGCTGCAGATGTACCTGAACGATTTCACCACGATCCCGGCGAACCTCGCCGGGGTGCCCGGCATCTCGATCCCGAGCGGACTCTCCGAAGACGACGGGCTGCCCGTCGGCATCCAGTTCCTCGCCCCCGCCCGCGAGGACGCACGTCTGTACCGCGTCGGCGCGGCCCTCGAGGCTCTGCTCCTCGACTCGTGGGGAGCCCCGCTTCTCACCCGAGCACCCCAGCTGAACGGAGGGAACCGCTGATGGCCACGGCGAAGCTGATGGACTTCGACAAGGCGCTCGAGATGTTCGAGCCGGTGCTCGGTTTCGAGGTGCACGTCGAACTCAACACGAACACGAAGATGTTCTCGGGTGCTCCGAACCCGGCGAACGAGGCGTATCACGCGGCCGAGCCGAACACGCTCATCGCCCCGGTCGATCTGGGCCTGCCGGGTTCTCTGCCCGTCGTGAACGCGACCGCGATCCGCTCGTCGATCAGCCTGGGCCTCGCTCTGGGCTGCTCGATCGCAGAATCGAGCCGGTTCGCGCGCAAGAACTACTTCTACCCGGATCTCGGCAAGAACTATCAGATCTCGCAGTACGACGAGCCCATCGCGTACGAGGGATCCGTCGAAGTCGAGCTCGAAGACGGCACCATCGTGCAGATCCCGATCGAGCGCGCGCACATGGAGGAGGACGCGGGCAAGCTGACTCACATGGGCGGTGCGACCGGTCGCATCCAGGGCGCCGAGTACTCGCTCGTCGACTACAACCGCGCAGGCGTTCCGCTGGTCGAGATCGTCACGAAGACGATCTTCGGCACCGAGCACCGCGCCCCCGAGGTCGCGAAGGCGTACGTGCAGACGATCCGCGACATCGTGCGCAGCCTCGGCATCTCCGAGGCGCGTCTCGAGCGCGGCAACCTGCGCTGCGACGCGAACGTGTCGCTGCGCCCGCGCGGCCAGGAGAAGCTGGGCACGCGCACGGAGACGAAGAACGTCAACTCGATGCGCTCGGTCGAGCGCGCCGTCCGGTACGAGATCCAGCGTCAGGCGCAGATCCTCGCCGACGGCGGAACCATCACGCAGGAGACCCGCCACTGGCACGAGGACACCGGCACGACCTCGCCGGGTCGCCCGAAGTCGGACGCCGACGACTACCGCTATTTCCCTGAGCCCGACCTGCTTCCGGTGCGTCCGGCACCCGATCTGATCGAGGAGCTGCGCGCCGCGCTCCCTGAGCAGCCGGTGGCTCGTCGTCGTCGGCTGATGGCCGAGTGGGGCTTCACCGACCTCGAGTTCCAGGATGTCCGCAACGGGGGTCTGCTCGAGGTGGTCGAGTCGACGATCGCCGCCGGAGCCGCACCCGCCGCTGCGCGCAAGTGGTGGACCGGTGAGATCACCCGTCTCGCGAACTCTCAGGAGAAAGACGCGGCCGAGCTGGTCAGCCCCGAGAACGTCGCCGCTCTGCAGAAGCTCGTCGATGCGGGCACTCTGACCGACAAGCTCGCACGTCAGGTCCTCGAGGGCGTCATCGCGGGCGAAGGCGCTCCGCAGGAGGTCGTCGACGGTCGCGGTCTCGCCGTGGTCTCGGATGACGGCGCCCTGATCGCGGCGATCGATGACGCGTTCGCTGCCCAGCCCGACGTCCTCGCCAAGATCAAGGACGGCAAGGTCCAGGCGGCCGGCGCAGTGATCGGCGCAGTCATGAAGGCGATGAAGGGTCAGGCGGATGCCGCGCGCGTGCGCGAGCTGATCCTGGAGCGCGCCGCGCAGTAGTGCTCGCATCTCAAGAGGTCCCGCACCGCCGCAGGCCGTGCGGGACCTCTTCGTATCAGGCGCAGTGTCGGTGGCGCGGGGGAGAATGAGTGCATGGGACACGGTGACGGATCGGGGCGGCTCGTCTCTCTCGCCGACGCCGACGACTCGGGCACCCGCATCCTGCACGTCGATATGGATGCGTTCTACGCGGGGGTCGAGGTGCTCGACGACCCGAGTCTGCGCGGCCTTCCGTTGATCATCGGTGCCCCGGACGGCCGATCGGTCGTCTCCAGTGCTTCGTACGAGGCTCGGCGCTACGGCGTGCACGCGGCGATGCCCGTCGCGCAGGCGATCCGCCTGTGCCCCTCGGCGCGCATCGTGATGCCGCATTTCGATCGCTACCAAGAGGTCTCGCGCCAGGTGATGGCGATCTTCGAGTCCATCACACCGCTGGTCGAACCGCTGTCGGTGGACGAGGCGTTCCTCGATGTGCAGGGCGTGCGCCGGCTCTGGGGGAGTCCCGCGCGGATCGCGCGGATCATCAGAGAGCGCGTCAGAGACGAGGTCGGCATCACGTGCAGCGTCGGTGTGGCCGCGACCAAGCACGTCGCCAAGATGGCGTCGACGATCGCGAAACCCGACGGGATGCTCGTGGTGGCGGCATCCGACACGCTCGACTTCCTCGCTCCGCGACCCGTCAAGGCCATGTGGGGTGTGGGCCCGAAGGCCGCGGAATCGCTGGAGTCGCGCGGCATCCGCACGATTCTCGACATCAGGGAGTCGTCTCAGGACATGCTCGATCGTGCCGTAGGGCCCGCCCTCGGCGCGCGCATCGCGCAGCTGGCCCGCGGGCAGGACGCCCGCGCGGTCGACACGGAGCGCGTCGAGAAGAGCGTCGGTCATGAGGAGACGTTCGACGTCGACATCACCGACCGGGTGTTCCTGCGCTCCGAGCTGCTGAGACTCGCCGACCGCGTGGCTGCCAGGCTCCGTCGTGCGGGGTGGGAAGCCGGGACGGTCGCGATCAAAGTGCGATTCGACGACTTCCGCACAGTGAACCGGTCGCAGACCCTCGCCGAGCCCACAGCCGTAGGGCAGCGCATCGGCGAAGCCGCACAGACGCTTTTCGAGCAGATCGCGAGCAGAGATCCTGTGCGCCTGGTCGGCGTGCGCGCCGAGAAGCTGAGACCAGCCGGAGGCGGCGGCATCGCGCTCTGGGATGACGACGAGGACTGGCGCAAGGTCGAGGGCGCTGTCGACACGGCTGTGGCGCGCTTCGGCACGTCGACGATCACCAGGGCGCGGCACCTCGGCCGGGACGAGGGACGCGGCACCGCCAGACATCCGAAGGCTCGCGGCCTGGATTGACCTCTCGCGCGGGCGCCTCCTGGGTTAGCGTGGACTCATGCCCAATATTGCACTTGAACTAGGGAAGAACGCCGGCTCGTTCGGCGTCAACAGCGCCTACGGGGCGACCCAGACGGTCGACGGGGCGGAGTTCACGCCCGTCGCACTGACGTGGACCGGCTTCGGTGGCGGGTCCGGCGGAGCCGACGGCACCGAAGGCGAGGGCGGAGGCGGCGGAGGCGTCGCGATCCCGCTGGGCGTGTACATCCGCCGCGAAGAGGGGCTCCGCTTCGAGCCGAACCTCGTCTCGCTGCTCGCTGTCGCCATCCCGTTCGTGTGGGTCGCCGGTCGCGGGATCAGCCGCATCATCCGTGCACTCAAGAAGTGACGATCCTGTCGCCGTCGCGCTGGAGCGCGCGGCGACGCTGATCGATGCCGATGTGCGCGCGCTGGCGGCGGCTAATCCTGTCGTCCTGATCGACGGACGAAGCGGTGCAGGGAAGACCTCTCTCGCCCGTCGGCTGGCCGATCGATGGCCGCTCGCCGGCCGCGTGCAGCTGATCGCCCTCGACTCGATCTATCCCGGCTGGGACGGATTGGATGCGGGCGTCGAACACGCGCTGGAACGGATCCTCAAACCTCACGGGCGCGGCTATCACAGCACCTGGCATCGTTGGGACTGGGAGCGCGGCGTTCAGGCGGAGAGCTTCGCCGTCAACCCCGCACTCGGAGTGATCGTCGAAGGCAGCGGCATCCTGACCCCGACGACGGCCGCGATCGCAGACATCGGCATCTGGGTGGAATCCGGGGAGGCAGGGCGCAAGGCCCGCGCGCTCGCCCGTGATGGCGACACCTATCGACCCCACTGGGACCGATGGGCGCAACAGGAGCTCCGGCACATCGAACGCGATGATCCGCGTTCGCTCGCGACCCGCGTCGTGACCGTGCCGTGAATCCGCTTCACACGCCCAACTCTTCTGCGGCCTCGATCAGCAGCTCGAGGCGATAGCCCAGCCAGTCGTACACGCCGAACCGCGCGTCGACCGGATCGTGGTCCTCTTCGCTGTCGATTCCGAGGCGTGTCGCGATCACGAGCCGGATGGCGGTGAGCGTGCGCAGCCACGCGTCGATGTCTTCCACCGGAATGGCGACTTCGCGCTCCGCGAAGGCATCGTCATCGGACATCCCGGCGAGATCATCCTCGATCGAGGCGAGAGCGGCACTCACGGTCGCGGCATCCGCGTCGCGCCGGCCGAGCAGGTCCGCCTCCGTGGCTGTGCGGAACTCACGTGCGGCCTCGACGTCGTTCGGATACGGGCTGGGCGTCAGCCGTGCGAGTGCAGGATCGGCGAGATCCCGATCAGCGCCGATGAGATCGCGGAAGTCCTGGACCAGTCGATGCAGCTGCAGTTCCTCTGCGGGAGCGATCTGCACCCGCACGAGGTCGGCGGTCACTGCGGCACCTTCCGCACCGTCGCCCAGAGTCCGAAGTCATGCATGGCTTGGGCGTGCACCTCCATGGTCTCGCGCGGTCCGGTCGCCACTATCGCGTGTCCGTCGTGGTGCACCGCGAGCATGAGCTGCGTCGCGCGGTCGTGCGAATAGCCGAAGTAGGTGCGGAACACGCGCACGACGTAGCTCATGAGATTCACGGGGTCGTTCCACACGACCACCTGCCAGGGTTCTCCGGGCGCGGCGCTCAGGCCGAGCTCCTCGTCGACATCCGGCGTGCTCAGCGGCGTGCTCATGCCCACCCCATCTCGTGCAGCTGCTCGTCGTCGATTCCGTAGAAGTGCGCGATCTCGTGGACCAGTGTGGTGTGCACCTCCTCGCGGAGCTCCTCCTCGGAGTCGCACTCGGACAGGTGGGGTTCGCGGTAGATCACGATGCGATCCGGTAGCTCGCCCATGCCGTACCCGCCGCGCTCTGTGAGCGCGAGACCGTCATAGAGGCCGAGAAGATCCAGGCTTCCGTCCTCCGGCCGATCCTCGACCACGAACACGACGTTGTCGAGACCGTCCACCATGTCGTCCGGCAGCCGGTCGAGCTCGGCGATCACGAGTTCCTCGAAGCTCTCCGCATCCATCTCCATCATCGTCCAGCCTATTGCCGTCGGCGATCATGTGAGTTCTCTCATGATTCGATGCCGCTTCTCCGGGCTGACGGCGAAGTACGCGGAGAAGGCTGTCTGCATGGTCACTCTGGATCGTCCGGTCGTCGTCAGACGCGGTGCCGGGCCGGCGCCGCGTCCGACGAGGCGAGCATCCCTGTGGATCGGGTTGGCAGCAGGGCTCGTGGCCTACGTGGGAGCGGGCGTCCCCTCTTACTGGGGCGATGAGGCGGCCAGCGTGCTGTCGGCGCAGCGGTCGTGGGAGAGCCTCACGGCAGAGCTCAGCACAGTCGACGCGGTGCACGGTCTGTACTACGCCCTGCTTCATGTGTGGATAGACCTCTTCGGCAGCAGCGAATGGTCGACACGGGCGCCCAGCGCGATCGGGATCGGATTCCTGGCCGCGGGGGTCGTCGTCCTCGGCCGACGCTGGTACGACGCCCGCACGGCGATCCTCGCAGGCGTGCTCATCCCGCTGATCCCGCGCGCCGGCGTGCTCGCGGTGGAGGCGCGCGGCTACGCCCTCGCCGCTGCCGCCGCCGTGTGGGTCACCGTCCTGTTCGTGCACATCGTCGATCGCGGATCCGGTCGTGTGATCTGGGTGCTGTACGGCGTGGCAGTGGCGGCGGGCGGCACCCTGTTCCTCTATCTGCTGCTGATGCCGATGGTCCACGCCGCGTGGCTGTTCACGTGGCGCACGTTCCATGGCCGCGTCGCTCGGCGCTGGATCGGATCGATGCTGATCGCCGCGGTTCTCGCAGCCCCGATCATCCTGGCGGCGTCGACCCAGCGGGGGCAGGTGGCCTTTCTCGCGCATCGCGGCTACATGTCGCCTCGCGGCTGGTTCGTGACGCCGTGGTTCGCGCATCCAGCCCCTGCGGCGCTTCTCCTTCCTCTTCTCGTGATCGGCGTGCTCGTCGTGGTGCGGCGCCGCCGCTCCATCCCGGGGGCGTTGCCGACGCTGGTGTGGCTGCTGGCCCCGGCCGCGGTGCTCGTGGTCCTCGACGTCTTCGTGTCGCCCACGTACAACCCGCGATATCTCTCGATCAGTCTGGGTGCTGTCGCGCTCCTCATCTCCTCCGGGGCGTGGGCGCTCGTCGATGTCGCGCAGCGGCTCGGCGTCAGGGGAGGTGCGCTGGCGGGGGCATCTCTCATCGCGATCAGCGCCGTGGTCCTGGTACCCGAGTTCGTGCACCAGCGCACTCCGTTCGCGAAGGACGGCGCGGCGGACGGACGTGCTGTGGCGGCGGAGGTCGCCGCACGGAGCGATCCCGGCGACACGATCCTCTTCGGTACCGGCACCCGTCCATCCCGAGCGCCGAGGTTGATCTACCGTCTCTATCCGGAAGCCTTCGCCGGACTCGAGGATCCGCAGCTGATCACTCCCGCCGAGCAGACCGATGGCCTGTGGGATCGCATGGATGTCGTCTCCGACCTGGCGCCCACGCTGGACGACGGCACCGTCTGGCTGCTCGAGACCGGTTCCTCCGGTTCGGCCGAGGACGACATCGCCGCGCTGCTGCGGGCCGGATTCACCCAGGTCTCCCGCACAGACGTCCATCGCACCATCGTCTACGAGTTCCAGAAGGGAACATCATGATCGCGCGCACCGTCGTGGTTCTGCCTACCTACAACGAGATCGAGACCCTGCCGGAGGTGGTCGGGCGACTGCGGAGCAGCGTTCCCACGGCCGACATCCTCGTCGTCGACGACGCGTCTCCCGACGGCACGGGTGAACTCGCCGACCTGCTGAGTTCCCGCATCCCGCAGGTGCACGTCCTACACCGTGCGGAGAAACAGGGGCTCGGGCCCGCATACATCGCCGGTTTCGCAGAAGCGGCGGCATCGGGTTACGAGGTGATCGTGCAGTCTGATGCCGACGGCTCGCACCGTCCGGAGGACCTTCCTCGCATGCTCGACGCCTTGACCGGCGCCGATGTGGTGATCGGCTCGCGGTGGATGCCTGGCGGAACGGTGGAGAGGTGGTCGCCCGGTCGTCTCCTCCTCTCGCGAGCGGGGAGTGCGTATGCGGGCGTGATGCTGCGGCTGCCGCAGAAGGACATCACGGGAGGCTACCGGGTCTTTCGGACCGAGGCTCTGGAACGGATCGTGCCGGTGCAGGTGGAGAGCAGGGGCTACTGCTTCCAGATCGAGATGCTCGATCGAGCGGTGCGGAGCGGATGCCGAGTGACGGAGGTGCCGATCACCTTCGACGACAGACTGCACGGGCAGTCGAAGATGTCGGGACGGATCGTGCTCGAGGCGCTCGGACAGGTCACCCGCTGGGGCATCGGCCGACGTTTCGGTTCTCGTCGGCAGGCGCAGACACTCCGGATCGAGGCCGCTCGTGTCTGAACGCATGAGAACACGACAGCCGTCCGTCCTCGCACAGCTCGCCAAATTCGCCGCGGTGGGCGGTGTGGGCCTGATCGTCGACGTCGGTCTGTTCAATCTGCTGCTCCTGCACCCGTCCCAGTCCGCGGCGTGGCCGATGATCGCGAAGAGCGCATCGACGGTGTGCGCGATCGCCGTGAACTGGATGGGAAGCAGATGGTGGACGTTCCGCGAGCAGCGGAGATCCGATGCCGCGCGTGAAGGACTCGAGTTCCTGGTCGCCAGTCTCCTCGGCAGCGGGGTGGCTCTCGCCTGCCTGGGTGTGTCGCACTATCTGCTCGCCTTCACGACGCCTGTCGCCGACAACGTGTCGGCGAACGTGGTCGGACTGATCGCCGGTTCCGCCGTCAGGTTCGCCGCATATCGCTCGTGGGTCTTCGCGGATCGCTCTGCGCGGGGCCCGTCTCAGTCGTCGGCGACGCCGAAGGTCACGACGACGGTGGCGCCGACGCCCTGACGGTTCTCGATGAGGGCCTCGCCGCCGCTCTTCTCAGCCAGCCCTGCGACGATCGCGAGACCGAGCCCGCTGCCGGAGTAGGACGGTGCTCGGCCGCGGACGAATCGTTCGAAGGCGCGATCGGCGACCTCCGGGTCGAAACCTCCTGCGTCGTCGCTGACGGCGAGGCGTGCACCGTCGGAGGTCACCGCGAGCGAGACGAGGATGCGCACGTCCTCCGATTCTGCGGCGGAGAGCGCGTTGTCCACGAGGTTGTCGATGATCCGGGTGAAGTCGTCGGCACGGACGCGGAGCCGGACTCGGTCGTCTGCCACGTCGATGACGAAGTCGAGGTCGACGTTTCGCCCCGGTGTCCGCTCGGAGCTCTGCAGACGCAACCGGTCGATACGATCCGTGACGGCGTCGACGAGCTGCTCTGCCGTGGCCGATCCGGCATCGCCGACGGCGTCGATGCGAGAGAGCTGCAGAAGCGAGTCGGCGATCCTCGTGAGACGGGCGAGCGTCGCGCGCGCTTCGCGGATGGCGGTGGCGTCGGCGGCGGCATCCGATCCATCGATCAGCTCGAACTGCGCCTGCAGGACGGCCAGGGGATTGCGCAGCTCGTGGCTCGCGTCCGAGACCATCTGCCGCTCCCTGTCGGTCGCAGCCCGCATGCGTTCGAGCAGGTCGTTGAGCGTGCGGGCGAGGTCGGCGAGGTCGTCGTGCGCGTCTCCGACGGGGAGCAGCTCGCCGCGGCGTGAGACGACGAGCGTCTGCGCACTGCGTCGCATGTGATCCACCGGGCGCAGGGCGGCTCCTGCGACGAACCACGAACCCGCGGCGAATACGAGCGCCCCTGCGGCCAGCACGAGCACCATCAGACGGACCACGTCGGAGAGCACGTCCTCGGCGATGTCCGTGTCTCGTGTGGCCAGGACGTACCACGTGCCGTCCGCGGTCTCGACGGGATCGACGTACACGAAGAAGGTCTTGCTGCCGGCGCGGACGTGTTGCAGGCGAGGACCTTCCGCGATGATC
The DNA here is from genome assembly GCF_044987465.1 of Microbacterium sp. ZW T6_19. NCBI lineage: Bacteria > Bacillati > Actinomycetota > Actinomycetes > Micrococcales > Microbacteriaceae > Microbacterium > Microbacterium sp. ZW T6_19. The sequence goes on along the minus strand of NZ_JBJDRH010000002.1, from coordinate 296,325 downwards.
TCCGTGGCGTGGTCGAGGAGGCCAGCCGGGAAGGTGTTCATGCGCTCGGTTCCGTCGGGCGCGACGATCGCCACGTGCTGCTTGACCCCCGGGGGCGGGAAGCGCTCATTCGGATCTTCCTGGATCGCCCCGCGATACACCTCGGTGATGCCGTGCAGGATCGCCCGCTCCTTGTCGGCCACGATCCCGGTGAGATGCGCGTACACGATGGCGGACGCGCCGGCGAGCAGCAGCACGGCGACGAGGGTGGAACCGATCGTGATGCGGGCCCGCAGTGAGATCCGTCGCCTCATCAGTCAGTTCCTCCCGAAAGCAGTCGGAAGCCGACTCCGCGTTCGGTGACGATCTGGGCTGCCGATCCCATCGAGTCGAGCTTGCGGCGAAGGTAGCCGACGTATTGATCGACGACGTTCGATTCGAAGTGCTCCGAACCCCAGACCTCGGCGAGCAGCGCTGGTCTCGAGACCGTCTCCCCAGCATGCTGCACCAGCGTCTTCAGCAGGTCGAATTCGCGCCTGCTGAGCTGCAGGTTCGCCTCTCCCACTGTGATGGCCCCGCGATCGACCGAAAGCGCGAGGTCGCCCGCACGCCAGTGCAGCTGCGCGCTGCCGTTTCGCCGCGTGAGCACGCGGAGTCGAGCGAACAGCTCGGCGAACTCGAACGGTTTGGTGAGGTAGTCGTCAGCGCCGGAGTCGAGTCCGTGGACGCGGTCATCGACCGCATCGCGGGCCGACAGCATCAGCACTCTGATAGATCCGTCGATCTGCTTCAGACGGCGGCACACCTCGAACCCGGTCATCCCCGGCATGTTCACATCGACGATGGCGAGGTCGAAGTCGCCGCCAGAGGCGAGGGTGAGCGCCGCTACGCCGTCATCGGCAGTCGCCGCGCGATAGCCCTCTCGCTCGAGATGCCTGGCGACGAGCTCGGCGAGCTGCGGCTCATCATCGACGACGAGGATCCGGATCGACACAGCGTGAGTCTAAGCCCGCGGATCAGTGCACAAGCGCGAGGAGCGCGGCGACCACGATGAACAGACATCCGAAGACGATGTTGAGCGTCCGCTGTCCTCGCTCCGAGCGAGCGAGCCGGCGGAACGGTCGCGCTGCTGCCGCGAAGAAGCCCCACATGACCACGATGTCGACAGCGATCGTCGTGACGATGATGGTCAAGTACTGGGGCAGCTGCGGCTGGTCGAGACGCACGAACTGGGGGATGAACGCGAGGAAGAACACGATCGCCTTCGGGTTGAGCAGGTTCACCCACAGGCCCCGACGCACCATCGACCAGCGGCCCTCGCTCGGTGCGTCGGCCACGGGGTCGTCGTCGGTCGAAGAGAGCGTGGGCTTCGCAAGGATCAGACGGATGCCGAGATAGACGAGATAGGCGGCGCCGGCGTATCGGATGATGTTGAACAGCAACTCGGACTGAGAGACGATCAGGCCGACTCCCGCCGCCACGATGATGACGTGGACGATCAGAGCGAGCTGCTGGCCGATGATGCCCCAGATCGAGCGTCGCCAGCCCTGGCTGAGCGCGTTCGACATGGTGTTGATCGCGCCGGCTCCTGGCGTGAAGCTGATGACGATGCACGCGGCGAGGAGCGTGCCCCAGAGGGCGGAAGACACTCGTCGATTCTAAGGGCTGACGCTCTCAGCGCTCTGGTGCCGGCCGCAGGTCCAGCCGGCGCAGCAGCTGCGCGTTGAGCGCGACGACGATTGTGGAGAGCGACATCAGGATCGCTCCGACCGACATCGGCAACACGAATCCGAACGGCGCCAGCACGCCGGCCGCCAGCGGAACCGACAGGAGGTTGTAGCCGGCCGCCCACCAGAGATTCTGCGTCATCTTCCGATAGCTCGCCGTGGACAGGTCGATCACCGAGAGGACGCTGCGCGGATCGCTTCCCGCGAGGATCACGCCCGCTGAGGCGATGGCGACGTCCGTGCCCGCGCCGATCGCCAGGCCGACGTCGGCCTGGCTGAGGGCCGGGGCGTCGTTCACGCCGTCCCCGATCATCGCGACCGTGCGCCCCTCCGCCTGGAGCTCGCGAACCTTCGACGACTTGTCTTCAGGACGCACGCCCGCGTAGATGCGGTCGATGCCGAGTTCCGTGCCGACGTGCTCGGCGACCGCGGCCGCATCGCCTGTGATCATGACCACGTGGATTCCTCGGGAATGCAGTGACCGCACGGCCTCCCGGGATTCGGGCCTGATCTCATCGGCAAGACGCAACGCTCCGGCGACGACGTGGTCGACGAGCACGTGGAGGATGATCGCTCCTTCGCGACGCCAGTCGTCGGCCACGGACAGCTCCGCGGCGCGGCTCTCGCGGAGGAGGTTCGGACCGCCCACCTGAACCACGCGCCCGCCGACGCGGGCGCTTACACCGATGGCGGGAGAGGAGGAGAAGTCGGTGGAAGCGGGGACGTCCAGGCCGCGCTCCTGGGCGGCGGCGACGATGGCCTTGGCCAGCGGATGTTCGGAGTCGTGCTCGGCGGAGGCGGCCAGCGCCAGCAGCTCGTCCTCCCCGAACGGCTCGACGGGCGCCACGCCGGTCACAGCAGGTGCGCCTTTCGTGAGGGTGCCCGTCTTGTCGAAGAGGATGGTGTCGACCGTGCGCATCGTCTCGAGCGCCAGACGATCCTTCACGAGCACCCCGGCCTTGGCCGCTCGCTCGGTGGCGATCGACACGACGAGAGGGATCGCGAGACCGAGGGCGTGAGGGCAGGCGATCACGAGCACGGTGATCGCCCGAATGACGGCATCGTCCGGCATCCCGAGCACCGTCCAGATGAGAGCGGTGACCGCTGCTGCGGCCAGCGCGAACCAGAACAGCCACGCAGCGGCCCGGTCGGCGATGCGCTGAGCGCGTGAGGACGACGCCTGAGCGTCGGCGACGAGCTTCTGGATGCCGGCCAGGGCCGTGTCGGCACCGATGGCAGTGACCCGCACCCGAAGGCCGGAGTCGGTCGCCACGGTTCCGGCCACCACTCGATCGCCGACGGCCCTGCGCACTGTGCGGGATTCGCCGGTGATCATCGATTCGTCGAGCTGTGCGGAACCCTGCACGATGATTCCGTCGACCGGCATCCGTCCCCCCGGGCGGACGATGACGACGTCGTCGATCTGCAGATCCGCGGGGCTCACCTGCACGATGTTCGCGCCGTCGACGCGCTCGGCCTCGTCGGGGAGCAGCGCGGCGAGCGAGTCGAGAGCGGACGTGGTCTGTGCGAGCGAACGCATCTCGATCCAGTGACCGAGGAGCATGATCACGATCAGCAGTGCGAGTTCCCACCAGAACTCGAGTTCGTGATGCAGGATTCCGAGGCTCGCGCCCCAGGAAGCGAGGAAGGCGACCGTGATCGCGAGTCCGATCAGAAGCATCATGCCGGGTCGGCGGGACCTGATCTCGTCCACGGCGCCGGTGAGGAAGGGGGCGCCGCCCCACACGTACATGACGGTGCCGAGTGCCGGTGCGATCCATCGCGCCCAACCGGTCACTTCGTAGCCCAGGATCATCCCGAACATCGGAGAGGTCGTGACGACGGGAACGGCGATCAGCAGCATGATCCAGAAGAGCCGCCGGAACCGATCGGCGTGGCCCGCATGCCCGGCGTGACCTTCGTGCCCCGCGTGGTGCGCATGCTTCTGCATCTCAGGTGTCGCGTGCTGGTGGTGCTCGCTGTGCATCTGCTCGTGGCTCTCCATGCTGACGAGAACCCCATACCCAGTGGGGGTATTCCCGAAGTGTCAGAAATGCAAGAAGCCCCGGCTCGATGAGCCGGGGCTTCGCTTGGGGTGGCTAACGGGACTCGAACCCGCGACCCCCGCGACCACAACGCGGTGCTCTACCAACTGAGCTATAGCCACCATGTGCCCGACGCATCGGGCAACCAGACGAGTCTATTACATGTTCGGAGCGAACTTTGACACGACGGAGGAGGCGATCTCGCGGACTTCCTCGCTCGTCGGGCCGGGCTCTGTCACGAAGACGGCCTGACGGTAGTACTGGAGCTCGCGGATCGACTCGAGGATGTCGGCGAGGGCACGATGCCCTCCGTCTTTCGCCGGGGCGTGGAAGAACGCTCGCGGATACCAGCGGCGAGACAGCTCCTTGATGCTCGACACATCGACGTTGCGGTAATGCAGCCAGCCGTCGACGTCGGGCATGTACTTCGCGAGGAACATCCGATCCGTGCCGATCGTGTTGCCGGCGAGCGGAGCTTTGCGCTCCAGCGGCACGAAGCGCTTGATGTACGCGAGTGTCTGCGCCTGCGCGTCCTCCAAGGAGACGCCCAGCGGGATCTCCTCGATGAGGCCGGACGAGGTGTGCATGTTCGTCACGAAGTCGTTCATGTTCTCGAGCGCAGCCTCGCTCGCGCGGATCACCACCTGGAAGCCCGGATCGACGGGACGGAGCTCGAAATCAGTGATGACGACCGCGATCTCGACGAGCTCGTCGACCGCGAGGTCGAGGCCGGTCATCTCACAGTCGATCCAGACCAGTCGGTCGTTCTCGGACGCAGATACCATTCGATCATCCTATCGACGGTGCCGACATCGGTTGCGTGGAGCACGGTACGGTTGAACGGCACGCCCTCTTAGCTCAGTGGATAGAGCAACAGCCTTCTAATCTGTCGGTCGCTGGTTCGAATCCAGCAGGGGGCACGACGACTACTTCGACGGGGCTCAGCCGTTGCGCAGCGCAGCGACGGCGTCGTCGGCCCGCCAGAAGTCGCCGACCAGGCGGAACTGCCCGGTGGCGAGATGCAGTCGCTCGGCGCGATAACGGATGCCCAGAGGGTCGGCGATCATCCGAAGATGTCCGAGAAGCCGGCCGGACGCGTCTTGGACGCGCCACAGGTGAGCGGACGCCCGCACGAGATGCTCTCGTGAGGAACGCAATCGCGGAGCGGCGTAGGGAACTTCGGGTGCGGACTGGATCAGCTTGTCGGACATCGGTGACTCCTTCCTGATCCGACGCTACGGGGGGCCTCCGACATCGGGTTATGCCCTCCCACCTGGACTGTTCCTGCACAGCCGGTGAAGATCGACGGCTTCTCCACAGAAGGTGCGTCAGCGCCCACCCGGGGTCCGCCATGCGGCGCATCCTGGAGCGATCCGGGCATGCCCCGGCTTGCAGAGGAGAAGAACATGACGGAGATCCTGACCATCGTCGGCAAGGTGGCCACAGACCCGACGACCGGGCGCACGGCCGGCGGCACACCGGTCACCAACTTCCGCCTGGCGAGTACGCACCGCCGGTTCGACCAGGCGACCAACACCTGGATCGACGCGGAGACCAACTGGTTCAGCGTCGCCGCGTTCCGTCAGCTGGCGGAGCATGTGCGCGCCTCGCTGCACACGGGCGACAGTGTCATCGTCACCGGGAGGTTGAAGATCCGGAACTGGGAGGCGAACGGAAAGCACGGCACCAGCGTCGACATCGATGCGGAGGCGATCGGCCACGATCTTCGCTGGGGGACGAGCAGCTACATGCCCCGCTCGAGGGTCATCACGGCGAGTCGCGAGTTCGGAGATGCCGACGGCTCGCCCACGCGCGGCGATGTCGCGGCAGCCCCGGCTCAGTCCGGACAGCTGTACCCCGATCCCGTGACCGGCGAGGTGAGCGACGACGAGGAGAACCTGCTCGACGACATCGACGTGTCATGGGCGACCGGTGACGAGGAGGTGAAGGACGAGACCACGGTGCTCAACTGAACGTCGCGCGGACGCGGCGCATGTGCAGGTTCGGGGGAGGGCGGCCCGTAGACTCGGTTCGTGCTACGACGACCGGCCTCCTCCGCATCGCGCATCGTGCTGTCGGGTGCCGCCGCTGCCATGATTCTCGTTCTGTCCGCTTGCGCACCGACGTCCACGCCGACGCCGACGACGACAGACGGCGCACAGGAGAGTCCGACCGCACCCCCGAGCTCGGAGGGCCCGGTGCTCGTCGCCGACGGCTCCGCCGCCGACAACCTTCCGCTGTTCACGGCTGTCACCGCGCAGGTGTGGTCCACGGACCAACGCGTATCCGGGCGTGCCTACATCGATGCGCTGATCGCAGCGGGCTTCGACCGTGCAGCCATGCAGGTGACGCAGGATCAGTCCACCGTCGGCAACGCCGCTGAGACTCTGCAGTTCTCCGTGCGATGGGGCGAGACGGAATGCCTGGTCGGCCAGGTGGGCCCGTCGACGGGTGAACCCGTCACCGTGGTTCTGCCGCAGCTCGCTGAAGGACGCTGTCTCGTCGGGAGCACGCGCGCAATCGACTGGTGACCGCTCGGCGCTCACGACAACGGCACAGCACAGGGCCGGTAGGCTGGAGTGTCGATCTTCGACGCCGACAGAAGGAGCATTTTCGGTGGCTGAGTACATCTACTCGATGGTTCGAGCGCGTAAGGCGGTGGGCGACAAGCTCATCCTCGACGACGTCACCATGGCGTTCCTTCCTGGAGCCAAGATCGGCATGGTCGGCCCGAACGGCGCCGGAAAGTCGACGATCCTCAAGATCATGGCCGGCCTCGACACGCCTTCCAACGGGGAGGCGAAGCTGTCTCCTGGATTCTCCGTCGGCATCCTGATGCAGGAGCCCGAACTCGACGAGTCGAAGACCGTCATCGAGAACATCCAGGACGGCATCGCGATCAAGGCGAAGCTCGACCGCTTCAACGAGATCTCGGCTCTGATGGCCGATCCGGATGCCGACTTCGACGCGCTGCTCGCCGAGATGGGCTCCCTCCAGGAGGAGATCGACGCCGCCGACGGCTGGGACCTCGACTCCCAGCTGGATCAGGCTATGGACGCACTACGCACTCCGCCGGCGGACGCCGCGATCGCACCGCTCTCCGGTGGAGAGAAGCGTCGCGTCGCACTCGCCAAGCTTCTGCTGCAGAAGCCGGACCTGCTTCTGCTCGACGAGCCCACCAACCACCTCGACGCCGAGAGCGTGCTCTGGCTCGAGCAGCACCTGCAGGCGTACAAGGGCGCGGTGATCGCGATCACCCACGACCGGTACTTCCTCGACCACGTCGCTGAATGGATCGCCGAGGTCGACCGCGGACGTCTGATCGGCTACGAGGGCAACTACTCGACCTATCTCGAGAAGAAGGGCGAGCGCCTGGAGATCCAGGGCAAGAAAGACGCCAAGCTTGCGAAGCGACTCAAGGAGGAGCTCGAGTGGGTGCGTGCCAGCGCCAAGGGTCGCCAGACGAAGTCGAAGGCACGTCTCGCCCGGTACGAGGAGATGGCATCTGAGGCGGAGCGCACCCGGAAGCTCGACTTCGAAGAGATCACGATCCCCGCGGGTCCGCGACTGGGCAGCGTCGTGATCGAGGCGAAGAAGCTCCAGAAGGGCTTCGACGGTCGCTCGCTCATCGACGGTCTCAGCTTCAGCCTGCCGCCGAACGGCATCGTGGGCGTGATCGGTCCGAACGGTGTGGGAAAGACGACGCTGTTCAAGACGATCGTCGGACTCGAGCCGCTCGACGGCGGCGACCTGAAGATCGGCGAGACCGTCAAGATCAGCTACGTCGACCAGTCGCGCTCGAACATCGACCCCAACAAGACCCTGTGGGAGGTCGTGTCGGACGGACTCGACTACATCACCGTCGGCAAGACCGAGATCCCCTCCCGTGCCTACGTGTCGAAGTTCGGCTTCAAGGGACCGGATCAGCAGAAGAAGGCCGGCGTTCTCTCCGGCGGCGAACGCAACCGCTTGAACCTCGCGCTCACGCTGAAAGAGGGCGGCAACCTGCTTCTCCTCGACGAGCCGACCAACGACCTCGACGTCGAGACCCTCAGCTCGCTCGAGAACGCCCTGCTCGAGTTCCCCGGTTGCGCCGTGGTCATCACCCACGACCGGTGGTTCCTCGACCGCATCGCCACGCACATCCTCGCTTACGAGGGCACCGACGAGCAGCCCGACAAGTGGTACTGGTTCGAGGGCAACTTCGAGGCGTACGAGCAGAACAAGATCGAGCGACTCGGCCCTGACGCGGCCAAGCCGCACCGGTCGACGCACCGCAAGCTGACGCGTGACTGACGTGCAGGCCTCGGACGCGGCAGCCGAGCAGTCCGCAAAGACGTCTCGGCTGCACATCCCGATCCAGCTGCGCTGGGGCGACCTCGACGCGTTCAACCACGTGAACAACACGTCGATGCTCAAGCTGCTCGAAGAGGCGCGCGTGCGCGCGTTCTGGCGGGCCGGCCCGGGGGAGGAGGCGCCGTCGACAGCAGTGCTCGACTCCGGGATCGAGGAGGGCATCCTGACGCTCATCGCGCGTCAGGAGATCGAGTACCTCGCGCCGGTGCCGTACCAGCGGCGTCCGCTCGAGGTGCAGATGTGGTTCGGAAAGCTCGGCGGATCGAGCGTCGAGGTCTGCTACGAGGTGCACAACGACCCGGCATCCGAGTCCCGGCAGCTGTACGCGCGCTCCACCGCCATCATCGTCCTCGTCGACGCAGGCACGGGACGCCCGACGCGGCTCACTCAGGAGATGCGCGACGTGTGGGAGCCGTTCACCGGCCCGTCGATCGAGTACGCGCACCGTTGACGGCGAGGCGGTCGAGGCGCTGGCGTGCCCGGTCGCTCGGTCAGGACGGCACGCGGATCATGATCTCCTGCGCGACCGTGGCGACCAGATCGCCGTCTCGCGTGTAGATCCGCCCCTGCGCGAGCCCTCGTCCGCCACGGGCGTTCGGCGACTCCTGCAGGTACAGCAGCCACTCGTCGACGCGTGCAGGCCGATGCCACCACATCGCGTGGTCGAGGCTCGCGACCTTGAGACCGGGAAGCGCCCAGTACGCGCCGTGGGCGCGCAGGATCGACTCCTGAATGGTCATGTCGCTGAGATAGGCGAGCGCCGCCCGGTGCAGGCGCTGGTCGTCGGGCAACGGTGCACGCATGCGCATCCACACGCCCTGCTGCGGCACCTGGGCGTCGTCGCTCGGCAGGAACAGCGGAGACTCGATGTGTCGGACGTCGGCCGCCCTGTCGCTCAGCATTCGGGCTGTGCCCTCGGGGAGCCCATCGACCCGTTCCTCGTCCGGGAGCAGCGTCTCCGGGGCGGGGATGCCCGCAGGCATCGGCACCGCGTGTTCGAGACCCGGGTCCTGATCCTGGAATGAGGCGATCATCGAGAAGATCGGCACGCCGTTCTGGTAGGCCTGCGAACGCCGCGTCGAAAAGGAGCGTCCGTCGTGGATGCGATCGACGGCGATGGTGATGCCCTGCGACGCGTCACCGGGACGTAGGAAGTACCCGTGCATGGAGTGCACGGCCCGATCTTCAGGAAGGGTGCGCTCCGCGGCGATCAGGCTCTGTGCGAGCACCTGCCCGCCGTAGATGCGCCCGCTCGGCATGGGGTGCGACGAGCCGGTGAAGATGTCCTCGGTCGTGCGCGCCTGAGTCGTGTCGAGATCCAGCACCGCGAGCAGTTGCTCGACGGTGCGGATCGCGTGCTGATCGGCGGTCATTCATGCCCTTCCGGTCGGTCGTGCCGTCGCATGTGCGCTTCCTCGCGACTGCTGCGGCCGCTGGCGTTGCTAGTTTAGAGTGCGTGCCGCACCCTCTCGTCCTCGCCGATGCCGAAACGTCCAAGGACGTCCTCACGTTCGTGGGGAGGGCTCGGCGCATCTCCGATGAAGGAGTGCGTCTGCAAGGGGCGAACGGCGTCCTCGCGCTCACGGCCGCAGCTCTCGCCCCGCACGGGCTCTTCGATCAGACCCCGACCGTCCTGGCGATGCGCGTCGTGCATGCCGATCCTGAGCTGCAGTGCGACATCGTCGTCGCCGAGTTGACCCCAGGAGCGGACGAGCGGATGCTGCAGCTGCCCGAATCGGGCCTGTCGCCCTCATGGGCGGGAATCGCGCCTCCTCGACAGGGTTGGGAGGCCACGGGCACGCTCGCCGCCTCTCTGATCGCCCAGCGCGCCCAGTGGGGGATCAGCGCCGTGGCACGAGGTGCTACTCCCGGGGCCGGTGAAGAGGCGGTGCGTGCGCTGCGTGCCGCCATCTGGGGAGAGCTCGACGAAGACCTCGGTCACCTTCCCCGCGGTGTGGCCTTCGCCGCCGACGCGTTCGGCTTCATCTCAGGCGAGGAGGACGTCCCCGTCATGCGCTCTGGGCGCTGGATCCGTCTGGCCTTCCGCCGCGGTCACGTCTTGTCGCGCGGCCCGGTGGCGACCGGCCTCACCGCGGTGCGTGGCACCGGCAGCGCGGACTGAGCTCAGCCCGCCGCCGCGCGACCCGCCTGGCGGCCCGAGAACAGGCATCCACCGAGGAAGGTCCCCTCGAGCGCCCGATATCCGTGCACGCCGCCGCCGCCGAAGCCGCTCGCCTCGCCGGCCGCGAACAGTCCCGGGATGACGGTGCCGTCGGCGTCGAGGGCGCGCCCGTCGAGGTCGGTGTGAATGCCGCCGAGCGACTTCCTCGTCAGCACGTGCAGCTTGACGGCGATCAGAGGACCGGCCGCGGGGTCCTGCAAGCGATGTGGCGATGCCGTGCGGATCAGCTTGTCCCCGCGATAGCCGCGCATCGAGCGGAGCATCCCGATCTGCGCGTCCTTGGTGAAATCGTTGTCCATCTCGAGATCGCGTGCGAGAACCTCGTTGCGCACGCGGTCGATGTCGAGAGCGTCTCCGCCCGGATGACGGCGCATCTGCTCGAGCAGCGACTCGAGATCGTTCTCGACGATGAAGTCCTCGCCCTCGTCGAGGAAGGACTGCACAGGAGCGGTGGGCCCCTTCGCGAGTCGTGACTTCAGCAGCAGCCCCACATCCTTGCCGGTGAGGTCGGGGTTCTGCTCGCTCCCGGAGAGCGCGAACTCCTTCTCGACGATCTGCCGGGAGGTGACGAACCAGGAGTGGTCGTGGCCGGTCGTGCGCAGGTGAGCCAGCGTGCCGAGCGTGTCGAATCCGGGGAACAGCGGCACGGGGAGCCGCTTGCCGGTGGCGTCGAGCCACAGCGACGACGGCCCGGGGAGGATGCGGATGCCGTGAGACGGCCACACCGGATCCCAGTTGGTGATGCCCTCGACGTAGTGCCACATGCGGTCGCCGTTGATCAGCCGCGCCCCCGCCGCCTCAGCCACGGGCTGCATCGAGCCGTCCACGTATGCGGGCACTCCGCTCAGCATGTGCGCGGGCGGCGTACCGAGCCGCTCGGGCCAGGCCGCGCGCACGAGGTCGTGGTTGCCGCCGATCCCACCGGAGGCGATCACGGTCGCTCCTGCGGCGATCTCAAAACCGCCGATCACGTCGCGCGAGGACTTCTCGCCCCGCTCGGCGGCGCTGGTGGCGAGCACGTCACCACGGGCACCGGCGACCGCTCCATCTGCGGAGACGAGTCCGGTGACGCGATGCCGGGGGAGGATCGTGATCCGACCCTGTCGCTCACCCTGCTCGACGCGTGCGGCGAACGGCGCCACGATTCCGGGGCCGGTGCCCCACGTGATGTGGAACCGCGGTACGGAGTTGCCGGGGCCGAGGGCGCCGTAACCGCCGCGTTCAGCCCAGCCGACGACAGGGAAGAACCCGACACCGCGCTCGCGCAGCCAGGCGCGCTTCTCGCCTGCGGCGAAGTTCAGGTACGCCTCCGCCCAGCGGCGCGGCCATTCGTCTTCCGGCCGGTCGAAACCTGCGTTCCCGAACCAGTCCTGCGTGGCGAGCTCCAGGGAATCCTTGATCCCCATGCGACGCTGCTCGGGAGAGTCGATGAAGAACAGTCCGCCGAACGACCACCACGCCTGTCCGCCCAGGTTCGTGCGGGGCTCCTGGTCGATCAGGATCACGCGCTTTCCGGCATCCAGCGCCTCGCAGGCGGCGACCAGCCCGGCCAACCCCCATCCGATCACCAGGACGTCTGTGGACAGGGTTGACTTCGTCATTCGTTCTCCGTTGATTCCTGACGTGCTCGGGTCTCGAGAGTGGGGCGGCCGGACGCTGCCGGCCCGATGCCCGACGGCTCGAATGTGTTCACCATGGCATAGGCGGCGCGTTCGAGGTAGTCCCAGAGGGTCGCTTCGTGCAGAGGCGACAACTTCGTCTCCGTGACGGCGGTGCGCATGTGCGTGAGCCAACGATCGCGAGCGTCGGGGTCGATGTGGAAGGGCATGTGCCGCATCCGCAGACGGGGGTGCCCCCGTGTCTCGCCATACGTGGTGGGTCCGCCCCAGTACTGTGCGAGGAACATCGTCAGCCGTTCGGCGGCCGGGCCCAGGTCCTCTTCGGGGTACATGGGCTTCAGCACGGGGTCGAGGGCGACCTCGCGGTAGAACACTCCGACCAGCTTCTCGAACGTGGCGTGACCGCCGACCTCGTCGTAGAACGTCATCGCTGCGGGGTCCCTTCGTCACCGGGTTTCGTGCCGTCGCCGGACTTCTTTCGGCGCCAGATGCCGCGATCGGGGATCACCGGAACGCCGGTGATCGCGTTGGGCCTGGTCTTCGGCGGATTCGCGCCGCGGACCCGCTGTGCGCCCTCGAGGCCGGTCGGGATCACGCCGACCATGCTCGGGATCGCGACGTCCTGCTCGTGGAGCGCCGTACGCAGGCGCTTGCGAAGCTCCTGCGAGACGTCGTCCTTGGCGTTCGCCCGCGCCTTGATCACGATGCGCACGACGAGCGCATCGCCGCCGATGGATTCGAGGCCCCACAGCTCGGGCTTCTCGACGATGCGCGTACGCCACTTCGGATCCTTGGCGAGTCCCTGTGCGGTCTCGAGCATCGTGTGCTCGACGGCATCGAGGTCGACATCGGCGGGAACCCCGAGGTCGATGATCACGCGCGCCCACCCCTGCGACATGTTGCCGATGCGGGTGACCTCGCCGTTGCGGACGTACCAGAGAGTGCCGTTCACGTCACGGACCTGCGTGATGCGCACGCTCACGTACTCGACCACCCCGCTCGCGAGGCCGAGATCGACGACGTCGCCGATGCCGATCTGGTCCTCGGCGACGATGAACATGCCGTTCAGAACGTCTTTGACGATGTTCTGGGCCCCGAAGCCGAGACCCGCGCCCACGGCGGCCGTCAGCAGCGTCAGCGAGCCGAGAAGGCCGCTGTCGATGGCGTTGACGATGAGCACGACGGCGATCACGACGAGCATCACGTTCACGATGTTCTGCAGGATGCTGCCGAGCGTGCGGGTGCGCTGCACGAGCCGCATGTCGGCGAGCGGCGATCGTTCCAGGGCCTGGGTGTCGTCGACGGCCGCTTTGCTCTTCGCGCTGTCGACGATGCGGTGCACGACGCGGCGGATGAGGACGCGCAGGACCAGTGCGATGAGCACGCAGCTCACGATGATGATCGCGATCGTGAGCGCTGTCGACCCCACGGGGATGAGTACCGTGAGCACAGTTCGGAGCCAGTCGGGAAGCGCTTGGAACCACTCGGGAAGCGGCGTGTCGACGGGCGGCGTGGTGGTTTCGAAGGGGAACATCATCACCACCGATCCTAGCGATCAGGCCTCTGCGCGGGCTGGATGCTTCGACAGGCTCAGCGACTCAGAGCCTGAGTCTCTGAGCCTGTCGGAGGGTCAGTCCTCGGCGTCGCGCGCCTGCGCCGCGAGCGCACGCTCGACGTCGGCGAGGTTCTCCATCACGAGACGACGCAGGGCCGGGGGAGCGTCCTGGTGGGCCGCGAGCCAACCACGGGTCGCATCGCGCAGCTCGATGTCGGCGAGAGCGGTCGGGAAGAGTCCGACGACCAGGTACTGGGCGATCTGGTACGAGCGCGACTCCCAGATCGGAAGAAGCATGTCGAAGTACGCGGGGACGAACTCTGCGAGGACGTCGACTCCGGCGGGGTGGACGAAGCCGAGCGCCGCCGAACGCACGATCGTGTTGGGTGCGTCGTCGCGCTCGATGAGCGATGACCACGCGGTCTTCTTCGATGCGGAGTCGGGGAGCGCGGCCCGAGCCTGAGCCGCGAACTCTCCGCCCTTGGCCGTGTTGTCGGCAGTGAGCGCGGCGTCGATGGTGGCGGCATCCGTCGCGCCGATCGTCGCGAGGCCGACCAGCAGCTGCCAGTTCAGGTCCGCATCGATCTCGAGACCGGGAAGGGTCTCCTCGCCGGAGCGCAGGCGACCCACGATGCCCGCATGCTCGGGTGTGACCAGGGAGTTCGCGAAAGCCGTGACGAACTGCAGCTGGCTGTCGCTTCCGGCCTCGGCGCCCTCCGCCAGCGACCACAGGCCGTCGGCGATCTTCTGCCGAGCCGCGAGACGCTGCGCAGGGTCGACATAGAGCGTCGCGGCCGTGCGCAGCTGAGCGAGCGTGGTGCGCACGGTGGTCGATTCGGTCTCGCGTCCGATGTTGCCGAGCACGAGATCGATGTAGTCGGACGCTGCGCTCTCGGCGTCGCGGGTCTGGTCCCAGGCCGCACCCCAGACGAGCGAGCGCGCCAGCGGATCACGGATGTCGGCAAGGTGCGCGATGGCGGTGGCGAGGGAACGCTCGTCGAGTCGGATCTTGGCGTACGCCAGGTCTTCGTCGTTGAGCAGCACGAGATCCGGGCGGGCGATCCCGTTGAGCTCAGGCACTTCGGTGCGGTCGCCGTCGACATCGACCTCGATGAAGTGCGTGCGCACGAGCGAGCCGCCCTGCAGCGTGTAGAAGCCGATGCCGAGCCGGTGCGGGCGAATGGTCGGGTAGTCGGCAGGTGCGGTCTGCGTGACCGCGAAGCGCGAGATCGTGCCGTCTGCGGCCTCGGCGATGAGCGGCTCGAGGGTGTTGACGCCGGCCGTCTCCAGCCACTTCTTCGACCACGTGCTCAGGTCGCGACCGCTTGTGGCTTCGAGCTCGGTGAGCAGGTCGCTGAGCTCGGTGTTGCCCCAGGCATGCTTCTGGAAGTACTGCGAGACACCGGCGAAGAACGCCTCGATCCCGACCCAGGCGGCGAGCTGCTTCAGCACCGATCCGCCCTTGGCGTACGTGATGCCGTCGAAGTTGACCTGCACGTCTTCGAGGTCGTTGATCACGGCCGTGATCGGATGCGTCGACGGAAGCTGGTCCTGACGGTAGGCCCAGGTCTTCTCCATGGCGTTGAACGTGGTCCACGCCTCGGTCCACTCGGTGGCCTCGGCGGTCGCGATGGTCGAGGCCCACTCGGCGAACGACTCGTTCAGCCAGAGATCGTTCCACCACTTCATGGTGACCAGGTCTCCGAACCACATGTGCGCGAGCTCATGCAGGATCGTGACGACGCGGCGCTCCTTGACGGCATCCGTCACCTTGCTGCGGAAGACATAGGTCTCGGTGAAGGTCACCGCGCCCGCGTTCTCCATCGCACCCGCATTGAACTCGGGCACGAAGAGCTGGTCGTACTTCGCGAAGGGATACGGCACGCCGAACTTCGACTCGAAGTAGGCGAAGCCCTCGCGGGTCTTGTCGAAGATGTAGTCGGCGTCGAGATGCTGCCACAGGCTCTTGCGCCCGTAGACGCCCAGCGGGATGACCCGGCCGGATGCGCTGGTCAGCTCGGAGAAGGTCGCCTCGTAGGGGCCGGCGACGAGCGCCGTGATGTACGAGGAGATGCGCGGAGTGGGCTCGAATCCCCACGTCGCGACCTCTCCGGTCCCCGAGCCCGACGAAGGGTCGTGCACGATGGGCTCGGGCGTGGGCGAGTTGGACACGACCTTCCACGCGGCCGGGGCCGTCACGGTGAACTGGAACGTCGCCTTCAGGTCGGGCTGCTCGAACACCGCGAACACGCGGCGGGAGTCGGGCACCTCGAACTGGGAGTACAGGTAGACCTCATCGTCGACGGGGTCTACGAAGCGGTGCAGGCCCTCGCCCGTGTTCGTGTACAGGCAGTCCGCATCGACGACGAGGACGTTCTCGGCCTGCAGACCGGTGAGAGCGATCCGCGAATCGGCGTAGACCTCGTTCGGGTCGAGCTGCTCTCCGTTCAGAGAGATCTCGCGCACCTCGCGGGCGATCAGATCGATGAAGGTGAAGCTCTCGGGGGTGGCGGTGAATCGCACAACGCTGCGAGAGCCGAAGACCTCGGCACCCTTCGTCAGATCGAGGGCGACTTCGTACGACTGGGTGTCGATGACGTCGCGGCGCTCCTGCGCTTCGATGCGGGTGAGGTTCTCTCCAGGCACTGCTGTACTCCCAGGGGTGAGGGGACGTGGCCGCGGTTCGGGCGCAGTTGGCGCCGACGGCAACCATGACAGCCTACGCCAGGACCCGACGGGCGTCCGCGCACGCGCGAGGATGAAAGGATGGAGAAGTGACTGCGAACGATCAGACCCTCGTGCCCTTCGCC
The DNA here is from genome assembly GCF_044987465.1 of Microbacterium sp. ZW T6_19. Lineage (NCBI taxonomy): Bacteria > Bacillati > Actinomycetota > Actinomycetes > Micrococcales > Microbacteriaceae > Microbacterium > Microbacterium sp. ZW T6_19. The sequence continues at coordinate 280,052 of NZ_JBJDRH010000002.1, read as the reverse complement.
TCTCCCGCTGCCGCAGGTGGTGCGCCTCATGTGGAGACTCCGGTGGCATATGACGCGCTGATCCTCGCGTCGTTCGGTGGTCCGGAGGGGCAGGATGACGTCATCCCGTTCCTGCGCAACGTGACGCGAGGACGCGGCATCCCCGACGAGCGCTTGGAGGAGGTCGCGCACCACTACCGTCACTTCGGCGGCATCAGCCCGATCAACGAGCAGAACCGGCAGCTGAAAGCTGCACTCGAGGCCGAGATCGCCGCACGCGGACTCGACCTGCCGGTCTACTGGGGAAACCGCAACTGGGATCCCTATCTCGCCGACGCGTTCACACAGGCCGCGGATGACGGGCACTCCACGTTGCTGGTGCTCGCGACGAGCGCATACAGCTCCTACTCGAGCGACCGCCAGTACCGAGAGGACATCGCGAAGGCGATCATCGACGCGAACCTCGAACAGCGGGTCACCGCCGACAAGGTGCGTCTCTTCTTCGACCACCCCGGATTCGTGGCTCCTTTCCAAGAAGGAGTCGACGACGCGGTGCGCGCTCTGCTCGCCGACGGCATCGCCGCGGAGGACATCCGGGTGCTGTTCTCGACCCACTCGATTCCGACGGGCGATGCCGAGCGCTCCGGACCCCGCGATGTCGACTGGGGTGTGGGCGGTGCGTACGCCGCCCAGCACCGGGCCGTCGCCGAGCACATCATGGGCGAACTGGCTGCCGTCACGGGCGGATCGACTGTGCCATGGCAGCTCGTGTTCCAGTCGCGCTCCGGCCCGGCCAGCCAGCCGTGGCTCGAGCCCGACATCAACGACGTGATCTCGACACTGCCCGAGACCGGTGCGAAGGCGGTCGTGATCGTTCCGCTCGGGTTCGTCAGCGACCACATGGAGGTGCTCTGGGATCTCGACACCGAGGCGATGGAGACCGCGGAGGAAGCCGGCATCCGTGCCGTCCGCACCCCGACGCCCGGCACGCACCCCGCATTCGTCGCGGGGCTCATCGACCTCGTCGTCGAGCGCATCGAGGGCACGCCGGCTGCAGAGCGGCCGCATCTCACCGAACTCGGCCCCTGGTACGACGTCTCTCGCCCCGGTGACTGCGAGAACGCGCGGTTGGGCTTCAAACCCGCCGCCGCCGGTCTCGTCCCGTAACGCCGGATTCGGCATCCGACACCCTCAATAGGATGGGAACCATGCGCATCCACATCGCCACCGATCACGCCGGTCTCGACTTCTCGACGCAGCTGCAGGACCACCTTCGGTCGGCAGGACACGAGGTCGTCGATCATGGCCCGATCGAGTACGACGCCGTCGACGACTATCCGGCGTTCTGCATCCGTGCGGCCCAGGCCGTCGTCGCCGACCAGTCGGCCGGCGTCGAGGCGCTCGGAGTGGTCTTCGGCGGCTCCGGCAACGGCGAGCAGATCGCCGCGAACAAGGTCCAGGGCATCCGCGCTGCGCTGGTGTGGAACATCTCGACCGCCGAGCTGGCACGGGAGCACAACGACGCCAACGTGATCTCGATCGGTGCGCGGCAGCACACCTTCGATGAGGTGACCAGCTTCATCGACACGTTCATCGCGACCCCGTTCTCCAACGAGGAGCGCCACGTGCGGCGGATCGGCCAGATCGCCGACTTCGAGCACGACGGATCGCTGCTGCCGGACCCCAGGGCCTGACATGCCCGAGGGGCATTCCGTCCACCGGATCGCGCGGCAATTCGACCGGAACTTCGTAGGCAAGGCCCTCCGCGCGTCGAGCCCGCAGGGGCGGTTCGCCGAGGGAGCCGCCGTGCTCGACGGCCGCGAAGCGGTGAGCGTGCAGGCCGTCGGCAAGCAGATGTTCCTCGAGACCGAGGGCGATGTGTGGCTGCGCGTGCACCTCGGGCTCTACGGAGCGTGGGACTTCGCCGGAGAGATCCTCATCGACCCGACGATCGCCTCGGCGAACGGACGCATGGGGCAGACCAACCAGCGAGGGACCGACCTCGACGACGTGATACTCGACGATGCGGGGGAGAACTCGCTCGCATCGATCGGGGCTCCTCGCCGCGCGCGCGTGCACGTCCGGATGTCGGAGCAGACGAAGGGGCTCGCGGATGAGGGGCTCGAGTGGCCTCCACCCATCGTCGGTCAGGTTCGGCTGCGTCTGATGACCGACATCACGGTCGCGGATCTGCGCGGTCCGACGGCCTGCGTGCTGCAGACGCCGGAGGAGATGCTCGCGACCGTCGCCAAGCTGGGCCCCGACCCGCTTGTGGGCGATCCGATTGAGAACGAGGAACGCTTCGTCCGCGCCGTTCGCAAGAAGCAGACGGTGATCGCGCTCCTGCTGATGGACCAGAGCGTCGTCAGCGGCATCGGCAACGTGTATCGCGCCGAGATGCTGTTCCGCCGGCGACTCAACCCGCACACACCGGGGAGGGACGTCCCGGAGGAGATCGTGCGCGAGCTCTGGCGCGACTGGGTCCGCCTGCTCGCGATCGGCGTCGAAACCGGGCAGATGATGACCATGGACGACCTCTCCGCGGAGCAGTACCGTGCGGCGATGGCGAGTCGCGACGACCGGCACTGGGTGTACCACCGTGCGGGTCTGCCGTGCCGCGTCTGCGGCACCGAGATCGCCCTCGAGGAGATCGGCGCCCGCAAGCTGTACTGGTGCCCGCGCTGCCAGGCCTAGGCTCGGATCATGCGCCAGAATCCCAGCTTCACCCTCGCCGACGTCGCCGAGATCCGGCGAGTGATCGAGGCGAATCCCTGGGCCACGATCATGAGCTCAGGGCCCGACGGACTCGTCGCGTCGCACTACGCGGTGCTGCTCGACGACGACCGTGATGACCTCACCATCGTGGGTCATGTCGGTCGCCCCGATGATCAGATCCACGGGATGGGCGAGCGAGAGATGCTCGTCGTCTTCCAGGGTCCGCACGGCTACATCTCTCCCGGCTGGTACGGCGACGTGCAAGCCGTTCCGACGTGGAACTACACCGCGGTGCATCTCTCCGGCACCCCCGAGATCCTCGGCGATCAGGAGAACCTCGAGATCCTCGATCGTCTGGTCGAGCGATTCGAGGGGCGGATGCCGGGCCCTCGACTCATGTGGGAGCGTCCCAACGACGAAGGGTTCGTGAAGCGTCTGGCCGCCGGGACCGTGGGGTTCCGCCTCTCGCCGACTCGCGTGGTCGCCAAACGCAAGCTGAGCCAGAACAAGCCGGCCGACACCGTCGAGACGATCATCGCCGAACTCGAAGCCGATGGACCCTACGGGCAGCCCGAGCTCGCGTCGGAGATGCGTCGCGCCCACGACGCCCTCGCCGAGGCACGCCGGTGATCGGCGCGGAGATCGGCACGATCCGCGGGGTGCGCGTCGCCGGCCCCGGCCGCGAGTTCCTGATCGACGACGAACCCGTCGACATCGTGATCGGCGAGGGCCGCATCATCGACATCGCTCCGACCGGGGCCCTGCGCCCGGTCGGGGAGGTTCTCGATGCGGACGGCACCTGGGCCGTACCCGGATTGTGGGACAACCACGTGCACACCGTGCAATGGGCGCTGGCCGTCGAGCGTGTTCCTCTGGGCGCTGCTGGCTCTGCGGCGGAGGCCGCAGAGCTCATGCGGGGCTCTTCGCCCCTGCCGGACGGACGACTGGTGGGGGCCGGATTCCGGGATGCCCTGTGGTCCGACGTCCCGACGCTCGAGCTCATCGATCGCGCGACGGGCGAGACCCCGGCCTACCTGATCAACGCCGACGTGCACAGCGCATGGTTGAACACCGCGGCCCTCCGTCGCGAGGGTTTCATCGCGCCGGACGGAGTGCTGCGGGAGGAGGACGCCTTCGAGATCTCGCGGCGTCTCAACGCCGCCGACCCGCGCCGCGGAGACGAGGCGGTGCGCGATGCGGGGGAGCGAGCAGCAGCGCGCGGCATCACGGGTCTGGTCGATTTCGACATGGCGTGGAACGCGGATGCCTGGCCTCGACGCGTCGCCGCGGGGTTCGCGGCCCATCGTGTCGAGTTCGCGATCTATCCCTTCGACCTCGACCGGGCCATCGCCGCGGGGCTCCGCACCGGAGACGAACATGCGAGCCCTCTGATCCATGTCGGCCCCCTCAAGATCATCTCCGACGGCTCGCTCGGCACTCGCACGGCGTCCTGTTCGCACCACTATCCCGGTGAGGAAGACAACTTCGGCGTGATCAACGTGCCGCCCGCACAGCTCACAGACCTGCTCGTCACGGCGACCGGGGCGGGTCTCGCGGTGGCCGTCCACGCGATCGGCGACCGAGCGGTCACGGCCGCTCTCGACGCCTTCACCACGACAGGGGCGGTCGGGACGATCGAGCACGCGCAACTCGTGCGCCATGCCGATCTCGCGCGCTTCGCGCGCCTCGGAGTCGCCGCCAGTGTGCAGCCGCAGCATGCTCTGGACGACCGCGACCTCGTGGGTGTGCACTGGGCGGGACAGACGTCGATCGGCTACCCGCTCGGGTCGCTGCGCGATGCCGGTGCACGCCTCCTGTTCGGGTCGGATGCGCCGGTGGCGCCGCTTGATCCGTGGCAGGCGATCGGCGCCGCCGTCGAACGCACGGATGACGACCGCGAGCCGTGGCATGCGGAAGAGCGCCTGACGGTCGATCAGGCGCTCATCGCGAGCACACGCACCTCGATCCGTCCGGGAGAGCCGGCCGACATCGTGCTGTGCGGTGCCGACCCGCTCCGCGCGCACGGCCCGGAGCTGCGGCAGATGCCTGTGACCGCGACGCTCCTCGCGGGGCGGATGACTCACTACGCCTGATCGCGGCGTCGGGACGCACGAAGGGCGCAGGATCCGAAGATCCTGCGCCCTTCGACGACGACCGGGTCAGGCGGCGATGTGCGAGACGAGGAACCAGCGGTCCTTGTCGAGGCCGCGCTTGATCTCGATCGCGACGTCCTGGCTGGTGAGGTCGATCTCGTCGAGTCCGTCGATCGCGGCCTGCGTGTCGGCGAGGATGGCGTCGATGTCGGAGATGACGGCGCGGATCACGTCGTCGGACTGGGCGAAGCCCGCGGGAACCGCAGTCGCGCCGGCCTTCTCCGCGACGGTGCTGAGGCGAGCGTCGATCGGCAGGCCGAGAGCGACGATGCGCTCTGCGGCGGTGTCGGCGAAGTCGCCCGCATGAGCGACGATCGTGTCGAGGAGTTCATGGACTCCGACGAAGTTCGCTCCGCGGACGTGCCAGTGGGCCTGCTTGCCGTTGACGGTCAGGGCTTCGAGGCCGAGGACGAGGGGGGAGAGGAACTGCGCGGCGGCTGCGGCGACGGTGGGGTCGCTGGCGGTGGTCGAAACGGTCTGTGCCTTGCTCATCTTGGGCTCCTCCGGAGTGGTCTGATCGGTCGTGTTGAAGACAACGCTACTCAGCCTGGAACATTCCGCAAGCAAGCACAGGCTGGGCTTACCGGCCGTGAAACCCGCGGAAACACGGGGGACTGAGGGTAGTCTCGCCTTATGAGCATCGCCGCCGGAGCATCCGTCCTGACCTTGCCGAATCGTGTGCCGTCGATAGCCGCCGACGCCTTCGTCGCCGAGGGCGCGCGCATCGTCGGCGACGTCTCGGTCGCTGACGGCGCGAGCGTCTGGTACAACGCCGTGCTCCGCGGAGATTCGGCCGGAATCACGATCGGCGCGGGCAGCAACGTGCAGGACAACGCGTCGGTGCACGTGGATGCCGAGCACCCCGTGGTGGTCGGAGAGAAGGTGTCGATCGGCCACAACGCCGTCGTGCACGGGTGCACGATCGGCGACGGCTCGCTGATCGGCATGGGCTCCGTCGTCCTCAGCGGAGCGGTGGTCGGTGCAGGCTGTCTTGTCGCAGGCGGAGCGGTCGTGCTCGGAGGCACAGAGATTCCTGACGGTTCGCTGGTCGCAGGAGTGCCCGCGAAGGTGCGTCGCACGCTCAGCGACGAGGAGCGCGCGGGTCTCATCGCGAATGCTGACATCTACCTCGGGCACACGCAGACCCACACTCAGGCGACTCCCGTCTGAGCGGGAGCGCCCGCTAGGCTGGAGGGGTACGGGGCGGTGGCCAAGCTGGTTAAGGCAGTGGGCTCATAACCCAACGATTCGCGGGTTCAAGTCCCGCCCGCCCTACTCCATGCGGCCGCTCGGCGACCGCTCCGAGGGGCGATCGCTGTAACCATCGCGTTACGGTGCCAGCGTTCGTGTGAACTCCCCGTTACGCTCCTGCCGATCTGATCGGTCGGGCCCCGCTGCGCTCCTACTCTTGAGCCATCTACCGCTGACGCATCATGGACGGCGGCACTCGAGCAGAGGAACGCGATGAAGAGAACACTGACGAATCCCGCCCTGCAGATCGGCCTCGCTGCGATCCTCGGCGTCGTGGTCGGTCTGATCGTCGGGGACTGGGCTGTCAACCTCAAGTTCATCGGGGACCTGTTCATCCGCCTCATCCAGATGGCGATCGTCCCGCTCGTGATGTCGTCTGTCATCGTCGCGACCGGATCGATGACCGGCTCGGGAATGGGAAGACTGGCGTTCCGCACGTTCAAATGGATGATCGGCTTCTCGATCGTCGCGGCGATCCTCGCCTGGGGCATCAGCGTCGTGATCCAACCCGGTGCCGGCATCGACTTCTCGGCTGGGGTGGACGCGTCTCTGCAGGAGTCAGTGGGAGAGCCGGTCGGCTGGCAGGAGACATTGCTCAACTTCGTCTCGACGAACATCTTCGCGGCGATGTCCACGGCGACCATGGTGCCGATAATCATCTTCTCGCTGCTGTTCGGCCTCGCTCTGAATGCGTACGTCACCAAGACCGGCAACCGCCTCGTGCTCGACTTCTTCGACCAGCTCCAACAGATCGTGCTCACCATGATCCGATTCGTCATGATCATCGCCCCGATCGGCGTATTCTGCCTGCTCGCCAACCTCGCCGGCACCGTGGGATTCTCGGTCGTTACCAGTGCACTCAAGTACCTCGGAGCGACGCTGCTCGGTGTCCTGATCATCACGGTGCTGTTCCTGCTCGTCGTCGGCCTGCGCACCGGGCTCAACCTCGCCAAGCTCCCTGCCAAGCTCGGTGATCAGACGATGATCGCGATCACGACGACGAGCTCGGCCGTCACCTACCCGACCGTGCTCAGAACCGCCATCGAGAAGGTCGGGGTCAGTCAGCCCATCGCGAACTTCACCCTCTCCGTCGGTCTGACCATGGGATCGTATGGGGCGGTCCTCAACTACATGATCGTCGTCATGTTCCTCGCGCAGTCCGGTGACATCACGCTCGACTTCGGGACCATCGCACTCGGCATGGCGCTGGCGATCCTGCTCAACATGGGCACCATCACCGTGCCGGGTGGCTTCCCCGTCGTGGCGATGTTCCTCGCCACGTCCCTCGGCCTGCCTTTCGAGGCGGTCGGCCTGCTCATCGCGGTCGACTGGTTCGCGGGGATCTTCCGGACGTTCCTCAACGTCAACGGCGACACCTTCGTCGCCATGCTCGTCGCGAATGCAGGCGATGAACTCGACCGCGATGTGTACGACGGTAGGAAGTCTGTCACCGCTGACGATCCCGACCTCGAGGATCTGACGGAGCAGTTCGAGAAGGCGGATGCCGCCGACTGACACATGACCGAGGCGCCGCGAGAATGACGCCGCCCGTCTTCCTCGACGGGCTAGGAACGAACGGGCCAGGTGCCGTCGAGCGATTCCTCCGGTTCGATGCGACCGATGCTGATGAAGTACTCGGTCAGGCTCGCGGCCTGAGATCGTGCCCACCCGATCTGCTGCGTGTGCAGTGCCTCGAGGGTCTCCGGCATGCGGAACCGGCGGGCCAGCGCCTGGGCGACGCGGCCTGCAGCGACTGCATCCGCCGAGGCATCGTGAGCACCCTCCAGCGGCACCGCATAGTGCGCGGCTACCACTTCGAGCGTGCGCTTGCCAGGGCGGTACCGGTCGTACGCCTTGTCGATCACCAGGGGATCGATGATCGGAGAAGGCGAGCTGAGTGGATCGACGCCGTGCCGCATCGCCTCGTGAGCTAGTAGTGAGAAGTCGTAGGAGGCGTTGTACGCGACCACCGGTACACCCTGCGAGAGTAGCGAGCGAAGCGCGCCGGTGACGTCGGCGACGACCTCGAGTACAGGCCGACCATGAGCGCGTGCATGCGCGGTGGTGACGCCATGCACCGCCGTCGCCCCTTCGGGAATCTCGATGCCCGGATCGGCCAGCCAATCGCGCGAGGCGATCTCGCGGCCTTTCGCATCGAGAACGCCAACATGCGCCGTGACGATGCGATCCGTCTCGACATCGACCCCGGTCGTCTCCAGATCGAAGACGGCGACGCGGCTGAGCCAGCTCGGAAGCGCGGGATCGGATGACATGCCCTCACGCTAGAGCGGGCGTGGGACATTGCCAGGAAGGCACACGGCGACTGAATAGACTCGAGGGATGACCGTGCCCTCGCCTTACGCCGATCGACTGAGCCGTCTGCCGGTCGAGCGTCACGAGGTCGAGGTCCGCGGCGCGATCACCGCCTACTGGGAGTACGGTTCTCCGACAGACTCAGGGGCCCCCGACGAGCGTCCGACCATCATCGCGGTGCACGGTTTCCGCGGCGACCACCACGGTCTCGAGTCCGTCCTCGCCTTCCTTCCTGAGGCGCACGTCATCGCCCCCGATCTGCCGGGGTTCGGCGAGAGCGCGCCGTCGACTGGGCACACCTACGACCTCGACGAGTACGCGGCGTGGCTGACCGAGTTCGCGGCCACCGTGGCGCCAGGCGCGATCATTCTCGGTCACTCGTTCGGGTCGATCGTCACCGCGGCGGCGGTGGCCGCAGGGCTCGACACCCCACAGCTGATCCTCATCAACCCGATCGGCGCTCCGGCGCTCGAGGGCCCGAAGGGGCTGATGACTCGTCTCGCGGTGCTCTACTACGCGATGGGTGCTCGCCTGCCCGAGAAGGCCGGCACTGCACTGCTGCGCAACCGCGTGATCGTACGGATCATGAGCATCACGATGGCGAAGACCAAGGATCCCGAACTCCGCCGCTTCATCCACGACCAGCACGACACCTACTTCTCGCTGTTCGCCGACCGCGATGTCCTCAAGGATGCCTTCGTCGCCAGCGTGTCGCACGACGTCCGTGAGTTCGCTCCGAAGATCCCCGTGCCGACGCTGCTCATCGCCGCGCAACGTGATGACATCACTCCCATCGAGGCCGAGCGCGAGCTTGCCGACCGCTTCGATGACGCGGAACTCGTCGAGATCGCCCACGTCGGCCATCTCATCCACTACGAGACCCCCGCCGAAGCGGCCGGGGCGATCCGCCGGTTCCTCAGGATTCCCGTCGCGCGAGGCCGATGAGCCCGGCTACCCGGAACGGGATCACCTCGCCCATCGCGAGCGACGTCTCGGTGCGCTCGACGCCCTCGATCGAGAGGATGCGGGCGTCGGTGTCGAACAGGTGACGGGCATCTCGACACGCGACGCGCGCGAGCAGGTCCACGGAGCCGCTCAGCCCGTGCGCCTGCAGGACCTCGGGTATGCGCGCCAGCTCCGCCGTGATGCGGGGTAGCTCGGTCTGCCGAACCCCGATGTTCACGAAGGCCTGCAGCGGGAATCCGAGGACGTCGGGGGAGAACGACCTCTCGTATGACAGGAAGACCCCGGTCTGCTCGAGACGGGTCATCCGCGCCTGGATGGTGTTGCGCGACAGGCCGAGATTCTCGGCGAGCGCCACGATCGTGGTGCGTGGATCATCGGCGAGAGCAGCGAGGAGCTCCAGATCGATGCGGTCAAGTCCGGGCATAGTGCCAAAGGGTAGCACCCGCATACCCCTCCAGATTGAGCAACATGCTCAAGCGGTGTGCAGTTGCTTGAGCGAGGTGTTGAGCGGACGTACCCTCAGGTTACCGGTGAAGAAGCCGGTGGACGACGTGCAACGCCCCACGAGGGCGTTCGCGACAGAGGAGGACGAAGATGTCACCGCAACTCACCCCGATCGTGGACACCGCGCAGGATCTCGAGCTGTCCGAGCGGATCCTCGCGCCCGACGGCACGCGCATCGCGAACCCTCGGCTCGACGCGTACGTCGAAGATGTCGACCCGTCCCAGCTGCGCGCTCTGCTGAGCGACATGGTCGTCGTGCGCCGTATCGACGCCGAGGGCATCGCACTTCAGCGACAGGGTCAGCTCGGTCTGTGGGCTCCGTGCAACGGCCAGGAGGCGACGCAGATCGGCACGGCGCGCGCCATCGAAGCGCGCGACTACATCTTCCCCAGCTACCGGGAGACCGGCGTGATCTATGCGCGCGGCGCGCGTGCAGGGGACTTCGTCCGCGCATGGCGCGGAGAGGAAGGCGCCGCATACGATCCGCGTGAGCTGCGGGTCGCGCCGTTGCAGATCATCATCGGAGCCCAGACCCTGCACGCCGTCGGGTACGCGATCGGCATCAAGCACGACAAGGCCGACGAGGTCGCCGTGACGTACTTCGGCGACGGCGCATCGAGTCAGGGAGATGTCAACGAGGCGATGGTGTTCGCCTCGTCGTATCAGGCGCCTGTCGTCTTCGTCTGTCAGAACAACCATTGGGCCATCTCCGAGCCTGTGGCCGTGCAGTCGCAGTTCCCCATCGCGGGACGCGCACCCGGCTTCGGCATCCCGAGCCTGCGCGTGGACGGCAACGACGTCCTCGCCTGCATGGCGGCCATGCGCTGGGCGCTCCAGCACGCGCGCTCCGGAAAGGGCCCGGCCTTCATCGAAGCCGTCACGTATCGGATGGGGCCCCACACGACGGCCGACGACCCCACGCGCTACCGCTCCGAGGCCGACCTGGAGTCGTGGCGCCGACGCGACCCGATCGCGCGCCTCGAGGCGCACCTGCGATCCCTCGGTGAACTCGACGACGAGCAGCTCGCCGAGATCCAGACCGCCGCCGACACCGCCGCGCGCGAGATGCGCGCCGCGTGCCTCGGCATGGTGACACGCCCGCCGCTCGCCGTGTTCGACGGCGTGTACGCCGAACCTCACACCGGCCTGCAGCGGCAGCGCGACGAGTACGCGGCCTACCTCGCGTCGTTCGAGGGCGAGGCCTGATCATGGCTGAGCTCACTCTGGGAAAGGCGCTCGGCGCAGGATTGCGTCGAGCGATGCTCGACGATGACAAGGTCGTGCTCCTCGGCGAAGACATCGGAAAGCTCGGAGGAGTGTTCCGCATCACAGATGGGTTGCTCGACGAATTCGGGGCCGCACGGGTGATCGACACGCCCCTCGCGGAGTCGGGTATCGTCGGCGCAGCCGTTGGCCTCGCATTCCGCGGCTATCGTCCGGTCGTCGAGATCCAGTTCGACGGCTTCGTGTATCCGGCGTTCGACCAGATCGTGTCACAGGTGGCGAAGCTGCACTACCGCACTCAGGGGCGGGTGAAGATGCCCATCACGATCCGCATCCCCTGGGCGGGTGGCATCGGCGCGGCCGAGCACCACTCCGAATCACCGGAGGCGTACTTCGTCCACACGGCCGGCCTTCGCGTGATCGCGGTGTCGAACCCGGAGGACGCCTACCGGAGTCTGCGCCAGGCGATCGCCAGTGACGACCCGGTGATCTTCTTCGAGCCGAAGCGTCTGTACCACCACAAGGGCGAGGTCGATCTGGAAGCACCCCTGGCGGATGCCGCTCCTATGGGTCTCGCGCGTGTCGTCCGCGCCGGCAGCGACGCGACCCTCATCGCATACGGGGCCATGGTGAGCACGGCGCTCCAGGCCGCAGAGGCCGCGGAGGACGACGGCATCTCGCTCGAGGTGATCGACCTGCGCTCGCTCTCGCCCGTCGACTACGATTCGGTCGCCGCATCGGTGCGCAAGACCGGTCGCGTCGTCGTCGCGCACGAGGCGTCCCGCGAGGCTGGCGTCGCCGCAGAGGTGATCGCCAGCATCACCGAGCGCTGCTTCGAGTACCTCGAGTCTGCGCCGCTGCGAGTCACCGGGCACGACGTCCCCTATCCGCCCGCCAAGCTCGAGAAGTTCCACCTGCCCGACCTCGATCGTCTGCTCGACGCGGTCGACCGGGTGCTCGACCGTCCGAACAGCCTGACGGGAGCAGACGCATGATCGCCGAATTCCGTCTTCCTGACCTGGGCGAGGGCCTCACCGAGGCCGAGGTCGTGCAGTGGCTGGTGTCGCCCGGCGACACGGTGACGCTGAATCAGACGCTCGCAGAAGTCGAGACCGCCAAGGCGATCGTCGAGCTGCCGTCCCCGTACGAAGGCACGGTGTCGTCGCTGCACGCCGACGCCGGGCAGGTCGTCGCCGTCGGAGCCCCGTTGATCGCCTTCGATGTCGAGGGCGCCGACGAGGATGCTCCGAAAGGGTCTGACGCTGCCGAGAAGACGCAGCCGAACCTCGTCGGCTACGGCGCTGCGCCCTCGCAGGGTGGGCGACCCGCTCGTCGAGCCCGACGGGCAGGCGTGACCGCCGCGGCGGACACCGCAGTGCTCGAAGCCGCACCCCATGATGCGCGACCCACCGCCACCGTGGAGACGGCGATCGAGCGCCCTCGCTCCACGCCGCCTGTACGGGCCTACGCGAAGCGTCTGGGTGTGGATCTGGTGCTGGTGGCAGCGGAGGTCGGAGACCGCGTCATCACCCGAGCGGACATCGACGCCTACGCCGAACGAGTCGGGATCTCGACTGACGCCGCTTCTTCCTCCGTGGACCTTCCGGAAACGGCGGCGGCGCTGTCACCGGGAGAACGCGAACTTCGCATCCCGATCAGGGGTGTGCGCAAACACACGGCCGCGGCGATGGTGGAGAGCGCGTTCACAGCACCGCACGTGACCGTGTTCCTGACGGTCGACGTGACAGCCACGATGGAACTGATCGCCTCCCTGCGTGAGGATCGCGCGCTGGCGGAGCATCGCATCGGCCCACTCGCCGTGGTGGCCAAGGCGGCATGCCTGGCGCTGGCGCGCACGCCAGGGCTCAACTCGCATTGGGATGAGCAGGCGGGAGAGATCGTGCAGTACAACTACGTCGATCTGGGCATCGCCGCCGCCACAGATCGCGGATTGATCGTTCCGAACATCCGTGACGCCGAGCAGATGACGCTCGTCGGACTCGCCGACGCACTCAAGGCGCTCGCGGAGACGGCGCGTTCGGGAAAGACCTCCCCGGCCGATCTCGCGGGAGGAACCTTCTCGATCTCGAACGTGGGCGTCTTCGGCGTCGACGCCGGCACGCCGATCCTGCCGCCGGGACAATCGGGCATCCTCGCAGTCGGAGCGGTCAGACGGCAGCCTTGGGAGCATCGCGGTGAGATCGCGCTTCGACAGGTGATGACGCTGAGCCTGTCCTTCGACCACCGTCTCGTTGACGGCGCCGAGGGGGCGCGCTTCCTCAAGGACGTGGCAGACGTGCTCGAAGAGCCGGGACGCGCGATGCTGCTCAGGTAGTCGCGCGCAACGCCGCATCGGCCATCGCGGCGAGCACCGTCGCGGTGGCCGAGTGGCGTCTGGCGGCAGCCCTGGTCGAGTGCGGTGTCGAGTTGATGAGACCGAAGCACGCCTGCACGCGCAGACGGAGCTCGTCCTCGTTCGCGTCTACGAGCGGGGCGAGAGCTGCGATCCAGAGATCGATGTACGCCCGCTGCAGACGACGGACCTCGGCGCGGTCGGTCTCGGCGAGGTGGGCGACATCACGATCCTGTACCCGGATGACGTCGGCGTTGCCGAGTGCGAAGTCGACGTGGAAGCGGATGAGCGACCGCATCCGCTCCTGGTCCGAGTCGGCATAGGCGGAGACACGCGTGCCGCCGGACACGAGATCTTGACTGACCTTCACGAGGACTGCTCCGAGAAGCGCCTGCTTGCCGGCGAAGTGGCGATAGACCGCAGGGCCCGAGACGCCGACCGCCGTGCCGATGTCCTCGAGGCTCACACCGCTGTATCCGCGGGCGGCGAACAGCTGCGCGGCCTCGCGGAGGATCGCGTCGCTTCTCTCGGCTTTCGCGCGATCTCGGGCGGTGAGCGGGCTTGTCATCTCAGTTAATCCTCGCTAACCTGAATCATCGGGTTAGTGAACACTAACCGAAGACGCACGCGACGCGCCACAGTGTTTCGCGGATGGACGCGGCTCGAGGAGGAGTCCACCATGCAAGCCACCCAGGAGTCGCTGGCCGCAGAGCTGCGCACCCGGCTCGCCGAGGCGGCGCTCGGCGGACCCGCCGCGTCGCGAGAGCGTCACGTCGCCCGCGGAAAGCTGCTGCCTCGTGACCGTGTGGCGCGGCTGCTCGACGAGGGCAGCCCGTTCGTCGAGATCGCCCCGCTCGCCGCCGACGGCCTGTATGGGGGAGAGGCGCCTGGTGCCGGCGTGATCGCCGGCATCGGCCTCGTGCACGGTCGGCATGTCATGGTGATCTGCAACGACGCGACAGTCAAGGGCGGCACCTACTTTCCGCTGACGGTCAAGAAGCACTTGCGCGCGCAGGAGATCGCGATGGAGAACCGTCTCCCGTGCCTGTACCTGGTGGACTCGGGCGGGGCCTTCCTGCCGAAGCAGGACGAGGTCTTCCCCGATCGCGAGCACTTCGGTCGGATCTTCTTCAACCAAGCCCGGATGTCGGCCGCCGGCATCCCGCAGCTCGCGGCGGTGCTCGGATCGTGCACAGCGGGCGGTGCGTACGTGCCCGCGATGAGCGACGAAACGGTGATCGTGCGCGGACAGGGCACGATCTTCCTCGGCGGACCGCCGCTGGTGAAGGCGGCCATCGGCGAGATCGTCACGGCGGACGAGCTCGGGGGCGGCGAACTGCACGCCCGTCGTAGCGGCGTGGTAGACCATCTCGCCGAAGACGACGAGCACGCGCTCGAGATCCTGCGCGACATCGTCTCGACGCTTCCTGCTCCTGCCGCGCCGGCGTGGGAGATCTGGCCGAGCAGGGCTCCGGAAGAGTCATCGCCGCTGTACGACGTCGTCCCCGTGGACGTGAATGCCGGCTACGACGTGCATGAGGTCATCACCCGCCTCATCGACGGGGAGTCCTTTCGCGAGTTCAAGGCCGAGTACGGCACGACTCTCGTCACAGGCTTCGCGCGGCTGCACGGACACCCCGTCGGCATCGTCGCCAACAACGGCGTGCTGTTCAGCGAGTCGGCCCTCAAGGGCGCCCACTTCATCGAGCTCTGCGATCAGCGCGGCATCCCCCTCCTCTTCCTTCAGAACATCACGGGATTCATGGTCGGTTCCGTCGCGGAGGCCGGCGGCATCGCGAAGGACGGCGCCAAGATGGTGACTGCGGTCGCGAGCACGAGAGTGCCGAAGCTCACTGTGATCATCGGCGGATCGTTCGGCGCAGGGAACTACTCGATGTGCGGTCGTGCGTACTCGCCGCGGTTCCTCTGGACGTGGCCGGCGAGCCGCATCTCGGTCATGGGAGGCGCGCAGGCGGCCTCCGTGCTGGCGACCGTCAAGGAGGATCAGCTCACCGCCCGTGGTGAGGGCTGGAGCGTCGAGGCGCGGTCGGAGTTCGAGGCGCCGATCCGCGAGCAGTACGAGCAGCAGGGCGAGCCCTACTACGCCACCGCCCGATTGTGGGACGACGGGATCATCGACCCCGCCGACACCCGCGATCTGCTGGGGCTCGCACTCGATGTCGTCTCCCGCACGCCCTTGCCCGAACCCCGCTTCGGCCTCTTCCGGATGTGACTTCATGAGCTTCACGATGCCTTCTGCCTTGGGTGCTTCCGTCACCCCGACCATGGCCCCGGAACCGACGGATGCAGCTTCATGAGATCTTCGACCCCGGAACCGACGCTGTTCCACACCGTCCTCGTCGCGAACCGCGGCGAGATCGCCCGCCGCGTGATCCGCACTCTGCGTGAGCTGGGCATCCGCAGCGTCGCCGTGTACAGCGATGCGGATGCCGCATCCCCGCACGTCGAGGAGGCCGACGCCGCCGTGCGCATCGGCCCCGCACCGGCAGCAGAGTCCTACCTCGACATCAATGCCGTGATCGCAGCGGCGCGCGCGACCGGAGCACAGGCGATCCATCCCGGATACGGCTTCCTCTCCGAAAGCGTGGGGCTGGCCGAGGCCTGCGCCGAGAGCGGCATCGTCTTCATCGGCCCGTCCATCGACGCCCTGCAGATCATGGGCGACAAGGCGAAGGCGCGCGAGCACGTGGCCATACACGGAGTCCCCGTCGTCCCCGGATTCGATGCGAAAGGCCTCTCCGACATCGAGATCGCCGAAGAGGCAGAGAGCGTGGGGTTCCCCCTGCTCGTCAAGCCCAGCGCCGGCGGGGGCGGCAAGGGCATGGAGGTCGTGTCCGTGGCGCCAGACCTCGCAGCGGCGCTCGCGACCGCTCGACGGATCGCGGCGTCAGCCTTCGGCGACGACTCTCTGATCCTGGAGCGCTTGATCGAACGGCCTCGTCACATCGAGGTGCAGGTTTTCGGCGATGAGCACGGCACTGTGCTCGCTCTCGGCGAGCGCGAGTGCACGCTGCAGCGCCGCCACCAGAAGGTGATCGAGGAGGCCCCCTCCGCAGGGATCCCGGACAGCACGCGGGAAAGGCTGTTGAACGCCGCGGTGCGGGCTGCCGAGAGCGTGTCCTACGTCGGCGCCGGAACGGTCGAGTTCCTCGTCGACGCGGATGCTCCCGACGAAGTCTTCTTCATCGAGATGAACACGCGTCTTCAGGTGGAGCACCCTGTGACGGAGGAGGTCACCGGGCTTGATCTCGTGGAGCTGCAGCTGCGCGTAGCCTCGGGATTCCCTCTCGATATCGAGCCGCGTGTCGCAGGGCACGCCGTCGAGGCGCGCATCTACGCCGAGGCTCCGGAGCGGGGCTTCGTCCCGTCCACGGGCAGGATCCTGGCGTTCGAGATTCCGCCCGGCGTACGCGTCGATTCCGCCATCGAGACGGGCAGCGAGATCACCGGCTTCTACGATCCGATGATCGCCAAGGTGATCGCCGTCGCCGACGACCGAGTGACCGCCCTGCGCCGGCTCGACGAGGCGCTCGGCCGTACCGTAGTGCTCGGTGTCGAGACGAACATCTCGTTTCTGCGCACGCTGTGCCGGAACGAGCGGGTCGCGGCCGGTGATCTCGACACGGGACTGATCGAGTCGCTGCTCCCGATGGCGACGGAGCCTCCGACGTCTTCCATGCTCGACGCCGTACGACACCACCTGCTGCTCCAGGAGCGGTGGGAGTCGAACCGTGGTGGGCTGGACGCCGTGCACCTGCGAGCCGGAGCCGTGTGGGCGTCGAAGCGCGACGACAGCGCTGTCGGACCAGCGGCCTACCTCACCGACGACGACGAGCTCATCCTGGCGGAGGCTGCCGTTGCGCCGTCTTCGCCCGCTGTGGCCGTCTCGGATGACGCGGGCGCCGTGTGGGTCGCGTCGGACGGTCGATCCGCCCGGCTGCGGCCTCTCGACCGACGTCAGCGGATGCTGCGCCGTCTGGCTGCACGCGATACGGCAGCTGCGGCAACCGATCCGGAGGCTCGCGCACCCATGCCGGGAAGCGTGGTCGCCGTGCACGTCGACCACGGCGCGGCCGTCCATGCGGGCGATCCGCTCGTGTCGATCGAGGCCATGAAGATGGAGCATCTGGTGGTGGCGCCGCACGACGGCGTCGTCGACCTTCTGGTCGCCGCAGGCGACCAGGTGCGGCGCGCCCAGCCGGTCGCCCGCGTGACGGAGATCCCCGAACCGGGGACGACGGAGGAGGACCGATGATGGACGACCTGAGCGAAGAGGAACTCGAGCTCGCAGCGATGGTGCGCGACTTCGCCGAGACCGTCATCGCACCGCAGTCCTATGAGGCCGATCGCACGCACACTCTGCCGATGGACGTCGTCGCGCAGATGGGTCAGCTGGGCCTGTTCGGGCTCCCGTTCCCCGAGGAGTACGGCGGCCAGGGCGGCGACTACATGGCGCTCGGCATCGCGATCGAAGCGATCGGCCGCGTCGACCAGTCTCTCGCGATCACGCTCGAAGCCGGGGTCAGCCTCGGCGCCATGCCCATCTACCGGTTCGGCACGGAGGCACAGAAGAGCGAGTTCCTTCCGGATCTTCTCGCGGGGCGTGCGCTGGCGGGCTTCGGGCTCACCGAACCCGAAGCGGGCAGCGACGCCGGCGCCACGCGCACGACTGCTCGGCTGGAGGGCGAGGAGTGGGTTATCGACGGTTCGAAGCAGTTCATCACGAACTCGGGCACGCCCATCACCCGGTTCGTCACGGTCACGGCGGTGACGGGCGTCGAAGGTGGCCGCAAGGAGATCTCCACGATCATCGTCCCGAACGGCACACCCGGATTCACGGTGGAGGCGCCGTACGACAAGGTCGGCTGGAACGCCTCCGACACCCACCCCCTCACATTCGCGGGCGCCCGGGTGCCCGCCGGCAACCTGCTGGGCGAGAGGGGCACCGGTTTCCGGAGCTTCCTCAGCATCCTCGACGAGGGGCGCATCGCGATCGCCGCGCTGGCGACCGGAGCCGCAGAGGGATGCCTGGAGGCAGCGGTCGACTACGCCAAGAGCCGGACCGTCTTCGGCAGCGCGCTCAGCACTCGGCAGAACGCCCAGTTCACACTGGCGCGGATGCGGGCACGCGTGCACACGGCCCGACTCGCCTGGCATCACGCGGCGCGTCTTCGCGACTCGGGTCGAGCGTTCGCCGAGCAGGCGGCGATCGCGAAGCTGGTCGCAGGGGAGGCGGCGATGGACAACGCACGCGATGCCACGCAGATCTTCGGCGGCAACGGCTTCATGAACGAGTTCCCGGTGGCGCGCCACTACCGCGACTCGAAGATCCTCGAGATCGGCGAAGGCACGACCGAGGTGCAGCTGCTCGTGATCGCGCGGTCGCTCGGCCTCGCCGGGTAGCGTGGCAGGATGCGCGGGGCAGAGCCACAGGAGGGAGCCGAGATGAGTGCGCGGGAGATCGTCCAGCGGGGTCTCTACTTCGAAGAATTCGAAGTCGACGCCCGGTATCTGCACCGGCCCGGCCGCACAGCGACCGAGGCCGACAATGTGCTGTTCACCACTCTCACGATGAACACGCAGGCGCTGCACCTCGATGCGGCTTTCGCGCGTTCGCAGGAGTTCGGCCAGCGACTGATGAACTCGATGTGGACGCTGTCGACCATGGTGGGAAGCTCCGTGGCGCAGCTCACGCAGGGCACCCTCGTGGCCCAGCTCGGCTTCGGGGACATCGCGTTTCCGCATCCGCTCTTCGCGGGCGACACCCTGTACACCGAGAGCACGATCACGGCGAAGAGGCTCTCATCCTCGCGTCCGACGCAGGGGATCGTCACGATCGCCCACACCGGCCGCAACCAAGACGACGTCGTCGTCGCGACCGCGATCCGCACGGTGCTGGTACACCGCCTGCCTGAACAGGAGAACCAATGAGCTTCGACCTCGGTCCCGCGCTGCTGTTCTGCCCCGCCGACCGCCCTGATCGCTTCCACGGAGCCCTCGAGAAGGCGGATGCCGTGATCCTCGATCTCGAGGACGCGGTGCTGCCGGCGGCGAAGGCGGCCGCGCGGATCAACCTCGTCGATGCCGACATCGATCCCGCCCGTGTCATCGTCCGGGTGAACGCGCCGGAGACAGACGCCTTCGCGGCCGACCTGGCGGCCCTCGCTCGGACCGGCTTCCGAACGGTGATGGTCGCGAAGGCCGAGAACCCCGACGCTCTCGACGTCTTCGACGACAGCTTCTCGCTCATCGCGCTGTGCGAGACCGCGCGCGGTGTCAGCGCTGCCGATCGGATCGCCGCACACCCCCGGGTGACCGCCATGATGTGGGGGGCAGAAGACCTCGTGGCATCGCTCGGCGGGACATCGAGCCGTACGGCGGAGGGCGGCTATCGCGACATCGCGCGGTATGCGCGTTCGCGGGTGCTGCTCGAGGCGGGCGCGCACGGCAAGACGGCGATCGATGCCGTGCACATCGCGATCGACGATCTGGCGGGGCTCGAGCGCGAAGCGACGGACGCCGCATCGTCAGGGTTCCGTGCGACCGCGTGCATCCACCCCTCGCAGGTGGCGGTGATCAGGAACGCCTACCGTCCCGACGCCGGTGAGGTGGAATGGGCGCGCGCGGTGATCGACGCCGCTGACGCCGAGCGCGGCGTGTTCCGCTTCCGGGGCCGGATGATCGACGAGCCAGTGCTCCGTCACGCTCGATCGATCATCGCCCGCCACGGCTGATCAGCTCCAGTGCCCTCGTTCGTCGATCCACGTGTGCCATGGCGACAGGCTCTCGACGTGCAGGATGCCGTCGAACGCAGCGCCGATATCGGCGAGTTCGACTTCGGGACCGTTGTGGGTGCCCGCGGCCGCGATGATCGGTTCAGGGGCTCCGGTCAGGTCGACGAAGAACGTCCCTGACCCGCCAGCCGCGAGGACCCCGTCCAGCGTATCCCCTCGCGGCGCAGCCAGCTGTTCGACGAAGGGCGTGGAGTGCCCCGGCGGGTCGGTGGGGCTCGGACGGTGAAGCCATGCTTCGCCCCCGCCGAACGTCGTACCGATCACCCGCAGATCATCGCCGAGCCGTGCCGCCAGATGCGTGCCCACCGTGGCGAGCGGGTCGCTGACGAACGGGGGAGCGAGATACGGAGTCCTGCGCACGTGCCCGTTGGCGGCGAACAGCAGAACGCGCTCCTCTCGGTGCAGGATCCACTCCACCGTGTCGGCCATCGCCACGTCCCGGATGTTCGCCGGTGACCAGGTGCGCGTGGGGCCCTCGGACATGGCCGCGAGGAACGCATCTGTGCTTCGGGCCAGTTCCGACGCGCGGATGGCGATCGCGACATGTTCGGGATCGGCTCCGGCGGCGGCGTAGTCGGTCGCGCGTGCGCGCAGGCGCTCTGTCATGCCGTTGATCGCCGCGGTGATCGCGTGGCGCCGGTCACCCGGGAGTGCGAGGTAGGACTGGATCGCCGTCGCCGCGCGGGCGAGCCCTGATCGATCGGCGGGCAGGTGGTCGAACGCCGGGAGAAGAGTCGCGCGCAGGTGATCCGCGTAGGGCGGATCGGCCCGATCGAGGAATCGGACGACCTCCTGCACAGCGGGAAGCGCCGACGCGGCGGAGTCGGGGACGTCCATGCCGTAGAAGCGCACGGGTTCGCCCGCCAAGGCACGCTCGCGCATCCACACCACGAGGTCGAGGGCCTCCTGGCACTTCCCGAAATGGTAGGTGACGCCCTCGTTCAGCACTTCGCGGAGACTGCCTTCCCCGGTGCGCACCCAACCATCGACCGACAAGCCCTCGACGAAGCCGCTCTCCAGGACGAGGGCGCTGAAGCCCGCGCGCTCAACGAGGAATCGCAGCAGCCGTGCCCGCCAGGCGAGGAATTCGTGGCTGCGGTGCATCGATTCGCCGAGCGCGACGACGCGAGAGTCGCCGATGAAGGCGAGCAAGGGTTCGAGCTGCGCGTCGGGAACGTCGTCGGGGTCGACCTCGTCGAAGCGTATGGCCATGGCTCGCAGCCATGCGGACACCGCCCCTTCGTGACCCATCGTCAGAAGACGCGCGCCTGCTCGAGCAGGCGCACCGACGCGGGCGATACCTCGAAGCGGTGCACCGAGCCGTTGGCCAGCATGTCGCCGATCTTCGGGAGCGTGCCGCCGGAGACGTGATCGATGAGGGAGCGGATGACACCGCCGTGAGCGACGACGATCACCGACTCGGCCACGGGGGCTGAACGTCGGCGCGCCTCACGGGCGATGCGGTGCAGGGCCGCGAGTGAGCGCTCGCCGACCTCCTCTAGCGACTCGGCGCCGGGAACCGGGGCGTGCCAGTCGCCGTACTTCTCGAGGTACTCGGGAACGAGCATCCCTTCGCCCTCGCCGAACTCCCGCTCCCGGATCTCCGGCACGAGCGCCGGAGCGCCGAGCCCCAGCTCTGCCGCGATGATCTCCGCGGTCTCTCGGGCGCGCAGCAGCGGGCTCGCGTAAATGGTGTGGTGGACGGATCCGCTCAGCTGGTCGGCTGCCCGATGTGCGTCGGCCCGGCCGGTCTCGTTCAGCGGGATGTCGGTCGTTCCCTGAATGCGGCGAGCCAGGTTCCAGTCGGTCTGGCCGTGTCGGACGAGGGTGATGAGGGTCACTGCAGAAGCTCCTGGATGGCGGGGAGCACGATGCTCGTGCCGGACGCGAGCGTGACGTCCGCCCAGGTGTCGGCGCGAGTGGGCTCGTGATTGACGATGATGAGGGGGATGCCGCGACGACGCGCGCGTTCGACGAGCCGGACTCCCGAGTTCACGACGAGGGAGGAGCCGGCGACGATCAGCGCCGAACTCGCGCGCAGCAGCGACTCGGCGGCCTTGAACCTGTCCTGCGGCACGTACTCGCCGAAGAACACGACGTCGGGCTTGAGCATCCCCTCGCACACCGTGCACACCGGCACGATGAACCCGTCTGTGCTCTCGGGCAGGACATCGCCGTCCGGTGCGAGCACGACGTTCTCGGGAACGGCGATCCAGGGGTTGCGCTCTTCGATCTGCCCAGCGATGTCGCGGCGGTCGAAGACCTGACCGCAGTGCAGGCAGAGCACGCGGCGCATGGTGCCGTGCACCTCGATCACGTGCGAGCTGCCGGCGCGCAGGTGCAGACCGTCGACGTTCTGCGTGATGACGCCGCTGACGACGCCTCCCGCTTCCATCTCTGCGAGGGCGATGTGCCCCGCGTTCGGCTCGGCCTGCGCGAAGGCCCGCCAGCCGAGGTGACCGCCCACCCAGTAGCGCCGCCGAGCGGACTCGTCGCCGAGGTACTTCTGGATCGTCATCGGGTCGGACCTGGTGCGGGCCCCTTCGCCGCGATAGGCGGGGATCCCGGAGTCGGTCGAGATGCCGGCGCCCGTGAGCAGGGCGACCTTGCGTCCACGGAGAAGATCTGCGGCCTTCTCGATGCGAGCGTCGAGCTCGTCATCCGTCATCGCGGTCACGGAACCTCCCTCAGCGAGTCTACGGGGCGCGGCCGTCACCGGCTCGCCGCGCATGTCACAGTGGAGGTCTATGGAACTCATCGAGATCGCCTCCGCAGACGACGCGCGGCTGGACGACTACCGCGGCCTCACCGACACCGCGCTGCGGGCTGTCTCCGAACCGGCAGGTGGGCTCTACATCGCAGAATCGGCCAAGGTCATCGAGCGTGCCGTCGCCGCGCGGCACCGTCCGCGCTCGGTCATGGTGCAGCGACGCTGGGTCGACGGCATCCGCTCTCTGCTCGTCGAGCACGATGTCCCCGTCTATGTCGTTCCGGATGAGGTGGCGGAGAGCGTCACCGGGTTCGCGGTGCACCGCGGAGCGATCGCATCGATGCACCGACCGACGCTTCCGTCGGTCGCCGACATCGTCGCCGATGCCTCGCTGGTGCTGCTCCTGGAGGGAATCGGCGACCACACGAACGTGTGTGACCCCAAAACACGCGTTCCAGACTCTTCGCAGAGGTCCCGCTCGCGCATCGCCATCCTAGAGGGATTGGCTGACCACGCCAATGTCGGGAGTGCGATGAGAAACGCTGCCGCGCTCGGCGTCGACGCAGTTCTCGTAACGCCGACCTGCTCGGATCCTCTGTATCGGCGCTCCGTGCGCGTCTCGATGGGCACGGTGTTCCAGGTGCCGTGGACCCGGATTCCGGAGTGGCCAGCAGGCATCGACGAACTCAAGGACGCTGGCTACGTTGTCGCCGGCATGACGCTGGGGGAGGGAGCGATCACCCTCGACGAGCTGGTCGCTGAAGATCACGAGAAGCTCGCGCTGGTATTCGGCACCGAAGGCGACGGCATCACGCCAGCAACCGATCGCCTGCTCGATCGCCGCGTGACCATTCCCATGACGGGTGGCGTCGACTCGCTGAACGTCGCCGCAGCGACGGCGGTGACGTTCTACGCAACGAGGTAGAACATCCGTGGTGGTGTCAGTTCGGATCGAACGGATCGCACTCACCCCACGGCAGTCACCTGGCCGATCGACGCCAAGGGCGAGATGTTCACTGCTTTGTCGAGGTCACCGGTGGCGATCGCCCGGAACCCTGCGCTGGGGATTGAGTATCCGCGCCTCCGGGCAGCCCCGGCGGCCTGGCTGGCAGCGCCGTGATGACTGATGCGCCGGAGACGCTCGGCACGAGCGCCTCTATCGCCGATCTCCATGCGTCCAACCAGGTTCTTTCCGTGGGTTGCGCGCTCGAGGTCGCGCCACGCCGATGTGCCTCTCAACGGGCGTAATCAGAGCTCGATGAGTGTCGGCGTGATGTCGAGGCGCATCTTCTCCAACATCGTTTGGAAATCCTGGATCGGATGCCGGTGCGATTCTGTGGCGAGGCATTCGAGGCTTCCGGAGCCGTGCGTGGCTAGCCGTGCGAACTCGGCAACGACATCGTCGGCTGGGTCGAAAAGCATAATGTCGGGAGCCTCCTCGGCGATCGCGGTGGCAAGCCACGGCATGTGTGTGCTCGACAGGGACAGGCCACCCAGTTGCGGGTGCTGTTGGCGGAGCGCCGCGATGAATTGGGCAATGGGATGTTCGACCTTCGCCTGGTCCAGGAATGCGCCTGATTCGACGAGGGCGATGAGTTCGTCGGCGGCCACGGCGTGCACGCGGTCCGCGTCGGCACCGGCGGCGTCGGAGATGAGGTGCCGGAGCGCGTCGCTGTGCACTAGCACGCTCGCGCCGGCCACTGCGAGTGTGCGATCGTCTGGAATCGCGGTCAATGCTGCGCGCACCGGTGGGAGCACTCCGAGGATCGGCACCTGCACCCGCGCGCGCAGCGGTTCGAGGACCGTCACGCTGGGCGCGTTGGAGGCGAGGATGATCGAGCTCGCACCAAGAGATTCGAGCGTCTGAGCAGCTCGCCCGACGCTGGCCAGGAGGGCGTCTTCGCTCTTGGCTCCGTAGGGGAAGCTCGCGCGGTCGGCGAGGTACAGCACGTCCTGCCGAGGATAAGCGGCACGGATGCGGCGCACGATGTCGTAACTGCCGATCCCCGCATCGAAGATGCCGACGGGGCGGTGGAGCGTCGCGACGCCGTTGGAGTGCGCTGTCGCGTTCACGCGGGCGACTCTAGTACTGTGCTGCAGCCTGGGTTTGGTCACTGCTTCGCGCTCATGCTCGGGGTTTGACGGAGTGGGCGACCGTGCCGTGCCGTACCCGCGCCCGTACGCAGTGTGATGCCGATGAGCAGCTGCCACAGCATGAATGAGTAGACCGCCCCGCGTTCCCACACCCCGTCGGGAAGCACCCAGTGCAGGGTCAGGAGCACTGCGCTGAGTAACCCCGCGATGCCGAGCACCATGCCGAGGCTTCGTACGGAGCGCGACAGGCCGCTTTGCCGGAGCGCGCAGGTCGAGGAGATCGCCGCTAGATTGCCGCCTGCGATCGCGGCGACGGCCCCCAGGACATGGATGATGATCAATCCGCTGTCGACGTTCTGGGGCGAGCCGGGAACGAGCCCGACGAAGACGATGCCGACAGCGTGCAGGATTCCGAACCCCGCGAGCAGTGCCTTGGGCACTCCCGAACGCAGGCTCGCCAGCAGCACGACCAGGCCGAGCAGGAACAGGACGCCAGCGCCGATGAAGCCGGCGTCCATGACCTGCGGCAGACGGGACGCGAGAGTCCGCCCCTCGAGCTCGCCGAACTCCGGCACGCCGAGATCGCTGATGTAGAAGGTTGCGTAGTTGTAGCCGTGGAAGGCTGACGCGGCGATGGCTTCGCAGAGGACATACCAGGCAGGGCCGATAGTCCAGAGCAGGCCGCCTATGCGAAGTGTCGAGGTTTGCGGTCGCGTGGATGCTGTCATTGCACTTGTTAATTCCTATGAGCTAGGCGGAGGACTATTGGAGGTTTGCGCTGGCTCCTTCAAGTCCGATCCGAGAAGCGGTGACTTGTCGCTTTGAGACCTATGGGGGGAACCTGTTGCGGCTCCGGGAGATCCAGTGGCAGGGGACTAGTCTCAGGAATCGAAGTACTTCGATCAACTGCAGAGGTCAGGGATGCGCACGCCCACGACGTGTCACGATGTACGACGTCGCGGCACGGGCGGGAGTGGCATCTCAACAGAGTCGCTGGCGGTGAGTTCTCCGATCGAGTGCGCTCCGAGACCCGAGAGCGCATCATCAGGGCCGCCACGGCGCTCGGCTATTGCATGACAGAGGGGAGGCCTAGAAGACATGCGCCGTGCCGGGGTCGAGCTCGCCGCGCTCGCACTGGCTGACGACGCCGTGCTCCTCGACGTCTACGCGCGCGACCGCCCCGCCCGGGTGGCGCTGATGATGGGTTCGGAGGGCGACGGTCTTTCGGGCACCCCTCGCCTCCGCAGACAGCGTCGTGACGATCCCGATGACCGGGGGAGTGGACTCCCTCAACGTCGCCTCCGCGGCCGCGGTCGCCCTGTGGGCGTTGTCCCGCTGACGGGCTTGCGTCGTCAGCTCTGATCAGTCTCGAACCGGATGAACGGAGCAGCGTCGGGGCGCTTGGCGGCGACGTGATCGCCGGAGGACTGGTGCCGCAGGCGGCGCAGCACCCACGGGACGAGGTGCTCGCGGGCCCAGCCCAGGTCTTCCGCACGGGCCTCGCGCCAGGTGCGCACGGGAATGGGCTCCGGCTGCATCGCTTCGAGATCGTTCGGGACGTTCAGGGCGCGCAGCACCATGCGCGCGACTTCGTGGTGGCCGAGCGCGTTGTAGTGCAGGCGATCGTCGTCGAAGAACCGCGGATCCTGCACGACCTTGAGCGCCCACTGATCCGCGACGATGCAGTCGTGCCGATCCGCGATCGCCCGCACGTTCTCGTTGTAGATCGCGACCTTGCCGCGGAACGGCCGGAAGACGGGTGTGAAGCCCGTATCGATCCCCGTGAACACCACGATGGCGGCACCGGTCGACGCGAGACGTGCCATCGCGTCCTCGAGCTGGACGGCGATCGCATCGGGGTCGGTACCAGGGCGGATGACGTCGTTGCCGCCGGCGCAGATCGAGATGAGATCCGGTCGCAGCGCGACGGCCGGCTCGATCTGGTCTCTGACGATCTGAGCGATGAGCTTGCCGCGCACCGCGAGATTCGCATAGGCGAAGTCGTCGACCTGCTGCGAGAGCACTTCCGCGACGCGGTCGGCCCAGCCGAGGTGGCTGCCGGGTGCCGAGGGATCGGGATCGCCGATGCCTTCGGTGAACGAGTCTCCGATCGCGACGAAGCGCCGCCACGGATGGGAGGTCTCGTTGGCCACGAACGGCGTCCGGGTCGAATCCTGGTCGGTCATCCAGCTCTCCTTCGCGAACATGCGCCATTCAGGGATCGCGGCGGCGCAGGGAACGAGCCTACCCGGCGCAGGCGTACGACGGCAGCGTGTGCTCTCTGTCTGCAGCACCGCTTATCGTTGAAGGGATGCTTTCTCCGTCCTTCCCTCAGCGCGCCCCATGGGGCACCGCGAACAAGCTGCGGGCCTGGCAGCAGGAGGCGCTCGACCAGTACTTCCAGGCGGATCAGCGTGACTTCCTCGTCGCTGCCACCCCCGGAGCAGGCAAGACCACGTTCGCCCTCACCCTCGCCGTCGAGCTGATGCGCATCGGCGAGGTGAACCGGATCATCGTGGTCGCCCCGACCGAGCACCTGAAGACGCAGTGGGCGGATGCCGCTGCGCGCGTGCACATCAGGCTCGACCCCTACTTCAAGAACAGCCACTGGGCTCCCGCACGGCAGTACCACGGCGTCGTCGTGACCTACGCGCAGGTGGCGGCGAAGTCGTCCGTCCACCGGCACCTGACCGAAGACGCCAAGACCCTGGTGATCCTCGACGAGGTGCACCACGGCGGCGATGCGCTGAGCTGGGGTGACGCGATCCGCGATGCCTACGGACCCGCGAAGCGACGCCTGCTGCTGAGCGGCACGCCTTTCCGCAGTGACACCGCGCCCATCCCGTTCGTTGAGTACCTGCCCGACGAGTCGGGCGCACGTGTGTCGAGCACCGACTACAGCTACGGCTACGGTCGCGCTCTCGCCGACGGCGTGGTGCGACCCGTGCTGTTCCACATGTACGCGGGCAAGATGCGCTGGCGCACCAGCGCGGGCGACGAACTCGAGGCGCATCTGGGGCAGGACAACACGAAGGACGTCAACTCCCAGGCATGGCGCACGGCTCTCGACCCCGAGGGCTCGTGGATGCCGGCCGTGCTGTCGGCGGCGGATCGACGGCTGACGGAGATCCGCCACCACATCCCGGATGCCGGGGGACTGGTTCTCGCGACCGATCAGACGGTCGCCCGCGCCTACGCCAAGATCCTGCACGGCATCACCGGCCGCCAGCCCACCATCGTGCTCTCCGACGACGCCTCCGCTTCGCAGCGCATCGAGAAGTTCAGCGCGAGCGACGACCGCTGGATGGTCGCGGTGCGCATGGTCTCCGAGGGCGTCGACGTGCCGCGACTCGCCGTCGGCGTGTACGCGACGTCGTCGTCGACTCCGCTGTTCTTCGCCCAGGCCATCGGCCGGTTCGTGCGGGCGCGACGGCGCGGAGAAGCCGCGAGCGTGTTCCTGCCCAACGTTCCGGTGCTGATGGGCCTCGCGAACGAGATGGAGAAGCAGCGCGATCACGCCCTCGACCGCAATGACAAAGATGCAGACGGGCTCGACGACTCGCTGCTCGAGAGCGCCAATCGCGAAGACGACGCCTCGGACGCCCTGACTCAGGAGTTCAGCTACCAGGCGATCTCGTCGATCGCCCACTTCGACCGCGTCGTCTTCGACGGCAAGGACTTCGGGCAGCTCGCCGAACCCGGCACGCCGGAAGAGGAGGAGTTCATCGGATTCCCGGGTCTCCTCGAACCCGAGCACGTGCACGAGCTGCTGATGCAGCGCGCCGCTCGCCAGTCGCGCCTGCGGGAAGTCAGGGAGTCGACGGCCGATCCGACCGAGACGACCACGCTGCCGACGCCGCTGCACCGCACCCTGAAAGAGCAGCGGCAGCTGCTGAACAGTCTCGTCGGACTCTACGCGAGGCAGACGGGGGAGCCGCACGGCTCGGTGCACGCCGAGTTGCGTCGGATCTGCGGCGGCCCGGCCGTCGCACAGGCCACCGTGACGCAGCTGCAGTCGCGCATCGAGGTGCTCCGCAAGCGCGTGCGCTCCTGACCACAAGTCCTGCTCCCTGACGGCCGGGCGCTCGATCGCGCCGACGGGTTCGGATTCCCGAAAACCTGGCAATCCTCGTCCGGACTCGGCGACCCGGCATCCGCCCGGATAGCGTTGAACGGTTGCCCGAATCCTGGAGGAGAGCATGACAGCGCCCGCTGCCGCAGAGCCCACCGCCGCCGATCGTCGCCGCTGGGCGCGCTATCTCGTCGAGGAGCGCGCCGAGGGCACCGTCTACCAGCGCCTCGCCGCCCGTCGGGAAGGCGAGGAACGCGAGATCCTTCTCAACCTCGCCGAGGCCGAGCGCCGTCACGAGCAGCACTGGCTCGATCTTCTCGGCGCGGAGCCCGCCCGTCTGCCTCGGGCCGGCCTTCGCTCGCGCATGCTCGGGTGGATGGCCGGGAAGTTCGGGTCGATCTTCGTGCTCGCGCTCGCGCAGAGCGCTGAGGCTCGTTCTCCGTACGACACCGAGGCCTGGGCCTCGCCGGCCATGCGGGCGGACGAGAAGGTGCACTACGAGGTCGTGCGAGGGCTCGCCGCACGCGGACGGCGGCGTCTGTCGGGTTCGTTCCGGGCGGCCGTCTTCGGAGCGAACGACGGCCTCGTCAGCAATCTCGCGCTCGTGCTCGGCATCGGCGCGACCGGCGTCAGCAGCGGCTTCGTGCTGTTCAGCGGTATCGCGGGCCTCCTCGCCGGCGCGCTGTCGATGGGAGCAGGGGAGTTCGTCTCCGTGCGGTCGCAGCGTGAGCTCCTGGCGTCCACCGAGGCGAACGACGATGCCGCCGCGTCCGCGGCGGATCTGGACATCGACGAGAACGAGCTGGCCCTCGTCTACCGGGCCCGCGGCATGGACGAGGCGGAGTCGCTCAGCCGAGCCCGCAAGATCGTGACGGCCGCGCGAGCAGGGGCGCAGTACGCGACGACGGGTCCCGTGCGCACCCACGGAGCCGACGACCACGAGATCGTGGGCAGCGACTGGACCGCGGCGATCTCGAGCTTCCTGCTGTTCGCCTCGGGAGCGATCGTGCCGGTGTTGCCCTGGCTCTTCGGGCTGCAGGGGACCACGGCGGTCATCGTGGCCCTGATCCTCGTCGGCGTAGCCCTGCTTTCGACAGGGGCGATGGTCGGGATCCTCTCCGGTGGCCCGCCGCTGCGCCGGGCTCTGCGCCAGCTGGCGATCGGGTTCGGGGCGGCGGCGATCACGTACGTGCTCGGGCTGGTGTTCGGCGTCGGCGCGGCCTAGCGGCGCCCATCGTGGCGAACGACTCTCCCGGGCATGTCTGTGCCGTAGTCTCAGCGTGACAGCAGATGAGAGGGCGGATGCCGTGACGGACGTACTCGCGGATCGACCAGGAGAGCTATCGGCCGAGGAGATCATGCGGCGCAACGCCGTGACGATCCTGGGGCCGGTCGACGCGGATGTCATCGTCTTCGCTCACGGATACGGCACCGATCAGTCCATCTGGCGGCCGATCGCCGAGACGTTCGCAGCGGACCATCGTGTCGTGCTGTTCGACTACGTGGGGTCGGGCGCCTCTGACCTCGGCTCCTATGACGAGCGCCGCTACGACGCGCTCGAGGGCTACGCCGACGATCTGATCGAGGTCCTCGATGCCATCGCGGCCGAGAGCGCGGTGCTCGTCGCCCACTCGATCAGCGGGATGATCGGGGCCCTGGCGTCCATCCGTCGTCCTGAGCTGTTCCGCGAGATCGTGATGGTCTGCCCGTCGCCGAGGTACGTGGACGATGAGGCCTACGTCGGCGGCTTCAGCCGAGATGACGTGCTCGGCCTGCTCGCCGCGATCGAGACGAACCAGCCGAGCTGGGCTTCGTCGCTCGCTCCGGCGGTCACCGCCCGTGACGATCGTCCTGAAGTCGTCGACAGGGTGCGTACGCTCTTCGCGACGACGGCTCAGCGCGTGGCCGTGCATTTCGCCCGCGTCGTCTTCTTCAGCGATGTGCGGCGTCGGCTGGACGAGATCCCTGTGCACTGCACGATCGTCCAGTCTCGGGGCGACATCATCTGCCCGCCCCACATCGGGGAGTACCTGCGCACCCGCATCCCTTCGAACGACCTCGTGCAGCTCGACAGCGCGGGGCATTTCGTTCTGCTCACAGAGCCTGCTCTGGTCACCGAGGTCATCAGGAACGCCCTGTGACCGGTGGCGAGTCGGCCGCGGATCTCGTCGACGCAGCCCCGGCCGCGATCCTCGCCGTCGACATGACGGGCGTCGTGCTCGTCCACAATCGCAAGACGCTCGACTGTCTGGGCGCGGGGGAGGACTCGCTGGTCGGCCGGAATCTCACCGAGTGGATGCCGCCGGCGGCACGCATGCTCTACGAGACCCAGGTGGTGCCCCGCTTGGTGGAGAAGGGCCGCGTGCGTGAACTCGTCCTCGAGATACGGCGCCCGGATGGGAGTCGGCATCCGCTCCTCGTGAATGCCGATCGACGGGTCGATGACGCCGGCAGTGCGCGCATAGTGATCGTCGCCATGGACGCGATCGGGCGGTCTGCGTTCGAACGTGAGCTTGTGGAGACTCGTCGCACGGCTGACGCCGCGCACCGTGAACTCGCCCTGCTGCAGGATGCGACAGGGCGGCTCGCCGTGGCCCGCGGCCTCGAGGATCTCGGCCGCGTTCTCATCGATGCTGCAGGACAGGCGACGCAATCGGCATGGACCGTGGTGCGACTTGCAGACCACGGTGGGGGCGTCTCGACGTGGGGTGACCCTCCCTTCGGCGTCGACCAGGACGAGGGCTTGAGGGCTGGCTCCGATCAGGTGATCTGCCACGATCCCGACGACATCGTGCGAACCTTGCCGGGTTCAGCTCACGCCTTGAACCGAGCCGGGGTGGAATCCCTGATCCTGACGCCCGTCGTGCGGCAGGACGGACGGGTGATCGGCGAGATCTGCTGCTGGTTCCGCCGGCCGCGCACACTCGGTCCGGATGAGGCGGGAACGCTGGTCGCCCTCGCGCGCCAAGCCGAACGCGTCGTGGAACATCTGCGCCTGCAGGACCGGCTTCGCCACGACGCGTCTCACGACGGCCTCACGGGTCTCTTCAACCGAGCGGGGTTGTCCGCCCGCCTGACCGAGCTGCTGACCACCGCGAATCTCTCGGAGCGGAGCTCTGCCGTGATCTTCCTCGATCTCGACGGCTTCAAGGCGATCAACGACCTGCGTGGCCACAGCGCCGGCGACGAGGTGCTCCGCACCGTCGCGGAGCGTCTGGTGCGCGTCTGCCGCTCGGGTGACGCGATCGGGCGCCTGGGCGGAGACGAGTTCGTGATCGTGGTGGATCATGTGGACCGCGACGATGCCAGCGGGCTCGCCGGTCGTGTGCGAGACGCCGTGTCCGCGCCCTTGGCGGGGGCTGCGGAGGGGATGCCGCTGTCCGCCAGCGTGGGCGTGATCTCGTGGACGGGCGCCGACGATCCTCGGCCCAGCGCAGACGAGTTGATCTCCGCGGCGGACGAGGAGATGTACACCGCCAAACGACTGCTCAGCGGCGGCGTGCGATCGCGGACCTGGCTGCATTGATAGGCGGGAGCGCAGTCGTTCCGCTGCACGGCCATCACAAAGAAGAAGAGCCCCGATCCGTCCGGATCGGGGCTCTTCTTCGTCTTGTGCGCGGAGGGGGACTTGAACCCCCACGCCCTATCGGGCACTAGCACCTCAAGCTAGCGCGTCTACCATTCCGCCACCCGCGCAGGTGTTGGATGTTCGTTGCCGAACGAAGATTTACATTAGCACGAGCGCGGGGGCTCTCTGAAACCGACCCTGACTCCCGGGCGCGCCACCCGGGTTCGATAGCCTGGAGCCATGACTGCTCAGCCGCTCCCCGAGGTCGTCCGCATCGCCGGCGAGCTGATCCGCATCGACACCTCCAACTACGGCGGCGGCAACGCCAAGGGTGAACGCGAGGCGGCGGAGTACGTCGGCCGGTATCTCGAAGAGCTCGGCCTCGAGGTCGAGTACTACGAGCCCATCCCGCGCCGCACGAATGTGATGGCCCGCGTGGCGGGGCGCGACAGCAGCAAGCCGGCACTGGTGGTGCACGGCCATCTCGACGTCGTCCCTGCGGTCGCAGAGGACTGGAGCGTCGACCCGTTCGCCGGCATCGTTCAGGACGGGATGTTGTGGGGCCGCGGAGCCGTCGACATGAAGAACATGAACGCGATGATCCTCACGGCCATCGCCGACATCATCCGCTCGGGGGAGCAGCCCCAGCGCGACCTGATCATCACGTTCTTCGCCGACGAAGAGAACGGCGGCGTCGAGGGCTCCGCGCTCGTCGTCCAGAACAAACCGGAGTGGTTCGCCGGTGCGACCGAGGCGATCAGCGAGGTGGGCGGATACTCGATCACGGTCGACGACCGGCGCGCATACCTGCTTCAGGTCGGCGAGAAGGCGATGATCTGGATCCGTCTCGTCGCCAAGGGACGGGCCGGTCACGGCAGCCGCCTACACGACGACAACGCGGTGACCAAGCTCGCCGAAGCCGTCGCCGCGATCGGCCGCACCCGCTGGCCCATCCAGCTCACCGACACCACGAGGGCCCTGCTCGAAGGACTCAGCGAGCTCACCGGCCGCTCGACGGACGACCCCGATGCCCTCGCCTCCGCAGCCGGACCTGCCGAGGCCTTCCTGCGCTCCACGTTCCGCACCACGACGAACCCGACGGTCCTGAGCGCGGGGTACAAGCACAACGTGATCCCCGAGCGCGCCGAGGCCCTCATCGACGTGCGCGTGATCCCGGGCACCGAGGACGACGTCCTCGCCGAGTTGCAGCGCATCGTCGGCGACGACATCGCCATCGAGATCGTCGTGCAGGACATCGGGATGGAGACGCCGTTCGAAGGCGGACTGGTCGATGCCATGGTCGCGACCCTCGGTGCGCACGACCCTGGCGTACCGGTGATCCCGTACCTCCTCGGCGCCGGAACCGACAACAAGGCGCTCGCTTACCTCGGCATCACCGGCTACGGCTTCGCACCGTTGCGGCTGCCGGCCGATCTCGATTTCACGGGCATGTTCCACGGCGTCGACGAGAGAGTACCCGTAGACTCGCTTGTCTTCGGTCAGCAGGTGCTGGCCGATCTGCTGCGCTCGTACTGAGCGCCCGACTCCCGCCGGCGCAGCCCGCACAGAAGGCCCCGTATGAACCTGCTCGAAGCCCTCCTCCTCGGCATCGTCCAGGGACTCACCGAGTTCCTGCCCATCTCCTCCAGCGCGCATCTGCGTATCGTGGGCAGCTTCCTGCCCTCCGGAGAAGACCCGGGCGCCGCATTCACCGCGATCACGCAGATCGGGACGGAAGCCGCGGTCGTCGTGTTCTTCTGGCGCGACATCGTGCGGATCATCTCGCACTGGTTCCGATCCCTCACCGGCAAGGTGCCCCGCAACGATCCCGATGCTCGGATGGGCTGGATGATCATCATCGGCAGCATCCCGATCGTCGTCCTCGGTCTGCTCTTCCAGGACCAGATCGAGAGCGTGCTGCGGTCGCTCTGGATCGTGGCGATCATGCTCATCGTGTTCGGCATCCTGCTCGGGATCGCCGATCACGTCGGCGCCAAGCGCCGCACTCTCGACGATCTGACCTACCCGCACGGCATCGGCTACGGTCTGGCCCAGGCGCTTGCTCTGATCCCCGGGGTCTCGCGCTCCGGCGGCACCATCACGATGGGGCTGTTCCTCGGCTACGAGCGCGCCGCCGCAGCACGGTACGCCTTCCTTCTCGCGATCCCGGCCGTCTTCGGCAGCGGCTTCTACCAGGTGTACAAGAGCTGGGACGCACCGAACCAGCACTTCTCCTTCGGCGAGACGCTGGCGGCGACCGGCATCGCCTTCGTCGTCGCTCTGGGTGTCATCGCGTTCTTCATGAACTGGATCTCGAAGCGCAGCTTCCTGCCGTTCGTGATCTACCGCGTGCTGCTCGGAACCGCGCTGCTGGTGCTGCTCGGCACCGGGGTCCTCACCGCTTGAGGTCGCCCGGCCCGTCGCCGCGCCGCTTCAGGTAGCGTTCGAACGCCTGCGCGATCGCATCGCCGGACGCCTCGGGCGAGTCCCAAGTGTCACGGGTGCGCTCCAGCTGGCGGATGTACTCGGCCATGTCCTCGTCGTCAGCCGCGGCCGCGTCGATCGACGCCTCCCAGGCTGCGGCCTCGGTGCGCAGATTGTCGCGGGGCACGTCAACCCCGGTGAGCTCCTCGAGGCGGTCCAGCAGGGCGAGGGTGACCTTGGGCGAAGGCGTGGCCGAGGCGACGTAGTGCGGCACGCTGGCCCACAGGCTGGCCGTCGGGATGCCGGCGTTCTCGGCGAAGTGCTCGAACACGCTGAGGATGCCGACCGGCCCCTCGTAGAGCGATCGCTCGAGCCCGTACGCCTCGCGCACGTCGTCGTTCTGACTTGACGCGAAGATCGAGATGGGCCGGGTGTGCGGTACATCCGACAGCATCGCTCCGAGCGTCACGAGCCCCGTGACGTCATCGCGAAGCGCGACGTCGATGAACTCCGCGGCGAAGGACTGCCAGGTGCGTGCGGGCTCGACACCCGTGAGCAGCCAGAACTCGGGACCCGTCGCCGGATCGCGCGGGCGCCAGAGACCGGCCTCGGGCCAGGTCAGCTGACGTCGCCCTTCGCCGTCCATCTTCGTGGCGGGGCGTGTGTACTGGTAGTCGAAGTAGAGCTCGGGGTCGATCGAGTGCACGAGGTCGTAGTCGGTCATCGACCGCAGCGCCGCTATGGCTCCGCTCGCGGCTTCGCCTGCGTCGTTCCAGCCGTCGAAGGCGGCGATGATGATGCGGGAACCGAGAACATCCATCGTGTGCTCCCTTCATGACGGTGGACGGGGTATCCCTCCAGGCTAGTCCGCGGCGAGGGGGCCCGGTGCAGCCACGGCTAACATGGTTCAGTGAGCAGACAGCCGGGCGCAGTCCTCTGGGACATGGATGGAACACTCGTCGACACCGAGCCGTACTGGATGGCTGCCGAGACGGCCCTGGTCGAGTCCTACGGCGGCAGCTGGACCCACGACGACGCTCTGCAGCTCGTTGGCAACGGCCTGATCGACAGCGCCATCATCCTGCAGAACGCCGGAGTGGACATGGCCGCGGAGGCGATCATCTCGCGCTTGACGGATGCCGTCCAGGAGGCGCTGCGGACGCAGGGCGTGCCGTTCCGCCCCGGCGCTCGGGAGTTGTTGCATGACCTGCGGGCCACCGGTATCCGCACGGGCCTCGTGACCATGTCGCTGCGGCGCATGGCCCTCGGAGTCGTCGATCTCATCGACTTCGAGGCTTTCGACATCGTGGTCGCCGGCGATGATGTGAAGAACTCGAAACCCCATCCCGAGCCCTATCTCCAGGCCGCCGCCCTGCTCGGCGTCGACATCTCCGACACTGTCGTGATCGAGGAT
The DNA here is from genome assembly GCF_044987465.1 of Microbacterium sp. ZW T6_19. Taxonomy (NCBI): domain Bacteria; kingdom Bacillati; phylum Actinomycetota; class Actinomycetes; order Micrococcales; family Microbacteriaceae; genus Microbacterium; species Microbacterium sp. ZW T6_19. The sequence continues at coordinate 243,497 of NZ_JBJDRH010000002.1, read as the reverse complement.
TCTCCCACCGGCCTCCGCGCCGGCATCGCCTCTGGCGCAGTGGCACTCGGCGTGCCGCATATCGTCTCTCTCGACGGCGTCGGCGCGCATGAGCTGTGGCCCACGCTCGCTGAGCGCGGAGCATCCGACATCGCCGATCTCTTCACCCGCTTGACGTCTCTGACAGGAGCCACCCGATGACCCAATCCACAGCGAAGCGACCGAGCGGACCTTTCCGCGAAGGCGATCGTGTGCAGCTGACGGGGCCGAAGGGGCGTCTGCACACCGTGACGCTCCGAGAGGACGGCGAGCTCCACACGCACCACGGCGTCCTGCGGCACCGCGATCTCATCGGACTGCCGGACGGCTCTGTCGTCGCCAACAGCTCCGGCCACGACTACCTCGCTCTGCGCCCGCTGCTGAGGGACTTTGCGATGTCGATGCCGAGAGGCGCTGCGATCGTCTACCCGAAGGACGCCGCCCAGATCGTCATGCAGGCCGACGTCTTCCCCGGTGCGGTCGTCGTCGAGGCCGGCGTCGGGTCCGGTGCTCTGTCGCTCTCGCTCCTGCGAGCGATCGGTCCGGCCGGTCGGCTGGTGTCGTTCGAGCGTCGAGACGACTTCGCCGACGTGGCGCGGGGCAACGTCGCCACGTTCTTCGGAGAGACGCCTGAGACATGGGAAGTCGTGGTGGGCGACCTCGCCGAGCAGCTGCCTGCGCAATTCGAGGCGGGAACCGTCGACCGGGTCGTGCTCGATATGCTGGCGCCCTGGGAGTGCATGGACGTCGTCGCCGACGCCCTCACACCTGGGGGAGTGGTGCTCTGCTACATCGCGACAGCGACCCAGCTTTCGCGGGTGGCCGAGTACATCCGCGCCACCGGGCTCTTCACGGATCCCGATGCGTCCGAGACCATGGTGCGCGGTTGGCACGTGGAAGGCCTCGCAGTGCGCCCAGATCATCGGATGGTCGCGCACACGGGATTCCTGCTCACCGCCCGCCGTCTCGCGCCAGGGGCCGTCGCTCCATCCGTGAAGCGGCGTGCGTCGAAGAGCAGCTATGGAGACGAGGACGTCGAGCTGTGGACGCCGGGTGCAGTGGGCGATCGGGAGATCAACGACAAGAACCTGCGCAAGCGCGCTCGCGAGGCTGCGAAGGCCGCCGAGGGAGCACGCCTCGCCGCCGCAGCGCGCGACACCGGCGACGCGACGGAATATGCTTGAGCCCGTGCGTAGAACCTCCGCCGCTCTGGCGTCCCTCAGCCTTGCCGTCCTCGCCCTGACGGGTTGCTCCTCGACGCCTTCCTTCGACGGCGCAGTCTGCGACCGCACAGCGAACGCCTCGACGACCCTGGCGGACTCGGTCAGCACCTCGGGCGACGTGGGCTCCGAGCCGAAGGTCGAGGTCTACGCCCCCGTGTCGGCGAAGTCCTCGACGTTCGTCGACGCCGTCGTGGGCGACGGCACCGCCGTCGTGAGCGCGAACCAGCCCTTCATCGCGAACGTCACGACGTACGACGGGGAGACCGGGGACAAGCTGCAGACCACCGGCTACGACGCCTCGACGACGCAGCCGCACGACATCGCCTACTGGAGCCAGGTGTCCCCGGCGCTCAGCAAGGTTCTGCAGTGCGCGACCGGTGGGAGCCGCGTCGTCGGTCTGCTGACGCCGAAGGACATGGGCGCCCAGGCCGACGCCGGGAGCATTGTGATCGTCTTCGACATCGGGCACGTGTTCCTGCCGAAGGCCGAGGGCACCCCGCAGTTCAACGACGCGCGCGGTCTGCCGACCGTCGTGCGCGCACCCGACGGCACACCCGGCGTGATCATCCCGGATTCCGCGGCCCCCAAGGAGGCCGTCGTGCAGACGCTCATCAAGGGTGACGGCCCGAAGGTGAAGGAGGGCGACTTCGTGGTCGTCAACCACACGGTGCTGAACTGGGACGACAAGAGCGTCGCCGGCACCAGCTGGGGCTCCACGTCTCTCGTCACGTCGCCGCTTCCCGAGATGGTCGGGGCGACCGTCGGCTCGCAGATCATGATCGTCACGCCCGCGGCCGATTCGTCGCCCGCGCAGGTTCTCGTGGTCGACATCCTCGGCATCACGACAGCGGCACCTCAGCAGCAGCAGTGATGGCAGCCGGGATTCCCGCGGAGGAGCGCCTGACGAACCTCGTCGTGGCGCTGATGGCCACGGAGATCGGGCTCACCAAGCAGCAGATCCTCGACAACGTCTCGGGGTACCGGCAGCGAGCGGATGCAGGGGCGCGTTCGGATGCACTCGAGAAAATGTTCGAGCGCGACAAGGACGAGCTGCGCAAGCTGGGTGTTCCCGTCGAGACCATCGGCGAGGCGAGCGACCCGAACGACCTCCGGGAGGCCCGGTATCGTATCCCTCAGGCGGAATACGATCTGCCGAGCGACATCGACTTCACTCCGGCCGAGCTGGCCGTGCTGCAGCTCGCCGGCAGCGTGTGGAGCGCCGAATCGGTCTCGGGAGACGCCCAGGCGGGCGTCCGCAAGATCCGAGCTCTGGGTATCGACGGCGACGAGCCGATCATCGGCTTCGCTCCCCGGATCACGGCGAGGGACGCCGCTTTCGCGCCGCTCCAGGAGGCGATCGAGAAGAGCCGCGTCGTCACTTTCGACTACCTGAAGCCGGGGGAGGACGCTGCCCGTACCCGCCGCATCCGCCCGTTGGCCCTCGTCGACTACGAAGCCCGTTGGCACGTCTTCGGTGTCGACGTCGAGGCCGGGGGAGATCGCACGTTCCTGCTGAGCCGCATCGTCGGTGCGGTGAAGATCACCACCGTCTCCTTCGACCCTGCACTGCGAGAAGGAGCGGGGGATCGAGCGATCGCCGGACTCGAGGAGGTCGCCGCGAGCAATTCGGCACTTCTCGAGGTGACACCGGGAACCGAGGCCTCCCTGCGGCTGGGCCGCCGCGCGAAGCCCGCTGTCCAGGGAATCACCGTGCCCTTCGTCGACGTCCACATCTTCGCCGACGAACTGGCCTCCTACGGCCCAGAAGTCCGTGTCGTCGAACCGATCGCGCTGCGCGATGCCGTGATCGCGCGTCTGCACGCCGTCGTCGAGGCGAACGCGGAGGTGGACCGATGAGCGCGCAACCGAAGCCTCTGCTCGCTGCCGACCGCGTGCGGCTCTATCTGACCCTCGTGCCGTATCTGCTCGAGCACGGTCAGGTCTCACTCGACGAGGCCGCGGCAGAGTTCGGCGTCGGCCGCGAAGAGATGCGGTCCATGGTCGAGAAGCTCACCGTCATCGGCCTGCCCGGTGACTCCGGATTCTGGCAGCAGCCGCAGGAGATGTTCGACATCAACTGGGATCTGCTCGACGACGAAGACGTGATCGAGATCACCAACGATGTGGCGCTTCGACGAGTTCCGCGCTTCACCGCCCGTGAAGCCGCCGCATTGCTCGCCGGCCTCCAGATGGTCGCCGCGGTGCCCGCGGTCTCCGACACCGGTCTCGTGAAGGGCCTCATAGCCAAGCTCTCCCGAGGAGCAGCCGACGCCCCGGCGGAGGTCGTGGTGGCGCCCACGGCGATCGACGAGGTGCGCACGGTGGTCGCGACTGGTGTGCAGGGCGGCGTCGCCGTCTCGTTCACCTACAAGGCTCCGGATGCCGAGCCCACGACCCGCACAGTCGATCCCGTGCAGATCCTCATCACCAACGGCCAGTGGTACCTGCAGGGCTGGTGCCATCTGCGTCAGGCGATGCGCACCTTCCATCTCGATCGCGTGAGCGACCCGCAGCTGACAGACATCGCCATCACCCATCGCGGAGAGCCCGTCCCCGAGGCGTTCTCCGCAGCTGCCGACGACGGCGAGGTCACGGTGCGCATTCCCGAGCGTCTTGCGCCCCTTCTGGGCGCCTTCTTCTCGGTCGACGGCGTGGAGGCGCAGGGCGGCATCGTCACGGCACGGCTGCACCTGGCCGATCCCCGCAGCATCAAACGCCTCGCGGCAAGGTTCGGCGGCGCGCTCGAAGTCGTCGAGCCTGGCATCGCCCGAGCGGCAACCCACGACTGGGCCGCAGCCGGACTCGCGCTCTACTACCGACCTGACGGCAGCGACGCCGGTTAGACTGACAGAAATCAACGAGGAGACTTTCTCATGGGCAATCTATTCGCCGGTCCGCACCTGTGGATCATCCTCATCATCATCCTGCTGCTCTTCGGGGCAGCGAAGCTTCCTGCGCTGGCGAAGAGCATGGGCCAGTCGGCTCGTGTGTTCCGAGGTGAGATGAAGGCGATGAAGGCAGAGGATGCCGCCGACAAAGCAGATGGCACCCCCTCCGACACCGCTTCGGGCACCACGACGTCGGCAGAGGCGCCGAGCACCGACACGCCGCCGCGCTCCTCATAGGCGTGGCCAAGAGTTCCGCTGCGCCCGAGGTCGTCCCGCCCCGCGAGAGGCGGATGACGCTTGCGGCGCACCTTGTCGAGCTGCGGAAGAGGCTGATCATCGCCGTGATCGGCCTCGCCGTCGGCATGATCATCGCGTTCTTCGTCACGGACCAGGTCATCTGGTACATCACCGGTCCGATCCGCATCCTCGATGAAGAGCGCGGGACTGACACTCCGTTCGCCCAGCTGGTGTTCTCGGCCGTCTCCTCCGGGTTCGACCTCCGCATGCGCATCGCGCTGGCGATCGGCATGCTGCTGTCCGCGCCCATCTGGCTGTGGCAGGTCTGGGCGTTCATCATGCCGGGGCTTACCCGCAAAGAAGTCCGATACACCCTCGGGTTCGTCGGAGCCGCGATCCCGCTCTTCTTCGCGGGCGGCTACGTTGCGGTTCTCGTCGCTCCCCACGTGATCGAGATCATGTCCACCTTCGTTCCGGAGGGCGGCGTGAACTACTTCGACGCCGGTCAGTACTACGACTTCATGTTCAAATTCGTTCTCGTGGTCGGTGTCTCGTTCGTCCTGCCGGTCTTCCTCGTGGCTCTGAACGTCGCGGGTGTGATGAGCGGCAAGGCGATTCTCAAAGGCTGGCGGATCGCGATTCTCATCGCCTGCCTCTTCGCCGCGATCACGACCCCGGCCGCCGACATCTTCTCGATGTTCCTCCTCGCCGGCATCCTCATCGTCCTGTATTTCGCCGCGACCCTGGTCTCGTTGCTCTTCGACCGGCGTCGCGCCAAGCGCGCCAAGGTCGAGGGCCTGCTGCCGGACGTCTCGTGAGCTCGCCCGCCGAGCGCTACGCTGCGGCGCGGGAGGCGTCCGAGCACCCGCAGACCAGCGCCTTCGCCGCACGTCAGCGCTTCGACCTCGACCCATTCCAGGTCGCCGGCTGTCACGCTCTCGAACGAGGACACAGTGTGCTCGTCGCCGCCCCCACGGGAGCGGGCAAGACGATCGTGGGCGAGTTCGCGATCCATCTCGCGATGCAGACACCGGGCGACAAGGCCTTCTACACGACGCCGATGAAGGCTCTGTCGAATCAGAAGTTCCGCGAACTCGTCGATGTGTACGGTGCCGATCAGGTCGGGCTCCTCACCGGCGACACCAACATCAACGGCAACGCGCGCATCGTCGTGATGACCACCGAAGTCCTGCGCAACATGATCTATGCCGATTCCGCAGCGCTGCGCGACCTTCGCTACGTGGTGATGGATGAGGTCCACTACCTCGCCGACCGCTTCCGCGGGGCTGTGTGGGAAGAGGTCATCATCCACCTTCCGCAGCATGTGCGGCTGGTGTCGCTCAGCGCGACCGTGTCGAACGCCGAAGAGTTCGGCGACTGGCTCGACACCGTGCGCGGCGACACCGAGGTGATCGTCTCCGAGATCCGCCCGGTTCCCCTCGAGCAGCATGTGCTCGTGCGCGACGATCTGCTGCCGCTGTTCGATGAACGCGCGGGCCTCGCCACGACGAAGGTCAATCAGGAGCTCATGCGCATCCGCTCCTCCACCGGCTCGAACTACGACAACAACCGACGTGCCCAGTCGTATCGCAGCGATCGGCACGCCGGCAGGCAGGCGCAGCGGCCGCAGCGTGGCGGGCGCAGGCCCGATGCCCGACGCATCGAGCGCGTCGACCGGCCGGACGTGGTGCACCTGCTCGATCGCGCGAATCTCCTGCCGGCGATCTTCTTCATCTTCAGCCGCGTGGGCTGCGACGCGGCCGTGCAGCAGGTGCGTCGCTCGGGCCTCCGGCTGACCTCGGCCGAGGAGCGCGCAGAGATCCGCGCGATCGTAGAGGAGTCCACGCGTTCCCTTCAGGACGAGGACCTCGGGGTCCTCGGGTACTGGGAGTGGCTCGACGACCTCGAGCGCGGCGTCGCGGCGCATCACGCGGGACTCCTCCCCGCCTTCAAAGAGGTCGTCGAGGAGCTCTTCCGGCGAAAGCTCGTCAAGGTGGTGTTCGCGACCGAGACGCTGGCGCTCGGCATCAACATGCCGGCGCGCACGGTCGTGCTCGAGAAGATGGAGAAGTTCAACGGCGAGGCCCGCGTCGCGATCACGTCGGGGGAGTACACGCAGCTCACCGGACGCGCGGGACGCCGCGGCATCGACGTCGAGGGCCATGCGGTCGTGCAGTGGACCGAGGGCATGGACCCGCAGGGGGTCGCAGCGCTCGCCTCTCGCCGCACCTATCCGTTGAACTCGAGCTTCCGTCCGACGTACAACATGGCGGTCAATCTGATCGATCTGTTCGGCAAGAGCAGGGCCCGCCAGATCCTCGAGTCGTCGTTCGCGCAGTTCCAGGCCGACCGTGCCGTGGTGGGCCTGGCGCGGCAGGTGCGTGACGCCGAGGAATCGCTCGCCGGCTACCAGAAGGCGATGGAGTGCGAACACGGCGATTTCGTCGAGTACGGTGCGATCCGTCGTGAGCTCAGCGACCTCGAGAAGAAGAACCGTCAGGACGCGCATGCGCCGCGCGGTGCACGCGACACACGCATGACACGCATCCAGTCGCTTCGAGGCCAGATGCAGCGCCACGGATGCCATCGCTGCCCCGACCGCGAGGATCACGCCCGCTGGGCGGAGCGCTATTGGAAGCTCAAGCGGCAGACCGACCGCATCCGTCGTCAGATCGAGACCCGTACAGGTACGGTCGCTCGTGTCTTCGACCGGGTCGTGGAGGTGCTCGAGACGCTGGATTACCTCACCGTGGTCGACGGTGAGACGTCGCTCACGGATGCCGGGCGCACGATGCGCCGCATCTACGGAGAACGCGACCTTCTCGTCGCGGAGTCCCTGCGCCAGGGGCTCTGGACGGGTCTTGACGCGCCGTCTCTCGCCGCGATGGCCTGCTGCCTCGTGTACGAGCCGCGGCGCGACGAGGCGAACGCGGGGGAGCGGAACCTCCCACGCGGCGCGTTCCGCACGGCATATGACAAGACCACGACGCTGTGGGCCGAGCTCGACGACCTCGAGAAGGACCACCATCTGCCCGGCACTGAACCGCTGGCCCCGGGCCTCGCCGGCGCCATGCACTCCTGGGCGCGCGGCGGCATGCTCGACCGCGTGCTGATCGACGCAGACATGGCCGCGGGGGACTTCGTCCGCTGGGCGAAGCAGACCATCGACCTCCTCGATCAGCTCTCGATCGTCGCCGAAGACGCCGCCCTCGCCCGCAACGCCCGAGTCGCCCTCGACGGCATCCGTCGGGGCATCGTCGCCTACTCGTCGATGTGACCGGGGTTCCGATGTCCGACACGTCCGTGCGCCCGCGCGCGCTGCTGCCTCTTCCTCTGGCGCTGCCCGCCGCCGCCGCTGCCGCTCTGCTGATGTACGCCTCCTACCCGGGACCGGCGATCTGGGTCCTCGCGTTCCCCGCGGTCGCCCTCCTGCTCCTGGCGCTGATCGGCCGACGCGCAGGTGGGGCGCTCCTGGTCGGGCTCGTGTACGGCATCCTTTTCTTCGCGCTGCTCGTCTCGTGGACCTCTCGCTATCTCGGCCCGATCCCGTGGGCGGCGCTGAGCGTCGTCGAGGGCGGCCTGACGGCGATCGCGCTCATCCCGATCGCCCTGGCCTACCGTTGGCTGCCTCGAGCCTTCGCTGGGCCCGCGGGGCGACTCGTCGTGCTCCCCGCCGTCGTGGCGGCGCTCTGGGTCGGCCGTGAGCTGTTCATCGGCAACTGGCCGTACGGCGGCTTCCCCTGGGCGCGCCTGGGCATGACGCAGGCTGAGAGCCCCCTGGCGCCCGTGTCGTCATGGCTGGGCGTGAGCGGGCTGAGCTTCCTCATGGTGCTGCTGGTGGCGATGCTGATCGAGACGACGCGTCTCGGGGTCTGGCGGCGTCCGATGCGCCTCGTCGCTCCCGCTGCGGTCGTGGCCGTCCTGCTGTTCACACCGCTTTTCCCGACAGCGGGAGCCGGTTCCATGCGCATCGCCGCCGTGCAGGGAAACGGCCCGACCGGATACTTCGACCAGCGCGAGCCCTACTCGGTGATCGATGCCCAGACCGCTGCGACCGAGCCGCTGTACGGAGAAGACGTCGATCTGCTCGTGTGGCCGGAGGGGTCGCTCGACTACGACCCGTTCCAGGACTCGGCCACCGCGCGCCGGATGACTCGTGTCGCGAACAACATCGGTGCCCCGCTGCTGGCGAACGCCGCCACGGGTCGTGACGACCTCTACTTCAACACCTCGATGCTGTGGATGCCGGACGGCACAGCCGAGCAGACGCACGACAAGCGGCATCCTGTGCCGTTCGGCGAGTACGTGCCGGATCGGGCGTTCTACTACGCGATCGTGCCCGACCTCATCGGGCTGATCGGCCGTGAGTACACGCCGGGAGTCAACCCGCCGATCGTCGATGTCGACGGGGCGAAGGTCGGCTTGGCGATCTGCTTCGACGTCATCTACGACGACCTGGTGCACCAGAGTCTGACGGACGGGGCTCAAGTTCTCGTGTTCCAGACGAACAACGCGGACTTCCGCGGGACGGATGAGAACCTGCAGCAACTCGCCTTCGCGCGTATGCGCGCGATCGAGACGGGGCGCAGCGTGGTGAACATCTCGACGGTGGGCACGAGCCAGATCATCCGCCCCGACGGGACGACCGTGACGGCCCTGGATGCAGATGAGGCCGGGGCGATGCTCGAAGATGTCGAGCTTCGCTCCGGCCTCACGGCTGGTGTCGTGCTGAGCCCCTGGATTCAGCAGTTGCTGCTATGGGGCGGGATGGGAGCGCTTCTCATCGGGTGGTGGCGCTCCCGGCGCGCTTAGGCGCCGATCTTCTGCCGGGTCGGGTCTTCGCCGGTGCCGCGGCGCGCGCGGAGAACCGCGAGGCGCTCTTCGAGAAGCTCTTCGAGCTCGGCGCGGGTGCGGCGCTCCAGGAGCATGTCCCAGTGCGTACGTGCGGCCTTCTCATCGGTGACCTCGAGCGTGACGGCGTGGCCGTCGACGTTCAGGCGGGCCTCGGCGCCGCAGGAGCGGCACTCCCAGGTCTGGGGCGGCTCGGCGTCAGCCGCGAACATCAGGTTCGTGACGTGACCGCATGTGTCACAGGTGTAGGTGGTTTCACGGCGCTCCATGAAAACGACGCCCTCTTCGCTCTGTAGGCTCTGGGCGCCGAGTCGGATGCCGCGCAGGCTGCGATCTGCCATTGTGTGGTCCTCTCGTCGCTGTCAGGTATAACGCTCGAGCCTGTGCTTCTCATCCGAGAAGACGTGTTCGCGCTGGGATTCACAGGTGAATCCCAGCGCGACGACCTAAGGAGCGGCGAGCGTCTCGAGGGCGACGTCTGCACGGTCGGAGACGATGCCGTCGACACCGGCCTCGATCAGACGTGTCATCTCGGACGCCTCGTTCACGGTCCACACATGGACCTCGACATCGTGTCGGTGAGCGGCGCGGATCAGGGCGGGGGTGAGCACTCGGATGCCCCGCTGCCGTTCGGGGATCTGGAGTGCGTCGAGGCTGCGGAGAACGCGGCCGGGGGAGAGGTGCAGAGCGGAGAGAGCCACCATTGCGGCGATGGTGCGGCTGCCACCGGATGTCGCAGGGCGGATGGCGGCGCCGCCGCGAAGGGCCGCAGCGATCGCCACCTGCCGTCGCGCATCCGAGAAGCTCGTGACGAGCACTCGATGAGCGTGCGGCGCGACGAGCGCGCCGAGCGGTTCCGCAGCGGCATCCGTCTTGATATCGATGTTGAAGCGGACCCCGGGAAAGGAATCGAGGGCCTCGCGGACCGTGAGCAGTCCGCCGTGGTCTGCGAAGATGGCGCGCAGCTCGCGCGTGCCGATCTCGGCGACGGCGCGCGTGTCGCCGTTCAGACGGGTGAGGTCGGGGTCGTGGAAGAGCACGACGTCGCCGTCGGCGGACACATGGCAGTCGGTCTCGATGTACTCGACTCCCACGGCGTGAGCCGCGGCGAAAGCGGCCGCGCTGTTCTCCCACACACCGGAGTCCTCGCCTGCCGCGGTGAGAAGACCGCGGTGGGCGAGGACTCGAGGGTGGCGTGTCTTCGCGAAGTACGGGTGCGTCACGCGCCCGGCGTGCCCGTCGGCGGCTTCGGCGTGAACGCGCTGCCGATGCCCTTGAGCGCCTCGGTGAGCTCGCTCGGGATGATCCACAGCTTGCTCGAGGAGCTCTCGCTGATCTTCGGCAGCATCTGCAGGTACTGGTAGGCGAGGAGCTTGTCGTCCGGCTGCCCCTGGTGGATGGCGGTGAAGACGTTCTGGATGGCTTCGGCTTCACCCTGCGCGCGCAGCACGGCGGCCTGCTTGTCGCCCTCGGCCTGGAGGATGGCGGCTTGGCGCTGGCCCTCGGCTTCGAGGATCTGCGACTGCTTGGAGCCCTCGGCCGTCAGGATCGCGGCACGGCGGTCTCGCTCGGCGCGCATCTGCTTCTCCATCGAATCCTGGATGGAGACGGGCGGATCGATCGCCTTGAGCTCGACACGTCCGACGCGGATGCCCCACTTGCCCGTGGCCTCGTCGAGGACGACGCGCAGCTGGCCGTTGATGTTGTCGCGGCTGGTCAGCGCCTCTTCGAGGTTCAGACCGCCGACCACGTTGCGGAGTGTCGTGGTCGTGAGCTGCTCGACGGCGCCGAGGTAGTTGGCGATCTCGTAGGTCGCCGCCCGAGCATCCGTCACCTGGAAGTACACGACCGTGTCGATCGAGACGACCAGGTTGTCTTCGGTGATCACGGGCTGCGGCGGGAAGGACACGACCTGCTCGCGCATGTCGATCAGCGGACGCAGGCGGTCGATGAACGGCACCAGGATGTTCAGACCCGGCATGAGCGTCTTGTGGTAGCGGCCGAGCCGCTCCACCACGCCGGCGGTCGCCTGGGGGATGATGCGGATCGAGCGTGCGAGCGTCACCACCACGAAGATGATGACGGCGATCGCGAGGATCCACCCGATCGCGGTGGGGATGAAGTTGGAGTCGTCCACTGGTTCTCCTAGTCGTTGACGGGACGGACGATGGCGGTGGCGCCGTTGATCGCCGTGATGGCGATCGTGGCTCCAGTGGGGATGGCGACGGGAGACGCTGTGCGGGCAGTCCAGGTGTCGCCGTTGCTGAGCTTGACCTGGCCGGAGACCTGCGTGATCTCCTGCAGCGCGAGGCCGCGCAGGTCGATGAGCGCATCGACGTTCGACTTCGTGGGGTCCTCACCGCGATGCAGCCTCTTCAGCAAAGGCGGCCGGATGAAGAGGATGAAGAGGGCCGCCGCGGCCGCGGCGATGATCACCTGAGCCCAGACGGGGATGCCGATCAGATCGGTGATGAGGCCGACTGCCGCCCCGAAGCTCAGCATCAGGAAGGTGAAGTCCAACGACAGCATCTCGATCACGAGGAAGACGGCGATCAGCACCAGCCACCCGATCCATGCCCACTGGTCGATGAACTCTACGAAAATCGTGACATCGTTCATGCGGCCTCCTTTGCGGTCAACCTATCACGGTGCTGAGCGCCGCCGAGGGTGCCCCGGGCGGCCGTTGGTAATGTGAGTGGGTCGCGTTCTCGCGGCGATCAGCGCATCTCAAGGAGTCACCGTGTCCGACGTTCTTCCCGCAGGTTCCCTCGACGGCAAGGTCGCTCTTGTCACCGGCTCGTCGCGCGGCATCGGCGCCGACACCGTGCGCTACTTCGCCGAGGCCGGAGCCGACGTCGTCATCAACTTCCGCAACAAGGCTCCGCGCGCTGAGAAGCTCGCGAACGAGCTGCGCGAGCTCGGCCGCCGTGTGCTCGTGGTGGGCGCCGACCTCACCGACCCGGCATCCGTGGCGGAGATGTTCGACGCCGTGAAGAACGAGTTCGGCCGGCTCGATGTGCTCGTGCTCAACGCCTCCGGCGGCATGGAGTCCGGTATGGCCGAGGACTACGCCCTCACCCTCAACCGCGACGCCCAGTTGAACGTGCTGAACGCGGCCACGCCGCTTCTCGGTGAGGGGGCGCGCGTCGTGTTCGTGACGAGCCACCAGGCGCACTTCATCCGCACGACCCCGACGATGCCCGAGTACCTCCCCGTCGCGCTCTCGAAGCGTGCCGGGGAAGACGCCTTGCGCGAGCTCATCCCCGGTCTCACCGAGAAGGGCATCGGTTTCACCGTCGTCTCGGGCGACATGATCGAGGGCACGATCACGGCGACCCTTCTCGAGCGCGCCAACCCCGGCGCCATCTCCGAGCGACGTGAGTCGGCCGGCAAGCTCTACAACGTGTCGGAGTTCGCGGCCGAGGTCGCGAAGGCGGCGATCGACCCGGTTCCCGTCGACAACACCCGTCTCGTCGGCGACGTCAGCGGCTTCGTCGCGGAATGATCCGCTGAAAGAGACGATCGGCCCCGAACTGCGAACAGTTCGGGGCCGATCTGCGTCGACGGCGAAGTGTCAGCCGGTGACGGCGTCTTTCACAGCCTTCGCGTCACGCCCGAGCGTGATCGCGCGGATGATCTGCACGATGCCGAGCGCGACCAGGGAGGCGCCGAAGAAGATCCACAGCCAGATGCCTGCGGCGAGCACGTTGAAGAGCACGAAGACACCCGCGATGATGCTGAGGATCGCGTAGAGCAGCGTCCACGTGCGCGATCCGTCGTTCCCGAGCAGCGTCAGTGAGACGATGCCGTCGAACAGCCAGCTGATGCCGATGAACACGACCGTGATCAGGGCGAAGGTGACCGCTGCCTCCTTGAGGTTCGAGAAGGCGATCACGCCGGCCACGATGTAGAGCACGCCGAGGGCGATGTGCCCGGCACGGGCCCATCCGCCCTTGGAGCTCGAGAAGATGCCGAGCCCGATGTAGACGAGACCCGCGACGATCAGATAGGCGGCGAAGATGCCGGTGACGAAGACGATCGATTTGACCGGCCAGACCAGCAGGACGATGCCGGCGATGAGCGACAATGCGCCCGAGACGGCGAGCGAGACGCGGATCGCTTTGAAGGCGGCCTTGGCGTCGGCGGCGAGGGATTCGGACATGTGTAGACCCTTTCTGGGAAGATCCTGTGAGGGATGTGCCCCAGCGTAGCCCTCGGCTGCGACGAAGCGGGGGAGACCTGCGGCGGGGTGTCGCAGAGCGATATATGAGTACATGCGGCGACATGGCAGGATCGACGTGTGACTCCTGTCGATGATGCGCGGCTGCGTGAGCTGGTGCTGATGCGCAAGGTGCGCGACCGCATCGACCGCGACTATGCGAAGCCGCTCGATGTCGAGGCGCTCGCGCGGGGAGTGCACATGTCGGCGGGGCATCTCAGCCGCACGTTCCGAGACGCCTATGGCGAGTCTCCGTACTCGTACCTGATGACCCGCCGCATCGAGCGCGCGATGGCGCTACTGCGCAGAGGTGACATCAGCGTCACCGACGTGTGCTTCGAGGTGGGGTTCTCCTCGCTGGGCACCTTCAGCACGCGGTTCAGCGAGCTGGTCGGCGTCTCACCGAGCGTCTACCGCGCGCGAGCCGCTGACGTCGACGGCATCCCGACATTCCTGGCGAAGCAGGTCATCAGACCGATCAGGAATCAAGAAGCGCCGCGCACCGACGCGCACCTAGCCTGATCATCATGAACATCACCATCAACGCCAGTTTCCTCCCGCACACGGATGCCGACGCATCCGTCGCCTTCTACCGCGACGTGCTCGGGTTCGAGGTCCGCAAGGACGTCGGCTACGACCGGATGCGCTGGATCACCGTGGGCCCACAGGGGCAGCCCGACACCGCGATCGTCCTCACGCCGCCCGCCGTCGACCCGGGCATCAACGACGAGGAGCGCGCCACCGTGCTCGGTCTCATGGCGAAGGGCAGCTTCGGCGGCATCGTCCTCGCGACCGACGACGTGGACGCGGCCTTCGCGGCCATCGAATCCCGGGGCGCCGACATCGTGCAGGAGCCGATCGATCAGCCCTACGGCGTGCGTGACTGCGCGTTCCGCGATCCGGCTGGCAATATGGTGCGTCTGCAGCAAAGCGCCTGACACAACCAAGAAGAGGATGACGATGACCGTCGAACACCCCGCAGACGCCCATGACATCATCCGGGTCCAGGGCGCGAGGGAGAACAATCTCAAAGAGGTCAGCGTCGACATCCCCAAGCGACGCCTGACGGTGTTCACGGGAGTGTCGGGGTCGGGCAAGAGCTCGCTCGTCTTCGACACGATCGCCGCCGAGTCGCGGCGGATGATCGACGAGACGTACAGCGCGTTCGTGCAGGGTTTCATGCCATCGGTGCCGCGCCCCGACGTCGACGTACTCGAGGGGCTCACGACGGCGATCATCGTCGATCAGGAGCGGCTCGGAGCGAATCCGCGTTCGACGGTCGGCACTGTGACCGACGCGAACGCCATGTTGCGCATCCTCTTCTCAAAGCTCGGGCAGCCGTACATCGGGGGCCCCACCGCGTTCTCGTTCAACATCCCGACGCAGAAGGCGAGCGGCGTGATGACCGGTCCCGGCGGCGAGAAGAAGATCGTCAAGGACGCGATCTACCTCGGCGGCATGTGCCCCAGGTGCGAGGGCAGGGGAGCGGTCTCCGACCTCGACCTGGCTCAGATCGTCGACGAGTCGAAGTCGCTGAACGAGGGCGCGATCATGGTGCCGGGGTACACGGCCGACGGCTGGATGGTGAAGGGCTTCTCGGAGTCGGGCTTCTATCCTGCTGACAAGCCGATCTCGTCGTTCTCCGACAAGCAGCGGCATCTCTTCCTCTACGGAGACGTCACCAAGGTCAAGATCTCCGGTATCAACATGACCTACGAGGGCCTGATCCCCAAGATCACCAAGTCGATGCTCTCGAAGGATCTCGACGCGCTGCAGCCCCACATCCGAGCCTTCGTCGAGCGCGTCGCGACCTTCGCGACATGCCCGGAGTGCGACGGCACCCGGCTCACAGAGGGCGCGCGATCGTCGAAGATCGACGGGATCAGCATCGCGGACGCGTGCCGCATGCAGGTCACGGATCTCGCCGACTGGGTTCGCGGGCTCACGCTCACCGGCGCCGGCCCCTTGCTCGAAGCGTTGAGCGCCAATCTCGACGCGTTCGTGACGCTGGGGCTCGGCTACCTGTCACTGGAACGCCCCTCGGGCACGCTCTCCGGAGGAGAGGCGCAGCGCATCAAGATGCTCCGCCATCTCGGTTCGTCGCTCACTGATGTGACCTACGTCTTCGACGAGCCGACGATCGGGCTGCATCCGCACGACATCCAGCGGATGAACTCCCTGCTCCTGCGTCTTCGAGACAAGGGGAACACCGTTCTGGTCGTCGAGCACAAGCCCGAGACCATCGTGATCGGCGATCACGTCGTCGATCTGGGACCGGGCGCCGGGAGCGCCGGCGGCGAGATCTGCTTCGAGGGCACGGTCGAGGGACTCAAGTCGAGCGGGACGAAGACGGGAACGCACCTCGACGACCGAGCGGCGTTGAAGGGTGCGGTTCGCACCGGCGACGGCGCGATCGAAGTCCGCGGCGCCGCGGTCAACAACCTGCAGAACGTCGACGTCGATATCCCGAAGGGCGTTCTCACCGTCGTGACCGGCGTCGCCGGCTCGGGTAAGAGCTCGCTGATCCACGGCTCGGTGTCGAAGCGCGACGGCGTCGTCGCGATCGACCAGGGCGCCATCAAGGGATCGCGCCGCAGCAACCCGGCGACCTACACCGGGCTCCTCGAGCCGATCCGCAAGGCCTTCGCGAAGGCCAACGGCGTCAAGCCGGCGCTCTTCAGCGCGAATTCGGAGGGCGCATGCCCCACCTGCAAGGGCGCCGGGGTGATCATCACCGAACTCGGCTTCATGGACACGATCGAGACGCCGTGCGAGGACTGCGGCGGCAAGCGGTTCCAGGCGAGCGTGCTGGAGTACAAGCTCGCGGGCAAGGACATCACCGAAGTCCTCGATCTTCCGGTGGCCGAAGCGAGGTTGTTCTTCTCGGAGGGTGAGGCGAAGCTGCCCGCGGCCGCCGCGATCCTCGGCCGACTCGAGGATGTGGGGCTCGGCTACCTGTCGCTCGGTCAGCCGTTGTCGACCTTGTCGGGAGGCGAGCGGCAGCGCATCAAGCTGGCGATTCAGATGGGGGAGAAGGGCGACGTCTACGTCCTCGACGAGCCCACCACCGGTCTGCACCTCGCCGATGTGCAGAACATCCTGGGCCTGCTGGACCGACTGGTGGAATCCGGGAAGACGGTGATCGTGATCGAGCACCATCAGGCCGTCATGGCTCATGCGGACTGGCTGATCGACATCGGTCCCGGTGCGGGGCACGATGGCGGCCGCGTGGTCTTCGAGGGAACGCCGGCGGAACTCGTCGCGGCGAGGTCGACGCTGACGGGGGAGCACCTGGCGGAGTATGTCGGGGGCTGATCGGATCGTGTAGGGTCCGAGCCATGAAAACTCGTGGGGGGATCTTGGTCATCGGTGCTGCCGCGCTGATCGGACTGTTGACCGGCTGTGCGTCGTCGACCGCGCCGACGTCGACGGCTTCGAGCGAACCGTCGCCGCTGCCGAGCGCCACGGCGGAGGCATCAGCCGCCGAGCTCGAGGCGCAGCAGCGCGCCGACATGTGGCTCGAGACGACTCCCGTGCCGCCCGGCGCCGTGCGGTCGGAGAAGAGCACCAGCGACGAGTTCGCCATGTCGTTCCAAGGATGGGTCTGCACCCCGACGCTGACAGCGACCGGCTACTGGAGCGTCGAGGGCATGTCGACGGTGGAAGCGCTGAACTGGATGAAGGAGCATCCGACTCCTGGACTGGTCCCCAACTTTCCCGCGCCCCTTACAGACGAGGGCGGGTACGACAATGTCACGACCGGGGTGACGCCCGGAGGCGATTCATTCGAGGGCATCGCGTTCACCTACGTCACCACGCCGGAGGGATCCGCGATCCGCGCGGAGGTCGGGGCGACGCCAGTGGATGCAGTGTGTCCGACGCCTCCCGGCGGCGGATCGTGGGGACGGCCGGGAGAAGGCTGATCGACGCGGCACGGTACATGAATACTCGTCGGAGTGTGGCCCGGTGGGCTGGCGGAGTGCTCGTCGTCGCCGCCGCTGTGCTCGTGAGCGTGGTGGGCGTCGAAGAGGGCTCATCTGGTGCGGCGTCCGTTCTCATCGGCTCTGCCGACGGGACGTCGTTGATCGCGTCGTCTATGGCTGTCGCCCTGCTCGCCCTGACGGTCGGGATCTGGAGCGTCGGCGTACCGCGATGGATGCTGCCCATGTCGATCCTCGGCGGCATCGCCGCGTCGTGCGCGACTGCACTGGCGGGTTTCGCGCTGCTGGTCACATCGGACATGACGGTGACCCCGCTGGTGTATCAGGGGTGCGACACCGGCTACGTCGCCGTGGAGCGCTCGTTCTTGTTCGCGTCAAACGGAGTCGTCTTTCACCGTGAAGGTCCGGTCGTCGTTACGCACGTGGGGCGTTCCTGGGGAGACGACGGGTACAAGCCCTTCGCGAACGGCACGTATGCCTTCAGGGAGGAAGACGGAACGTGGGTCCTGCGCTATGCGACCGACTCGTCGAGTGTGGGCGCTGGTGGCGCACCCCCGATCGTTCTGCCTGTGTTCGATGACAGCCGACGTAAGTGCGGCATGTCGAACCCCGCAGGTCTTCGCAGTTCATCGGAGCCGACCCCGACGATCACGCCGACACCGCTGTCGTCGGAGGACGTGGATGCCGCCGTGCGCGATCTCATCGCCGACTCCTTCGAGGCGTCGATCGGGACGGTCGTCGACGGGACCGGAGTGCCGATCGACGCTTCCTCGGCGGTGCCGATATCGGCGTCATGTCTGGAAGGCGACGGAGTTCAACGGGAGACGATCCTCGATTTCGGCACCGGCGACAATGCACGCTCCGTCTCTCAGATTCTCGACGTATGGACTGCGGCCGGGTATGACGCTGATCGTGCGATGCAGGAGGACATCCGCTACAGCGAGACGCTTCCGGTGGCGCGGATGAGCATCCGCGACAGGACCAGCATCGACGGGATGCTGCACATGACGATCACGTCGGCGTGCGTGACCGCAGAGTAGCTGTCGAGACGGCGAGGACGGGCTTCTTCATTCCATGGCGTCCGCTCCAGAGTCATCGAATGCTGGACTCTTTCCGCCGAGGAGCCGAAGGGCGCCGAGGAACGCGTCTCTCGCTTCTGCGTCGAGCGGAGCGAGGATATCCTCCTGCGCATCCGCTGCCAACGCGGCCAGGAGCTCCCACCGGTTGTGCCCAGTGGCCGTCAGAGTGACGAGGTTGCGGCGCGCATCGTCAGGATCAGGCTTGCGTTCGGCGAACTCCGCCTCTTCAAGCGCAGCGAGCGTGACGGTCACGTCGCGGCGGTCGAGTCGAGCCAACGAGCCGATCGCCACCTGAGACAGGGGAGTGGGGCTCGCAGCGAGGACGTCGAGAACTCGATAGTCGTAGCCTCGTGCATCAACCTCGCCGAGCTTGGCGGCGAGGATACTGTGGGCTCGCTGGTGCGCCTGGCTCAGCATCCACGTCGGCAGGTCTGTGAAAGACATTCGAATCCATCCGTTGGTGGTACCAACAATGTGATACGTTGGTTACACCAACGATATAGGAGGGCGCATGTCCACACCACTGCAGCAGGAGATCGGCCGTACTGAACGAGTGCTTGACGCGCTGCTCACCGAGCGCGTGCTCGAAGGTGGACCGTTCGGGTCAGTGACTGAATGGGTTGCAGCGAACATCCTCGCCACAGCCTCGCTGACGACGACCGATCTGCAGGGCGCGCTCGCTGTCCGGGCGGGCGACCTCGACGTGACGCTCGAGCGGATGTCGAACGCCGGGCTCGTCATGATCGATGGAGATCGCGTGACGCTGAGCGCCTCAGGGCTTTCCGCGCTGCAAGCAGGGCGCATCAAGACGTCGCATGTGGCATCGCGCATCACTCAAGCGATCACATCAGCCGATCGAGAGGCCACCGTTCGCACGCTATCCGCCGTGCGCGACATCGCCAGCCGCTTCCGGGAATCAGGTATTCCCGCGAAATGAGTTGTAACCGATAATGCACATTATGTCAGCTCAGACCGAGTAGGTGCCCGCCCACCCCCTCCCTGCCGATTGGACGTCTGCGAGTCTGGCAACTGGTGATCGTCGAGTGCACCTGCCGCCAGTCGAACATCGGGTGCTCCGTGGATCGGCTCGTCTAGGCTCTCAGCATGACAACCGCCGACAAGTGCGAGCTCTGCGGGAACCCAGTGGACCTCCACGATCGTCACGTGCGGTTCGCCAATCCCGATCCGATCGTGGATGCTCATGAAATCCTCGCATCTGACGTCTGGATGAGTCACGCCGATGCCAACTCCTCGGTCATGATGCAGGTGAACCACATCGGAGCCTTCGTGCGTGCTTTGTTGCCTGTTCATCTGACCGCTGGGCACACGATCACCTTCGGCGTCTGGGTCGGCATCCACCCCGACGACCTTCGACGCGTCTTCGACACCTGGTGGTCGGCGGGGTACAAGGATCTTGTGGTCGACGGCATGTTGGCCAACAGCATCGAGCCGTGGGGGCTTCTGGCCACGCCGGTGAGACTGAGCGTGCTCGATCCAGACCACACGCCGTACTGCGTCGACAGCGTGGACGACCGGCTTCGGTCGGTTCTCACGGACGAGTGGGACCACGAACTCGTCCTTTCCGCTCTCCCCTGACTGCGAGCACTCACGGCGCAAGGCGGACGCGTCTGATGCCGTTGGTTCACGTTCGGTGGAGTCGCGCACTGCGCCTGCGTCGCTCCCCTAGCTCCCGCCATGGGCGGCGGAGGTGGACGCGTTGCTTTAGGCGACAGTCGCCAAACGGCGTTCGGCGTGTACTTACACGCGCGTCAATGGGAAGTGGGGTTCGCGAGGCAACTCGATATCGATCGTGTCGCCCGGGACTACCCGCCCACCACGGGAGACGATTCCCATGACTCCGGCGAGTCGGATGACGCGTCCATCGCCGCTGGTCCGGACGAGCTTCTTGAGCAGACCGGGCTGGAAGTCATTGATCTGTTGGCATGGATTGCGCAGACCAGTGATCGTCACCACCGCGTCGCCGAGGTGCAGGCGGGTGCCGACGGGAAGGGCCAGCAGATCGATGTCCCGGGTGGTGATGTTCTCGCCGAGATCACCGGGCTCGACCGTATGGCCACTCTCTCTCAGGGCGTCGAACAGCTCCTCGTGCATCAGATGCACCTGCCGTAGGTTCGGCTGTGACGGGTCGGCGGCCACTCGAGAGCGGTGCTGCACTGTTGCGCCAGAGTGCGCGTCACCTTCGACGCCCACACCTTCGAGAAGGGTGATCGATTCGCGAGTCCGCTTGCTGAAGCCGTGCATGGGGCTGGAATGAACGGCGACGACCCGAGACGGCATGTCTTCATTCTTCCACTCCGAACGCGATCGACCGCTTACGAAGCGTGTGCGCCACGCCCGAGCTGCTCCCCCGTCGCTGCGGGGCGCGGCATAGTGGTGTGATGACGATCTGCGACCCGCCCGTGATCCCCGACGTGCACCCAGCGCTGGTCGGCCGATTCAGCCCGGTGGGTTTCGACCCCACGATCGAGGTCTCTGACGGTCAGATCGACTCGCTGCTGGACGCGGCGCGGCACGCCCCCTCAGCCGGGAACTCGCAGCCCTGGCAGTTCATCGTCGGCAGGCGCGGAGGCGACACTCATCGGCGGATCGTCCGCCATCTGGCGCGGAGTTCATCGCAGTGGGCGCCGTCTGCTTCTGTGCTCTTCGTGAACCTCGCGCACACGACGGTCGAAGGCACGGACGACTGGGAGTATTCGGAGTTCGCTCGCTACGATCTCGGCCAGGCTGTCGCCCACATGACGATCCAAGGTCTTCATCTCGGGCTCGACGCCCACCAGTTCCGCGCCTTCGATCGCAGCGGCATCGCCGGTGAGTTCAGCGTTCCGGCGCACTGGGAAGTCACGAGCATGACCGCGTTCGGAGTCTCGACCCACAGTGCCGGCGAGATCAGGTCGGCCGGAACCAGTCGCGAGCGAGCCAGCCGCGCGGATATCACGTGGGCGCGAGGCTGATCTCCGGGTATACAGATTGTCGAGTCATCGCATACCCGCGAGGCGATCATCCATGCTCTGTAAGCTCGCGGACATGACGGACGACATCGACGTTGCGATCGTTGAGACTCTGACGATCGACGACCTTTGACAGGTGGATGCTCTCCTCTCCCAGCTGTCATCGACCGCCATCTTCGATCCCGATCGCGTGCAGGCGATGATCGACGCACCAGGCGTAGATCTCTTCGTTGCGCGCGACGCTGGACAGGTGCTCGGAATGGCGACACTCGTGACCTTCCCTCTGGTGACCGGCCTGCGGGGCATAGTCGAGGACGTCGTCGTCAGCCACCACGCACGCGGGCGCGGCATCGCCCGTCTGCTCCTTGAAGCGATCACTGAGGAGTCGACTCGTCGGGGCCTCCGCACACTCGATCTCACTTCTCGGCCATCACGCGAGTCAGCATTGAGGCTCTACGAATCCGTCGGCTTCGAGCGCCGGGAGACGAACGTCCTGAGGTACGTGCCAGCGTCGAACAGCTGACGAACATCGGTGTCCGGGATCGCACAACGAGCACGGGCTGCGGGAACAGCGGGGACAGCAAGTCATTGCCGCACGAGCGAGTACATGTACATGTCGCGGCGCTCTGACCCGACGCGTTCCCACCGCCTGAGCAATCCTTCGCGCTCGAATCCGGCCGACTCGGCCGTGCGGCACGATGCCTCGTTCCAGGGCTCGACGTAGAGTTCCAATCGTTCCACGGTAAGGCTGTGAAGCGCCCAGTCGGCAAGTGTCCGCAATGCCCCCGCCGCGTATCGATGGCCTCGGAACTGCGGGGCGATCCAATAGCCGACGCTTGCGCGCTCGTGATTCTGCTCACGGAAGGTGATGCCCACCTGGCCAACCGCGCGACCCAACGCGTTCTCGACGACGACGAACTGAAAGCCATCTCCATTCGAGGCACGACGACGTTGCCTTTCAATGTAGGCCTGCACCTCTGTCGTGCAGGCTGTCTGGGGCACAGTGGTCATGAGCGGAATAAGCGGATCATGAACCACAGACAGAACGAGCTGCCTATCATCGTCGCGGTACTCCCGGAGCGTGACCTGCTCCCCCAGCAATGTCGGCGTCGCTAGCTCCCTCATGCGTCCAAGGGTGGCACGGAACGAGGTCCGTCATTGTCGTGCCTCCCCTTGCCTCCGGTCCCCGACCGACATCCGGCGCTCCCGACGAGGGATTCTCCGGACGCGTCCCGAGCGCTCAGGGTGCCGCATACCCCGCGAGAAAGAGATCCACGGCCTGTTCCACAGGCGGCTCATCGAGCACCGCACCCAGGAGCCTGGCGTTCAGCGATGCGCCGATGACCAGCCACGTGAACTGCGCGGCGGCGGCATCCGGGTCGCCGATGCGCAGCCCTCCCCTCTCGGCGATCTCCTTCAGGGCCTCCCCGAGATTGCGGATGTTCGTGTTCCAGCTCTCCTCGAGATACACCCGCGCCACCTCGGGCTGCGACTGAGCCTCCGCGGTCACGAGTCGACGCATCGCGAGCACGGGCGGGCTCAGAATGCCGGCCCGCATGGTCTCTGCGAGTTCGATCAGCCCGCGCCGAAGGTCTCCACTCCCCCGCAGCCTCTCCAGGGACGGACGCATCGCGTCTCGTCCCGCATGCGCCCACGAGTGCACGACGGCCGTGTAGAGCGCCTTCTTCGACGAGTGCTCTCGATACAGCGACGACTTCGAGATCTTCGCCCGCTTTGCGACCTCGTCCATCGACGCGCCGCCGTACCCGAACTCGAGAAACACCCCGCGGGCAACGTCGAGCAGCGCGTCGCCGCTGAGGCCGGCCGGGCGTCCCCGAGTCCGAAGCGCAGTATTCATGCACCTCATATTAGTACTTGACGGTACTTTGAGCGAGTCGTACAGTTTAAGTACCAATAAGTACTCAAGGAGGAGCCATGATCGCCCTGGGCATACTCATCGCCACGATCGCGTCATTCATCGCCAGCGCGGTCCTCTACGCGATTCCGCCGGTCTCCCGTCTCGTCACGCGCACCAGTACGCCCCGCCCCGGTATCCCCGTCGCCCTCCAGATGCTCTCCGTGGTCGCGCGCAGCCTGCTGGCGTCGTTCCTGATCGCCGGACTCATGACGGCTGCCGGCTGGCACGGACCCGCAGCCGGCGCCCTCCTCGGACTGGCGCTGTCGGTTCTGCCTCTCATCCTGCTGTTCGGGGGCGTCGTGCACGAGAGCACCGCCGTTCCCACAGCAGGCATCCACCTGCTCGACTGGATCATCAAACTCACCCTGATCGGAATCCTCGTCGGACTCTTCGTCTGACCGCCCGGAAGAAGGAATGACATGGCTGTTCGACCTCTCGACCTGACCTTCACAGCGACCCTCGGCAAAGTTCGCGACGGCGACTCGTGGACGTGTGTACAGCTTCCCGACTCCGCGGAGATCTTCGGCACTCGCGGACTGGTGAAAGTCGCCGGCACGGTCGGTGGGGAACCCTTCCGAGGCGCGTTCATGGCGCTCGGCGACGGCACGCACAAGCTGCCCATCACCGCCGCGATTCGCAAGCGACTCGGCAAGACCGACGGCGACGACGTCACCGTCCACCTCAGCGAGCGCCTGAACTGAGTATCCGCCCGCCCAACCGTGCGAAGATCGATCGATGAAGATCGAGCAGTGGGACGGTGACGAAAAGCAACTGCTCGCCATCGCAGGGCTCTATGCGGATGCATTCGCCGAACCTCCCTACGAAGAGGACCCAGTCCGCAGTCTCGTCGAGTTCCCGGAACGAGTACGTCGCTACGCCGTGGAGAAGCCGGAGTTCCGGCTCTTCCACGCATCCGAGCACGGAGAAGTCCTCGGCTTCGTCCTCGGAACAGGGATCGGCCCCGGCGACTGGTGGTGGAACCGTCTGAACGAGACTCTCGCCGAGCCGCACCGCACTCTCTGGCTGGATCAGCAGCAGTTCGCGATTGCAGAGCTCGTCGTGAAGGCATCGGCCCGCCGCTCAGGAGTGGGACGGGCACTGATGAAAGAAGTGCTCGCCGATCTCCCCTATGACAGCGCACTGCTGGCCTGCTATCCGAATGCCGTGGCACCGCAGCGGCTCTACGCATCTCTCGGCTGGACCGTCATCGATCCTCACGCTCGCGTCTCGGAGACGCACCCGACTCAGATCATGGGCGTCAAGCTGCGCGCCTGACCATGCACACCAGTCCTGCGCGGTCCTCCCACGAATCGACGCGTACGAACCCCCGGGACTCGTACAGACGGAGTGCCGGCGCACGCCACTCCCACACCGACAGCCGGACATCCCCTCGGCATGACGCGATCGCGGCATCGAGCAGCGCGGAGCCAACTCCGAGTCCTCGGGCTCCGGGCGCCGTCCAGAAGCGCTTCAACTCGGACTCAGAGGTGCGGATGACGACGACTCCTGATGGCACGCCATCGACCTCGGCGAGCAGCACGGCGGCCCCGGCGTGGACACCATCCAAATCCGCGACCTCGCGCTCGTGGGCTTCAGAGAGCACCGTCGCCCCTGTGCCCAGATGCGAAAGCTTCTCACTCTCGGTCTGCACCAGGTAGGCGCGGATCAGGTCGCCCGCCACTCGCGCGTCGGGACCGCCCAGGTCGGCTTCTCGAACGGTGACCAGCGGCATCCGCACTCCTCTTGTCTTGGTACTTCCAGGGTAGGCGGAGATCCCGCCGAGCTCGTCACCGCTCAGGAGTAGCGTGGAGGGGTGAAGCAGGTCTCCGTCTCCCCCGCAACGACTCCCGGGTGGCGCGCCTGGCTCATCTGGTCGGTCGGCGTCGCCGCCTACGTCCTCGCGATCACGAATCGCACCTCCCTTGGCGCCGTCGGTGTCGAGGCGGCCGATCGCTTCCAGGCCGATGCATCGACCCTCGCACTGTTCGCGGTCGTCCAACTCGCGGTGTACGGCGGTATGCAGATCCCGATCGGAATACTGCTCGACCGTCACGGCTCGCGCCCGATCATGTCGATCGGCATGGTGCTGATGGCCGCGGGGCAGCTGACCATGGCCCTCTCCCCCAGCATCGGCATCGCGATCATCGCCCGCATTCTGCTCGGTGCGGGCGACGCGGCGATCTTCCCGGCCGTGCTGCGACTCGTCGCCACGTGGTTCCCCGCTCAGCGGGGACCGCTCATGGTGCAGTTCACCGGAATCCTCGGGCAGGCGGGCCAGCTCGTCGCCCTGGTCCCGCTGGCTGCGTTCCTGCACGCGACCAGCTGGAGCGTGACCTTCGGGAGCATCGCCGGTCTGGGCGTGCTGTTCAGCATCTTGGTGTTCCTCGTCATCCGCAACCACCCGCCCGAGCGCGGCGCCGACGTCACTGTCAACACCGACACCGGGCTGGTCCGGGTGGTGACCTCGGCGATCGACACGGGCGTCGGCATCCGGGCTGCCTGGGCTCACCCCGGAACCCGCCTCGCCTTCTGGTCGCACTTCACGTCGCCCTTCGCCGGCACCGCCTTCGTCCTCCTCTGGGGCATGCCATTCCTCACCGCCGCCCAGGGCCTCGACACCGCGCACGCCGCCGGCATCATCTCGGTGTACGTGGTCGCCGGCATGGTGCTCGGCCCCGTGATCGGCGACCTCTCCCGCCGTCTTCCCTATCACCGCTCCTACGCGCTCGTCCTGCCGTCTGTGGGCGTGCAGCTCGTCGCCTGGGTCGCTGTCATCGCGCTTCCGGGCCCCGCGCCGTTGTGGATGCTCTATCTGCTCGCGATCGCGCTCGGCACGGGAGGGCCTGCAAGCATGATCGCCTTCGATCACGCCCGCACGCACAATCCCTCGCACCGGCTGAGCACAGCCACCGGTGTGACCAACGCCGGCGGATTCATCGCCGCGCTCATCGCGATCTTCCTGATCGGTCTCGCTCTCGACCTCCAGGGAGCCGGAACGCCGGCCACCTACACGTTCGAGGCCTTCCGCATCGCCTTCCTGATGCCCGTTCCCATCTGGCTCGTCGGCACGGCCTTCATCTTGCGCGAGCGCAAGCGCACGCGCATCCGCATGGGCCTCGATCCCGAACGTCGCCGCTGACTTCTCACCACCCTGACTGCTCATAGGATGAGGCGATGCGCTCTTCCTTCACGTTCTCGAATGATCCTTCGCTCATCGATCGCCCCCGCGTGCACGCCTGGCTCAGCAAGCAGGCGTACTGGGCCGAAGGACGTGCCCGAGAGACACAGGAAGCGGCGATCGATGCCTCGCGCAACTACGGCGTGTGGAACGCCGACGGCGAGCAAGTCGCTTACGCCCGCGTCGTGACGGATGCCGTCACCTTCGCCTGGCTCTGTGACGTGTTCGTCGACCGCGGTGTCCGAGGAGACGGCGTCGGCAAGATGCTCATCGCAGGGGTCATCGCAGATCTCGAGCCACTGGGTCTCAAGCGCATCATGCTCGCCACCGCTGACGCTCACGGACTCTACGCCCGATACGGGTTCGCCCCCTCGGAGGATCCGAATCTCTTCATGATCAAGCAGATGACCGCGTAGCCGCCTACCTGCGGGTGAGCGGCGTCCAGCCGAACGGCACAGGGCCGTCGAAGGCGGCGCGCTCCCGGTCCGCTCGCGCAGACCACCCCTGGGCCGCGTCGCGCGTGTCGAAGGCGCCACGGGCGACGCGCAGGCCGACGTCTTCGTGATGCATACGCGGCGCTCCTCCGCGGCGTACGCCGGCCCGAACGCTCCAGGCGTCATCGGCGTATCCCCCGCCGCGGAACACCCGGTAGTCGTCGTATCGCGCCGGATCCAGGAAGTCCCAGCACCACTCCCACACGTTCCCGAGCATGTCGAACAGACCGTTCAGGTTCGGCAGCTTCCCGCCCACATCCTGCGGTGCCGGCACGCCATCCGCGCTCGTCCATGCGGCATCCGCGAGTGGCGCGTAGTGCGGACCGGCAGATCCGGCGCGGCACGCGAACTCCCACTCCGCCTCGGTCGGAAGGCGATAGCCGTCGCCGGTGGCATCCCACGTGACGTCCTCGCCGTCGAAACGGTACACCGGGTCGAGCCCCTCCCACTCGGATGCGGCGTTGCAGAAGTGCACGGCGCGCAACCAGCTCACGTCAGCCGCCGGACGCCGAGGGTGCCGGGAGGGCACCGGCAGGATCTCTGCGAACTGCTCCTCGGTTACCGGGAAGACTCCGATCTCGAAATCCGCGAGTTCGACGACGCGTTGGATCTTCCTGCGTTCGTCGTGAATAGTCACGGAACCGGCGGGGATGCGCCGCATCTCGATGTCGGTCATACCGGGCGCGGAGAGAGTTCGACCCACGCCGGGTACTTCGCGGTACGGCCGTCGCCTGACGACGTACCGGTCACGCGGCGCTTCACCCAAGGGCCGACGAACTCCCGATAGTACGCATAGCCGCTGGGGCCGGCCTGGCCGGTGTCGCTCGGCGCCCACCAGGTCTCGTGCGGCTCGAATCCGAGCGCGTGCAGCACCCGGGCGGCCACTCGATGGTGGCCCGCGGCGTTCATGTGCAGCCGATCCTCGGACCAGTACTGCGGTTCGGAGAGCTCGCGGTCGGGCCAGTTCAGCGCGGTGATGACGTCGGGCCGATTCTCGACGCGTCGGAGCACCGCCTCCGACAGGAGATCTCCGCGCTTCTGGAACACCTTGCCCATCGGCAGCTGCCCGCTCGGATTCGCCCCCGAGAGCAGGATCAGCGTGACGCCCTCGTCATCGCAGCGACGAAGCACCCGGCTGAAGGCGTCGGCGATGTGCTCGACATCGGCTCGGGGGCGCAGGACATCGTTGCCGCCGCCGTTGAACGAGAGATGCGTGGGATGCAGCGCCAGAGCGGCCTCGAGCTGCTGCTCGACGATCGGCCAGGCGAGCCTGCCCCGGATCGCGAGGTTCGCGTACCTGATCGGGTGCCCTGCAGCATCCGCCCACCCCTGCGCGGTGAGGTCGGCCCATCCGCGGACGTGCCCGTCGGGCAGCTCGTCGCCGACACCTTCGGTGAAAGAGTCGCCGATCGCCACATAACGCACATCACTCACACGATCAGCCTATGCCCGCTCAGCGGTCGTCGAGCGCCTGCCCCTTGCGGTCGCTGAGTCCCCAGGCCGCGGCGGCCGCTACGACGAAGCAGACGCCGAAGACGACGAACACGAGCGGCGCGCCGCCGATGACCAGCATCGCCGGCACTGCGAGCGGCGCGATGATCGACGCGATCCGCCCCACGCCTGCCGCCCAGCCCGCGCCGGTCGCGCGGAGCGAAGTGGGATAGATCTCAGGCGTCACCGCGTACAACGCGCCCCACGCTCCGAGATTGAAGAACGACAGCGCCATGCCCGCGGCGATGATCGCCCCGGCTGAGGTCGCCGTGCCGAAGAACACCGCGGAGACGGCAGATCCCAGCAGGAACACCGAGAGCGTGCTGCGCCGACCCCACACTTCGATCAACCAGGCGGCCATGGCATAACCGGGTAGCTGCGCGAGGGTGATGATCAGCGTGAATCCGAACGACCGCACCAGATCGAAGCCGGCATCGACGAGGATGCTGGGGATCCAGATGAACGCCCCGTAGTACGCGAAGTTGACGCACAGCCAGACCAGCCACAGGCACAGGGTGCGGAGCCGGAACTCCGGGTGCCAGAGCGTCGTCACCCGCGAGCGCATCGTGGCCGTGATCGCCCGGGACGGCGGTTCCTTCCGGATGGCAGGACCGGCGACGATGCCCGCGTCGAGCTCGAAGGAGACGACGACCTTCTCGGCTTCGGCGATCCGGCCGCGCAGCGCCAGCCAGCGCGGCGATTCCGGCATCCCCCAGCGGATGATCAGCGCGTACACGGCGGGGATCGCCCCCAGGGCGAACGCCCAGCGCCAGCCGTCGGCGGATGCCGGGATAACGAGGTAGCCGATCAGCGCGGCGGCCGTCCAGCCGACCGCCCAGAACGCCTCGAGGATCACGATCAGTCGACCCCGGATGCGTGCGGGCGCGAACTCGCTGACATACGTCGACGCGACAGGGAGCTCAGCGCCCAGCCCCAGGCCGACGAAGAACCGGAGGACGAGAAGCATCGCGAGTCCGCCGACGAGCGCGCTCGCCCCCGTCGCGACACCGTAGACGAGGAGGGTCAACGCGAACACCTGCCGACGGCCTAGCCGATCCGCCAGGAGGCCACCCAGCGTGGCACCGAGCGCCATGCCGATGAAGCCGACGGAGGCGATCCACCCCGCTTCGGGCTTCGTGAGCCCCCACTGCTGCGTGAGCGCCGCGAGGATGAACGATATGAGCCCGACGTCCATCGCATCGAGCGCCCAGCCGAGCCCCGAGCCCGTGAGCAGGCGCAGGTGTCGCCTGGTGAACGGCACGTCATCGAGTCTCTGAGCGAGAGACGCACGGCTCGGCAGCGCTGTGTTGGCCATGCCCCTCATCGTAGAGCCGACGACGTGCCGCGACGTCAGTCGGCGAGGAGTCTGCGCACTCGCGGGATGACCTCGGTCCCGTACAGCTCGATGCTGCGCATCATCGCCTCGTGCGACAGTGTGCCCGTCGCGTACTTGAGATCGAAGCGCCCGAGACCCAGCAGCTTCACGGTGTCGGCGATCTTCGCAGCCACCCGGTCGGGCGAGCC
Organism: Microbacterium sp. ZW T6_19; assembly: GCF_044987465.1. Taxonomy (NCBI): domain Bacteria; kingdom Bacillati; phylum Actinomycetota; class Actinomycetes; order Micrococcales; family Microbacteriaceae; genus Microbacterium; species Microbacterium sp. ZW T6_19. The sequence goes on along the minus strand of NZ_JBJDRH010000002.1, from coordinate 213,467 downwards.
GACGTAGAGCGCGCCCTCGGGGCCGACGTCGTTCTGGAACCGGGCGCGACTGTAGGCCGGCCAGCCTCGCTCACGTCCGATGGTGTTGTTCATCGCCTCGAAGCCGGAGTACGCCGCATCCCACGCCTCGGCGTCGGTGTCGGCGATGTGTCCTGGAGAGTGCACGGAGACGGGGTGCGAGGCCGTGCCGAACGACGCCACCGAGCGGTGGTAGAGATCGACGAAGGGCTTGAAGCGCCCGGCAGGGCCCCCGATGATCGCGAGCATGAGACCGAGGCCGTGGCGGGCGACGCGGACGACGGACTCGGGGCTGCCGCCGACGCCGACCCACGTGCGCAGCCCCTTCTCGGTCTTGGGGAACACATTCGCGTTCTCGAGAGAGGCGCGCATCGTGCCCGACCAGGTCACGGGCTCTTCCTTCAGCAGCTGCACGAACAGGTCGAGCTTCTGCTCGAAGAGCGCATCGTAGTCGCGCAGGTCGTAACCGAAGAGCGGGAACGACTCGATGAACGAACCGCGTCCGAGCACCACCTCTGCGCGCCCGTTCGAGACCGCGTCCAGCGTCGCGAAGCGCTCGTAGACGCGCACGGGGTCGTCAGAAGACAGCACGGTCACCGCGGTGCCGAGACGGATGTGCTCGGTGCGACCGGCGATCGCCGCCAGCACCATCTCGGGAGCGGAGACCGCGAACTCGGGACGGTGGTGCTCCCCCACCCCGAAGAAGTCGACGCCGACGGCGTCGGCGCGCTCCGCCTGCGCGACGATGTTGCGGATCGTCTGCGCGCCGCTGAGCAGCACGCCGTCAGCGTCGCGGGTGATGTCTCCGAAGGTGTCCAGCCCGAACTCGATGTCCATGTCATCCCTTTCCATTCAGGTGAATGAACACCGAGTCGGCTCCGGCCATTCCCCTACTTGTTCAGGAGGGCCGTGCGCAGGGTATCGAGGCCGACACCGCCCATGTCGAGCGCCCGCTTGTGGAACTCCTTGATGTCGAAGTCCGCCCCTCGCTCGGCCTGGTACGCATCGCGCACCTGCTCCCAGATGCGCTGCCCGACCTTGTACGACGGAGCCTGCCCCGGCCAGCCCAGGTATCGGTTCACCTCGAACTGGACGAACTGGTCGGACATGTTGACGTTCTTGCGCATGAAGTCGAGCGCGTACTCGGCATCCCACACCCCGGTGCCGTCGAGGCGCGGCTTGCCCAGATGCACGCCGATGTCGAGCACGACGCGGGCCGCGCGCATGCGCTGCCCGTCGAGCATGCCCAGACGATCGGCCGGATCGTCGAGGTAACCGAGCTGCTGCATGAGGCGCTCGGCATACAGCGCCCAGCCTTCCGCGTGACCGGAGGTGCCGGCGAGCAGTCGGCGCCACGAGTTCAGCTCGGCGCGGTTGTACACGGCCTGTCCGATCTGCAGGTGGTGCCCGGGGATGCCCTCGTGATAGACGGTCGTCAGCTCGCGCCAGGTGTCGAACTCGGTGACGCCCTCGGGCACGGACCACCACATGCGGCCAGGGCGGGAGAAGTCGTCGGTCGGGCCGGTGTAGTAGATCCCGCCCTCCTGCGTCGGCGCGATCATGCACTCGAGCGTGCGGACGGGTTCCGGGATGTCGAAGTGCGACGCGCCGAGCTCGGCGACGGCGCGATCGCTCGTCTCCTGCATCCAGCGCTGCAGCGCGTCGGTGCCGATCAGCTTGCGGGCGGGGTCGGATTCGAGGTGGGCGACGGCCTCTTCCACGGAAGCACCGGGGAGGATCTCGTTCGCGATCGCCGTCTGCTCGGCGACCATCCGGGCGAGCTCTTCGCGCCCCCACTCGTAGGTCTCGTCGAGGTCGATCGTGGCGCCGAGGAAGCGCCGCGAGTTCAGCGCGTAGAGCTCGCGGCCCACGGCATCCGTCTCGCTCGCCACGGGTGCGAGTTCTTCGGCAAGAAAGCTGCGCAGCTCGTCGTAGGCGACACGCGCAGCCGCCGCATTGTCGGCGAGCGTGCGTGCGAGAGATGCGGGCAGGCTCCCCTCGGCGGGGCCGCCGTTGGCGACGAACGCGGCGAAGAAGCCGTCGTCAGCCGTGTAGCGAGGAATCTGGGTCGCGACCTCCGCCACCTGGCGTCGCGCAGGCGTGACGCCGGCGGCGATGCCGGCCCGCAGCGTCTCGGTGTACCCGCGCAGAGCGTCTGGAACAGCGGCGAGACGCGTGGCGATGACCGCCCAGTCGTCCGTTGTCTCGGTCGGCATGAGGTCGAAAGCACTGCGGACGTCCTGTGCGGCCGAGGCGATGACGTTGAGATCGCGCAGATGCCACTTCGCCTCGTGCAATTCGAGATCGAGGCTCAGCTCCGACGACAGATCGGTCTTGGTCACCTCGTCGATCGCGTCGACGGGTTCGAGAGCCTGCAGCTTCGCGAGCGTCGCACGGGTCGCCGCCACGACCTCCTCATGGCCCTGAGGGCTGAAGTCGCCGAAGCGATCGTTCACCTCGGTGCGGCCGATGTACGTTCCGAGGATCGGAGAGAGAGCGACGATCGTGTCGACCCACTCGTCGGCGACCTTGTCGATGGCTGACGGGGTGCGCGGTGCGGAAGTCATCCCTCCAGACTAGCCCGCGGCACCCCGTCGCAGTATCTCGGAAACTCGGTGCCCGCGATCAGTGTGCGGCTTCGTTCCAGTCATGGCCGCGGCCGACCTGGACGTCGAGCGGGACCCTGAGATCGGCGGCATCGCCCATCCGCGAGCGGACGATCCGTTCGGCGGCATCCCACTCCCCCGGTGCCACCTCGACCACGAGTTCGTCGTGGATCTGCAGCAGCGCACGTGACGCGAGACCCTCGGTGCGGAGGTCGTCGTGGATGTGGAACAGCGCGATCTTCATGATGTCTGCGGCACTGCCTTGGATCGGGGCGTTGAGCGCCGCACGTTCGGCGTTCTCGCGCAGCACGCGGTTCGGGCTGGACAGGTCGGGGAACGGTCGGCGACGGCCGAAGAGAGTCTCGGTGTAACCGACCTCTTTCGCCTTCAGCACGGATGCTCGCAGGTAGTCGCGCACCGCGCCGAAGCGCGCGAAGTACTCGATCATGAGCTGCTTGGCCTCGGACTGCTCGATGCGCAGCTGCTTGGACAGGCCGAAGGCGCTGAGCCCGTAGACGAGTCCGTACGACATGGCCTTGACCTTGGTACGCATCGCGGCGGTGACATCGGACGGTTCGACGCCGAAGACGCGCGCGCCGACGAATCGGTGCAGATCCTCGCCGCTGTTGAACGCCTCGATCAGGCCTTCGTCGCCCGACAGGTGCGCCATGATGCGCATCTCGATCTGCGAGTAGTCGGCCGTGAGCAGCGCCTCGTAGCCCTCGCCGACCTGGAACGCGCTGCGGATGCGCCGGGACTCCTCGGTGCGCACGGGGATGTTCTGCAGGTTCGGGTCGGTGCTCGACAGACGGCCGGTCTGGCTGCCGGTCTGCACGTATGTCGTGCGGACCCGGTGATCGTCGCCGATGGCGGTGTCGAGCGACTCGATGATCTGACGGAGCTTGGTGGCTTCGCGATGCTGCAGCAGCAGCCCGAGGAACGGATGGGGGTTGCTCTCCTGCAGGTCGGCGAGCACAGCCGCGTCGGTGGAGTAGCCGGTCTTCGTCTTGCGGGTCTTCGGCAGCTGCAGGTCGTCGAACAGCACCTCCTGCAACTGCTTGGGCGAGCCGAGGTTGAACTCGCGCCCGACCAGGGCGAACGCCTCTTGTGCGAGAAGCTCGGCACGGGCGCCGAGCTCACCCGAGAAGCCGGAGAGCACATCGTGCGAGACCGCGACGCCCGCGACCTCCATGTCGGCCAGGGTGAGCAGTGTCGGAAGCTCGATGTCGGTGAGCACCTGCGCGACGGACTCGGGGATGTCCTCGCGGAGCGCTGCAGCCACCCGCAGCGCGAACCACGCCTCCTGCGACGGTGTCGCCCCCTCGGTCTCTGGAACCAGCTGCGTGGGGTCTGCTTCGGGGAGCTTCTCGCCGAGATACCGCTCGACGAGATCGGCGAGCGTCTTGTCGGGAAAGCTCGGTCGCAGCAGCCAGCCGGCGAGGCTGGTGTCGTAGGCGAGGCCGCCGAGACGGATGCCGAGCCGCAGCAGCGCCTTCACCTGCGGCTTCGCATCGTGAAGAACCTTGGGGCTCTCGGACTCGAGCCATCCGCGCAGTGCGTGGACCGCCTCGTCGTTCCAGTCGAGTTCACGCACCTCGGTCTCTGTCGCCGCTCCCACGCGGACGGGTGCCCCGCCGTGAGTCGTGATGCGCAGTGCGACGTCGCTCGTCTGCGACTCGGCCCAGGCGGCGAAGTCCGCCGCTGCAAGCTCGACCGGCTGAGGCAGGACCACCGCGGATGCGGGGTCGTCGGCGACTTCCCCCGCACCGACGGCTTCGAAGACGCGAGGCAGCAGCGTGCGGAACTCGAGTCGGGCGAAGATGTCGCGGACGGCCTGGGCGTCGATCGGAGTCACCGCCAGGTCGCCGGGTGCGACGGGAAGCTCGACGTCGGTGAGCAGCCGGTTGAGCTTGCGGTTGCGGCGCACGTCGTCGATGTGGTCGCGCAGGTTGCCGCCCACGACGCCCTTGATCTCGGCGGAGCGCTCGAGCAGTTCGTCGAGTGAGCCGAACTGGGTCAGCCACTTGACGGCGGTCTTCTCGCCGACCTTCGGCACTCCTGGCAGGTTGTCGCTGGTCTCGCCGACCAGCGCAGCGATGTCGGGGTACTGCTCTGGTCGCACTCCGTAGCGCTCCTGCACCGTGACGGGGTCGTAGCGCTTGAGCTGCGACACGCCTTGGACCGACGGGTACAGCAGGGTGACATCGTCGGTCACGAGCTGGATCGTGTCGCGATCGCCGGAGACGACGAGGACGTCGTATCCCTGCTCGGCGCCCTGCGTGGAGAGCGTCGCGAGGATGTCGTCGGCCTCGATGCCCTCTTTGGTGAGCACCGGTATGGACATCGCCGCGAGGCAGTCCTGCAGCAGCGGGATCTGGCCGCGGAACTCCTGCGGGGTCTCAGAGCGCGTCGCCTTGTACTCGGGGTACTCGTCGGTGCGGAAGGAATGACGTGAGGTGTCGAACGCCACCGCCATGTGCGTCGGCTTCTCGGCCTTGATGAGGTTCACGAACATGGACAGGAAGCCGTAGATGGCGTTCGTGTGCTGGTTGTCCTTCGTCGTGAAGTTCTCGACCGGAAGGGCGAAGAAGGCGCGATAGGCGAGCGAATGGCCGTCGACGACCATGAGGGTAGGCTTTGCGGAGTCCGTCACCCTGTCAGCCTAACGAGGACGGCAGACACCCGCTGAGGAGGATTCATGAGCGATGTCGCGATGAGCGAAGGGCTCGAGTGGGCCACGGCCCGGGGCATGGGCGCACTCGCCGAGAAGATGGGCATCGAGTTCACCGAGTTCTCCATCGAGCGCTCCGTCGCCACGATGCCGGTAGAAGGCAACACGCAGCCCGTCGGCCTCGTGCACGGCGGCGCCTACGTGGTGCTGGGCGAGTCGCTCGGCTCGATGGCCGCGAACCTGCATGCGGGACCCGGCCGCCTCGCGGTCGGCGTCGACATCAACGCGACCCACACGCGGTCGGCGACGTCGGGCCTCGTGACCGGTGTCTGCACGCCCATCCACCTCGGGCGCAGCATCACCGTGCACGAGATCGTGGTGAACGACGACCAGGGCCGTCGATGCTCCACCATCCGCATCACGAACATGATCAAGACCGTGGAGTGAACAGCCGGACTCGTCGCTGTCGAGAACACGCGCCTGCGGGCTGAGTCCGCTCAGAGGTCGTATTCCCACTTCGTCCAGGATCGGGACGAGCCCTCGCCCAGGGAACCGACGTGTTCGAGTGAGTCCGTCGTGGCATGGAGATGCTGAACCGTCTCGGGCTCGAGCAGCTCCCGGCCCGCGTTCTCGTGACGGACGACGCCGATGTCGACCAGCCAGCCGATCCGCAACTCGATTCGATCCACCCGACTGGGGGTCGATCGATAAGGGATCTCGACGATCTCCGTCTGGTGCGCCTTCGCCAGGGCGAGGGTTCTGATGAAGCGCATCGTGATGAGCTTCGGTGACTTCCTCACCGGAGATGACATAGCCGACGCGGTCAGCAGGTCGGTTCGCGTTGCTCGATGCGTCACCTCGCCAGGCGACGTGGGGTCGATGATAGGCGCACGTCGCCGTGCGCGCCGCCCCCTTGACGTCGCCTGCGAAAAGGTCGAGGATCAGCGATCGATTCAGGACGCGTCGTGCGTTCGCCGGTCACCGGTGGGGTGGAGGATCCGCTGGAACAGCAGATGGTCCTGCCACTCCCCCGCGATCTTCAGATACTCCGGAGCCGTTCCGATCTGTTGGAAGCCGTTGGCCGCGAGCACGCGTTGCGAACCGAGGTTGTGCAGCAGAGTGGCAGCCTGCATGCGGTGCAGTCGCAGTTCGGAGCGCGCATAGTCCAGCACCTGAGCGACCGCCCGGGTGGCGAGTCCTCTTCCGGTGCTCGAGGAGTCGATCCAGTAGCCGAGATCCGCGCTCCAGAACGCGCCACGCACGATGTTGTTGATGTTCATGCGGCCACGGATCTCACCGTCGTGGGATTCGATCAGGAATCGGATGCTGCGCCCTGCGGCGGCGTCCTCCACGCACTGCCTCGCGTGGTTCTCCTGCCATTCCTCGGTGAAGAAGTCCGCGGATCGCGTGGGCTCCCACGGCGCGAGATGCGTGCGGTTCGCCGTGTAGGCGCGCGCCAGTGCGGCGCCGTCCCCTGTGCGTACCGCGCGAAGCGAGTGCTCCGCGTCGAGCGGACGCACCACCTACTTCTTCGGCGCGAGCTGCTCGATGATCGCCTTGGCGACGTCCTGCATGGTGAGGCGACGATCCATCGACGCCTTCTGGATCCAGCGGAAGGCCTCAGGCTCGCTCAGGCCCATCTTCTCGTTGAGCAGTCCCTTGGCGCGATCGACGAGCTTGCGGGTCTCGAAGCGTTCGACCATGTCGGCGACCTCGGCCTCGAGCGTGATGATCTGCTCGTGACGGGCGAGAGCGATCTCGATCGCGGGCAGCAGGTCGTTCGGCGTGAACGGCTTGACGACGTACGCCAGAGCGCCCGCCTCGCTCGCGCGCTCGACGAGTTCCTTCTGGCTGAACGCGGTCAGCAGCACGACGGGAGCGATGTTGCCCTTGTGCAGCTTCTCGGCTGCGCTGATGCCGTCGAGCTGGGGCATCTTCACGTCCATGATGACGAGATCGGGACGCAGCTCGGTCGCGAGTGCCACCGCCGTCTCGCCGTCTCCGGCTTCTCCGACGACGTCGAAACCGTTGTCGCGGAGGATCTCGACGATGTCGAGACGGATCAGCGATTCGTCCTCGGCGACGACGACGCGTCGGGGGGCGGATGCCGTGGGCTGCTCAACCTGTTCTTCGGTCACGGGTCCATCTTAGTAGAGCCGTACCGAGTGCAAGCCGCAGGCCGCACGCCGGGCGGTTCCACCTCTCCCCCTGCGCTAAAGTCGAAGGTGCGACACACGAGCCGGCGTGGCGGAATGGCAGACGCGGAGCACTCAAAATGCTTTGTCCGAAAGGGCGTGTGGGTTCGAGTCCCACCGCCGGCACCAGAGAGGTCGAGCCTTTGCACAGGCTCTCCGCTCATGAGGCGAGAGCAGCCAGCTCTGCCATCACGCGCGGATGCGCGAGAACCCGGAAGTGACCTCCGGTGTCGAGCAGGACGTTCTTCGCGCCCGGCAGCTCGCTGCCCTCGGGGATGTGCGGATCGAAGCGCGCGTACACCGACACGATCCTGGCGTTCACGTCGGCCTGCGTCGACAGGGCGCGGATCGACGGGTCGTCGGGCGAGAACGCCCGGAGCGTGCGCACCGGCATCCGCCGCGCGTAGCGCGACCCGCCGAACGGAGTCGCGATCGCGAGCATCGAGCGCACTCTGTCGGCCGCAGGCCCGAGCATGACCTGCTTCCCGGCCAATCCGCCCTTGCTGTGCGCGACGAGGATCACGTCGCGCAGGTCGTGCTGCTGCAGGTAGTCGGTCACCTGTGTCGCCATCTCCGTCACCGGCCGACGGCTGTGAGCGAGTACCTCGAGCACGTGGACCGGGTGCCCGCGATCGTGCAGGGCCGCGACGAGCGGCTGCAGAAAACGCCAGGTCTCGTAGACCCCCGGCAGCACGACGATCGGCGCGGCGTCTCCGTTGGCGAAGGAGCCGGCATCCGTGCGCCCGAAGAAGGCCCGCACCTGCCACACGGCCGCGTACGCGTAGTCGGCCGCCCACCAGCCGAGGTTCCGCAGGGCGTTCATCGGCGCGACCAGAGGCGCGTCGCGTGGATGAGGATCGCGGATGCCACGGCTCTCGGAGAGGACTGCTGCACGACATGGTGTCCTCCAGGAATCTCCACGAAGCGCGCGACCGGAGTGCGGGCTGCGATGCGCCGGCACCAGTCGCGCCCGGCCACGGGATCGCGTCCTCCTCGCATCACGAGCAGCGGCGTCATGAGCGCGGCAGCCTTGTCTTCCGTCGGATACGCCAGCATGTGCCGCAACTGAGTCTGATACCAGGGCGCGCCGCAACGGAGGTAGTCCGTGAACACGATCGCGTTGATCGACGGCGTCTCCCCCAGCGTGTCGAGTGCGAGAGCCCTCGCTTGGGATAACGGCGTGCGGTGTCTGTCATCGGCGACCGGGCCGATCGCGACCACCATGCTCACCCGCTCGGGGCGCTGCACTGCCGTCTCGATGGCCCACTGCGCGCCCATCGAGTGCCCGACGAGCACGACCTGTTCATGACCAAGCGCAGCGATGACCTCGCCCAGTGCGGCCGACATCTTCGGAATGCCGATGTCGCCTGCCGGTTTGGGCAGGCCGCCGAATCCGGGCAGATCGATCGACACGACGGCCGTGTCGGCGTTGAGCGCCTCGTGCAGACGCGCCAGGTAGCGATGCGACGCCCCGATGCCGTGAATCAGCACAGCCGCGGGCGCCGTCGAACCCGCAGGGCGCTGGCTCTCGATCGCCCGGAATGCGAGACCGCCGATGTCGAGGCGGCGTCCGTGTGCAGCCATGACTGCAACCTATCGCGGGGACGACGAAGGGGGCGGGACCGAAGCCCCGCCCCCTCGAATTCGTGACGTCAGATTCCGGCCTTGTAGATCGGCGCGGCACCGCGGATGGTGTCGCCGACCTTGTGGACGCGGAGGTCGTTCGTCGAGCCGATGATGCCGGGAGGGGAACCGGAGATCACGACGACCTTGTCCCCTTCTTCGGCGAGGCCGTTGCCGAGGAGGTGCTCGTCGACCTGGTGGTACATCGCGTCGGTGTGCTGCACGACGTCGACCAGCGTGGACGTGATGCCCCACGTCAGCGCCATGCGACGGCGGATGTCGGGCTCCGGAGTGAAGGCGAGCATCGGGATGCGCGAGCGCAGACGCGACAGGCGGCGGGCGGAGTCGCCCGACTGCGTGAAGACGCAGAGGAACTTCGCGTCGACGAACTCGGCGACCTCGAGGGCTGCGAGGGTGATCGCTCCACCCTGCGTGCGCGGCTTCGTGTTGAGCGGGGGGATGCGCTCGAGGCCGTGCTCCTCGGTCGACTCGATGATGCGAGCCATCGTCTCGACCACGATGACCGGGTAGTCGCCCACGCTGGTCTCGCCCGAGAGCATGACCGCGTCGGCGCCGTCGAGCACCGCGTTCGCGACGTCGGAGGTCTCTGCGCGGGTCGGCACCGGGCTGCTGATCATCGACTCGAGCATCTGGGTCGCGACGATGACAGGCTTGGCCATACGACGGGCCAGCTCGACGGCACGCTTCTGCACGATCGGGACGGCCTCGAGAGGAAGCTCGACGCCGAGGTCGCCACGGGCGACCATGATGCCGTCGAAGGCGTCGACGATGCCCTCGAGCGCGTCCACTGCCTGCGGCTTCTCGATCTTCGCGATGACGGGCACCTTGACGCCCTCTTCGGCCATGATCTCGTGCACGCGGTCGACGTCCGAGGCGTTGCGAACGAACGAGAGCGCGATGAGGTCGGCACCGGTGCGAAGGCCCCAGCGCAGGTCGTCCTCGTCCTTTTCGCTCAGGGCGGGGACGTTGACGGCGACGCCGGGCAGGTTGATGCCCTTATTGTTCGACACGGCACCGGCGACGATGACCTTGGTGGTGACGGTGACGCCGTCGGTCTCGACGACCTCCACCCGCACCTTGCCGTCGTCGATGAGCAGGAAGTCGCCGGGCTTGACGTCCTGAGGCAGACCCTTGAAGGTCGTGCCGCAGATGTCCTTGTTGCCGATGATGTCTTCTGTGGTGATCTTGAAGATGTCACCGGCCTGGAGCTCGTAGGGGCCGTTCTCGAACCGGCCGAGGCGGATCTTCGGGCCCTGCAGGTCGACGAGGACCGCAACGGCCCTGCCGGCGTCGTCGGCCGCGCGGCGGACGTTCGCGTAGTTGTTCTCGTGCACGGAGTAGTCACCGTGGCTGAGGTTCAGCCGGGCGACGTCGACCCCCGCTTCGATGATGGCTCGCACGGTTTCATACGTGGACGTTGCGGGGCCCAGGGTGGCGACGATTTTCGCGCGTCTCAACAGATTCTCCAGGGTAGAGGGGGATAGAAATCAGGCGACGATGCCGGGCTCAGCCTACGCGGGCTGAAGCCCGATCGCGACATCGGTCGGGCGCACCGGCTCGGGGAGGACGGTCTCGCCCATCAGGAACCGATCGACATTCGCTGCAGCGGCCCGACCTTCCGCGATCGCCCACACGATCAGCGACTGACCGCGGCCGGCATCGCCAGCCACGAAGACGCCGGGAATGGTCGACTGGTACGACGAGTCGCGCTGGAAGTTGCCGCGGTCGGTGAACTGAGGGCGCACGTCGTCGGAGAAGCCGTCCTGCTCGGGACCGGTGAACCCCATCGCGATCAGAACGAGATCAGCGGGGATCTCGCGCTCGGTGCCGCTCTTGGGCACGCGACGTCCGTCGATGTACTCGGTCTCGGCCACGCGAAGGGCGCGGACCTCGCCGACCTCGTTCGAGAGGAACTCGACGGTCGACGCGAGGTACATGCGCTCACCGCCCTCCTCGTGCGCGGACGACACCTCGAAGACGGTCGGCATCATGGGCCACGGCTGGTGACCGGGGCGCTCAGCGCCCGGCTGCTTGCCGATCGCCAGGTTCGTGACGCTCAGGGCGCCCTGACGGTGCGCGGTGCCGATGCAGTCGGCGCCGGTGTCGCCGCCGCCGATCACGATGACGTGCTTGCCCTCGGCGGTGATCTGCTCGGGGACCTTGTCGCCGGCGACCGCATGGTTCGACTCGACGAGGTACTCCATCGCGAAGTGCACACCGTCGAGATCGCGGCCCGGGATCGCCAGGTCACGGGGCACGGTCGAACCGGTGGCGACCACGACGGCGTCGTACCGGGCGCGGAGGTCGGCCCAGCTGATGTCCTTGCCGATCTCGACTCCCGCACGGAAGCGGGTGCCCTCCTCCTGCATCTGACGCAGGCGTGCCTCGAGCTGCGACTTCTCCATCTTGAAGTCAGGGATGCCGTAGCGGATCAGGCCGCCGATGCGATCGTCGCGCTCGAAGACCGCGACCGTGTGGCCGGCGCGCGTCAGCTGCTGCGCGGCTGCGAGACCTGCAGGTCCCGAACCGACCACCGCGACGGTCTTGCCCGTCAGACGAGCAGGCGGCTGCGCCTCGACCCAGCCCTTGCTGAACGCCTCGTCGATGATCGAGACCTCGATCTGCTTGATCGTCACCGCGGGCTGGTTGATGCCCAGAACGCAGGCGCTCTCGCAGGGCGCAGGGCACAGCCGACCCGTGAACTCCGGGAAGTTGTTGGTCGCGTGGAGTCGATCGATCGCGGCCCGGCCTTCGCCGCGCCAGGTGAGGTCGTTCCACTCCGGGATCAGGTTGCCGAGCGGGCATCCCTGGTGACAGAACGGCACACCGCAGTCCATGCAGCGACTCGCCTGGCGGCGGAGCACGGCCTGGTCACCGGGCTCGTACACCTCCTTCCAGTCGAGGATGCGCACGGGGACCGGGCGGCGGGCGGGAAGCTCGCGCTCGGTGACCTTCAGAAAACCTTTGGGATCAGCCACCGGTCACCTCCAGGATGCGGTTCCAGACGATATCGCCGTCGGGGTCGATCCCCTCGGCCACTGCTTCCTCGCGCATGCTGCGCACGGCGGCGTAGTCACGCGGGAGGACCTTCACGAACTCGGATGCGATCTTCTCGAAGTCCGCGAGGATCTCAGAGCCGAGCGGAGACGCCGTGCGCTCCACGTGCTCGGAGACGAGTCCGCGCAGGACCTCCAGGTCTGCACGGTCCAGCGGCATGAGCAGAAGCTCACCGCTGCCGAGCGACTGGGCGTTGATCTTAGCCGTGTCGAGCGAACGGACGTAGGCCACTCCCCCGGACATGCCGGCGCCGAAGTTGCGTCCCGTCGGACCGAGGATCACCGCGACGCCGCCGGTCATGTACTCGAGCGCATGGTCGCCCACGCCCTCGACGACCGCCGTGGCGCCCGAGTTGCGCACGAGGAACCGTTCGCCGACGACGCCGGAGAGGAACATCGAGCCCGATGTCGCTCCATAGCCGATGACGTTGCCGGCGATGACGTTCTCGTGCGGTGCGATCGACGAGCCGCGTGGCGGGCGGATCGTGATGTCGCCGCCGGAGAGTCCCTTGCCGACGTAGTCGTTCGCGTCGCCCTCCAGGCGCAGCACGATGCCTGACGGCATGAAGGCGCCGAGGGACTGCCCGGCGGTGCCGTGCAGGGTCACGTCGATCGTCTCGCGTGGAAGACCGGCGGCACCGTGGCGTGCGGTCACCTGGTGACCGAGCATGGTCCCGACGGCGCGCTCGGTGTTCGCGATCGGCAGCTCGATCACGACGTGCTCGCCGTTCAGCAGAGCATCCTTCGCGATGTCGATGAGCTGCACGTCGAAGTGCTTCTCGAGTTCGTGGTCCTGCGCGCGGCCGCTGCGGCGAGGCTCTCCCGCCGGGAAGGCGGGGCCCTCGAGGATCGGCGTGAGGTCGAGTCCCTCGGACTTCCAGTGCTCGACGGCCGCGTCGACGCCGAGCAGCTCGGCGCGTCCGACGATCTCGTCGATCGAGCGGAAGCCGAGCTCGGCGAGGATCTCGCGGACTTCCTCGGCGATGAACTCCATGAAGTTCACGACGAACTCGGGCTTGCCCGTGAAGCGCTCGCGCAGAACCGGGTTCTGCGTGGCGACGCCGACAGGGCAGGTGTCGAGATGGCAGACGCGCATCATGATGCAGCCGCTGACGACGAGCGGCGCGGTGGCGAAGCCGAACTCCTCCGCCCCCAACAGGGCACCGATCACGACGTCACGGCCGGTCTTGAGCTGGCCGTCGACCTGCACCACGACGCGGTCGCGCATGCCGTTGAGCATGAGCGTCTGCTGCGTCTCGGCGAGGCCGAGCTCCCACGGGGTGCCGGCATGCTTCAACGAGTTCAGCGGGCTCGCGCCCGTTCCGCCGTCGTGGCCGGAGACCAGGATGACGTCGCTGAGGGCCTTGGCGACTCCCGCCGAGACCGCGCCGATACCCGACTGGCTGACCAGCTTGGTGTGGATCCGCGCCTCGGGGTTGGCTCGCTTCAGATCGAAGATCAGCTGCTTGAGGTCTTCGATCGAATAGATGTCATGGTGAGGAGGCGGCGAGATGAGCCCGACACCAGGAGTGCCGCCGCGTGTGCGCGCGACCCACGGATACACCTTCTGAGGAGGCAGCTGTCCGCCCTCACCGGGCTTGGCGCCCTGCGCGAGCTTGATCTGGATGTCATCCGACTCGGTCAGATACTGGCTGGTGACGCCGAAGCGGCCCGAGGCGACCTGCTTGATCGCGCTGCGACGCTCGGGGTCGACCAGTCGGTCGGCGTCTTCTCCGCCCTCACCGGTGTTCGACTTCCCGCCGATCCGGTTCATCGCGATCGCGAGGGTCTCGTGCGCCTCCTTGGAGATCGAGCCGTAGCTCATCGCCCCGGTGGAGAACCGCTTGACGATCTCGGAGACCGGCTCGACCTCGCTGAGCGGCACCGGCTTGCGGTGCCCCGTGCGCAACGTGAAAAGACCGCGGAGAGTCTTCAGCTCAGACGCCTGGTCGTCGACCATCTTCGTGTACTCGCGGAAGATGTCGTAACGGCGTTCGCGCGTCGAGTGCTGCAGCTTGAAGACGGTCTCGGGGTTGAACAGGTGCGGAGAGCCGTCACGGCGCCACTGGTACTCGCCGCCGGTCCAGAGACGCTCATGCGCACGCGCAGCGGCATCCTCGGGGTAGGCGTAGTCGTGGCGCGCCTGGTTCTCGGCGAAGATGTCCTCGATCGTGATGCCGCCGAGCTTCGACTCGGTGCGAGTGAAGTAGGCGTCGATGACCTCCTGGCTGAGTCCGATCGCCTCGAACACCTGAGCGCCGGCGTACGACGACACGGTCGAGATGCCCATCTTCGACATGATCTTCAGCACGCCCTTGCCGAGCGCGTAGATGAGATTGCGGACGGCCTTCTCCGGCGTGATGCCCGTGATGTAGCCGGTGCGCACGAGGTGCTCCACGGTCTCCATCGCGAGATACGGGTTCACCGCCGACGCACCGTAGCCGATCAGCGTGGCCACGTGGTGCACCTCGCGCACGTCACCGGCTTCGACGATCAGACCGACCTTCATGCGGTTCTCGCGGCGGATCAGGTGATGATGCACCGCGGCGACCATGAGCAGCGAGGGGATCGGCGTGAGGTCCTTGTTGGAGTCGCGATCCGAAAGGATGATGAACTCGGCGCCGCGTTCGATGGCCTCGTCGACCTCGGCGCACATCTCGTCGAGGCGCTCGGCGAGAGCCTGGGGCCCGACGTCGAAGTGATACAGGCCCTTGACGGTCGCGCTCGAGCGGCCGGGTAGGGCCTTGTCGATGTGACGGATCTTCGACAGCTCGTCGTTGTCGATCACCGGGAAGTCGAGCGACACCGTGCGGGTGTGCTCGGGGCCCCACGTGAGCAGGTTGCCCTCGGGGCCGAGACCGAGCTTGAGGCTCGTCACGACCTCTTCACGGATCGAGTCCAGCGGCGGGTTGGTCACCTGCGCGAACTGCTGCGTGAAGTAGTCGAACAGCAGACGCGGACGCTTGCTGAGCACGGCGATCGGGGTGTCGGATCCCATCGCGCCAAGAGGCTCGACGCCGTTCTGGCCCATCGGGGTCAGGAGGATCCGCACCTCCTCCTCGGTGTAGCCGAAGGTGCGCTGACGACGCGTGATCGAGGCGGGCGGGTGCACGATGTGCTCGCGCTCGGGCAGCTCGGCGAGGCGGACCGCCCCGGCGTCGAGCCACTCCTGCCACGGGTGCATCGTGGCGAGATCGTGCTTGATCTCCTCGTCATCGATGATCCGGCGCTGCGCCGTGTCGACGAGGAACATCTTGCCCGGCTGCAGGCGGCCGCGGCGCTTGATGCGTTCGGGCTCGAACGTGAGCACACCGGTCTCGGAGCCGATGACGATGAGCCCGTCGGTGGTCTCGGTCCAGCGCCCGGGACGCAGACCGTTGCGGTCCAGGGTCGCGCCCACAACCGTGCCGTCGGTGAAGATGAGAGCCGCAGGGCCGTCCCACGGCTCCATCTGGTTCGAGTGGTACTCGTAGAACGAGCGCAGCTCGGGCGAGATGTCGGACTGCTTCTCGTAGGCCTCGGGAACCATCATCATGATGGCGTGCGGCAGGCTGCGGCCCGTCAGCGTCAGCAGTTCGAGCACCTCGTCGAAGGAGGCGGAGTCGCTCGCGCCGTCGGTGCAGATCGGCAGCAGCGGTTCGATGTCGCCGAGAAGTTCGGACTCGAGCTGCGACTGACGCGCGCGCATCCAGTTGCGGTTTCCGCCGACCGTGTTGATCTCGCCGTTGTGCGCGAGCATGCGAAGAGGCTGAGCGAGCGGCCACGACGGGAAGGTGTTCGTGGAGTAGCGTGAGTGCACCACGGCGAGCTCGCTCGCGAAGCGCTCGTCCTGCAGGTCGGGGTAGAACGGCTCGAGCTGCAGCGTCGTGACCATGCCCTTGTAGCCGAGCGTGCGCGCGGACAGCGTGACGAAGTAGGCGCCGAGCTCGTGACCGGCGCGCTTGCGCAGGCGATAGGCGACGCGGTCGAGGGCGATGCCCGTGAGCGGAGCATCGGCGTGGGTCGCTCCCCCGGCGCTCACGAAGAGCTGCTCGAAGGCGGGCCGCGCCTCATCGGCGAGTTTGCCGAGGTGCTCGTTCACCGTCGGGACCTCGCGCCAGCCGAGCACGCGCAGTCCCTCGGCCTTCGCGATCTTCTCGATGCCGGCCTTCTGCTGGCGGCGCTGGCTCGAGTCGCGTGGGAGGAATGCCAGACCCGCGGCGTATTCGCCGACCGGCGGCAGCTCGAAGCCCGTGACGGCCCGCAGGAAGGCATCCGGCATCTGCGTGAGGATGCCCGCACCGTCTCCGGTACCGGCATCCGAGCCGATCGCACCGCGGTGCTCGAGGTTGCGCAGTGCTTCCAGAGCCAGGGCGATGATGTCGTGGCCCGCTTCGCCCCGCAGGGTCGCGACCATGGCGAGGCCGCACGCATCCTTCTCGAACGCGGGGTTGTACATGCCCTGCTTCGGGGGGTAGGCGCCGGATGCGCCGTAGGGAGGCTGGAAATACACCTGAACCGTCCTCAGATCAGTCGGGGAGACCCGGGGACGTCATTGGCCGGGCGAATGCATGGGGTTCCGCACGGAACGGCGGCTTAGCGGGAGCCTTCCGCTTCCGTGGGAGCGGTGCTTGTGGCTGCGGCTCCTGCGGGGACTTCTTCGGCATCAGGCTCGCTGAGGTCCACGAAGTCAGAGGGATTGTTCTGCGAGTCTACAACAGCGTCGACATCGTTCCGGCCGCGACCCGGCTGGTACGGCGACGGCTCGAGGCCGGGGTGCCTGCGGCTCTGCACGACGAGGATCACGAGGCCCACGACGACGCCGAGGATCGCGGCCCACACGTTGCTGCGCAGCCCGAAGTAGATCTCGCTGGGATCGATGCGGATCGACTCCCACACGATGCGACCGGCGCTGTACCAGATCAGGTAGATCGCGAACAGGCGTCCCCACTGCAGTGCGGTCGCCTTGCGGCTCAACCAGAGCAGGACGATGACGCCCAGACCGTTCCAGATCACCTCGTACAGGAAGGTGGGGTGGAACAGCGTGCCCTCGGGCAGGCCAGGGGGGAACGCGGAGTTCGTCGACTCGATCTCCAGACCCCACGGCAGGTCGGTGGGGAGGCCGAAGAGCTCGTGGTTGAACCAGTTGCCGAAGCGCCCCATCGCCTGCGCGAGCAGCAGGCCGGGCGCGAGGGCGTCGGCGAAGGTCCAGAAGCGGATGCCGGTCCACTTGCAGCCGAGCCAGGCGCCGATCGCTCCGCCGATCAGCGCGCCGTAGATCGCGATGCCGCCCTCCCAGATGGCCCAGATCGAGCCGGGCTGGAAGGGGTTCCACGTGTTGTGGCCCGCCCCGAAGTAGTCGTTCGGGTGCGTGAACACGTGGTAGAACCGCGCGGTGATGATCGCAAGCGGCACGGCGAGGATCGAGATGTCGATCACGACCCACGGCTCAGCCCCGCGCCGCGTCAGGCGGCGGTTCGTCAGCAGCACAGCGGCGATGATGCCCGCGATGATGCAGAGCGCGTAGAAGTGGATGCGGATCGGGCCCAGGTCGAAATAAGCGACGGGAGGGCTCGGGATGCTGGCGAGCACGCCGGTGAAGGTGCTGTGGAGCGCGAGGGACATGAGTGCGATTCTAGTTCTCGTGTACGGGGCGCGCCGACGACGTGCCGGTGGCCAGTGTGCGGGTGACTTCGGCGAGGGCGGGGATGCCGCCGTCGCGGAGGGCGCGGACGAGTGCAGTGCCGACGATCGCGCCGTCAGCGTACTCGCTGACGCCCGCGATCTGCTCGGCGGTGGAGATGCCGATGCCCACGCAGGCGCGCTTCGCGCCGTGCTCGCGCAGACGCCCGACGAGGGTGCGCGCGGCTCGGTCGAGCTCGGCTCGCTCGCCCGTGATGCCCATGGTCGAGACCGTGTAGACGAATCCGGTGGACGCCGCGACGACCAGGTCGAGGCGGGCATCCGTCGATGTCGGAGCGGCGAGGAACACACGGTCGAGGCCCGTGCGCTCACTTGCGGCGATCCACTCCCCTGCCACCTCGGGCGTGATGTCCGGAGTGATCAGGCCGGCGCCGCCGGCCGCGAGCAGGTCGTCGGCGTAACGGTCCACGCCGTACTGGAACACGGGGTTCCAGTACGTCATCACGAGGACGGGTACGTCGGTCGCGGCGGAGATCGCGCGCACGGCCGTGAACAGGTCCTTCATCTTGAAACCGTTCGCCAGCGCCGCAGTCGTGGCCTCCTGGATCACGGAGCCGTCCATCACCGGATCGCTGTACGGCGGACCGAGCTCGATGATGTCGACACCGTTCTCGGCGAGGGCGATCGCAGCCTGGATGCTCGTCTCGAGGTCGGGGAACCCGACCGGCAGGTAGCCCACGAACGCGCTGCGACCCGCGGCCTCGGCCTTCTGGATCGCCGCTTCCACGCGGCCGGTTCCGACGCTGACGTCGGCGCTCATGCGGAGGCTCCTTCGTCATAGAGCTTGAAGTACTTCGCCGCCGTGTCCATGTCTTTATCACCGCGACCCGACAGGCACACGGCCAGCACGGCATCTGGTCCCATCTCCTTGCCGAGGCGCAGCGCGCCGGCCAGGGCGTGCGCGGACTCCACTGCAGGGATGATCCCCTCGGTGCGGCTCAGCAGCCGCAGTGCCTGCATGGCCTCGTCATCTGTGGCCGGGATGTACTCGGCGCGGCCGATGTCGGCCAGCCAGGAATGCTCAGGACCCACGCCCGGATAGTCCAGCCCCGCAGAGATCGAGTGGGACTCGATCGTCTGCCCGTCCTCGTCCTGCAGCACGTAGGTCTTCGCGCCGTGCAGGATGCCCGGGCGGCCACGCTCGATCGAGGCAGCGTGCTTGGCGGTGTCGACGCCGTCGCCCGCCGCTTCGACGCCGTAGAGCTTGACGTCCTCGTCGTCGAGGAAGGCGTCGAACATGCCGATCGCGTTGGAGCCGCCGCCCACGCAGGCGATCACGGCATCCGGCAGCCGACCCACTTCGTCGAGAAGCTGCTGACGAGCCTCTTCGCCGATGATCTTCTGGAAGTCGCGAACCATGGCCGGGAACGGATGAGGTCCGGCTGCCGTGCCGAAGATGTAGTTGGTCGTCTCGACCGAGGCGACCCAGTCGCGATAGGCGTCGTTGATCGCGTCCTTGAGGGTGCGCGAACCCGAGGTCACCGCGACGACCTCTGCCCCGAGCAGACGCATGCGGGCGACGTTGAGCGCCTGACGCTCGGTGTCGACTTCACCCATGTAGATCGTGCAGTCGAGGCCGAACAGCGCAGCCGCCGTCGCCGTCGCGACTCCGTGCTGACCGGCGCCGGTCTCGGCGATCACACGTGTCTTGCCCAGGCGCTTGGTGAGCAGAGCCTGTCCGAGCACGTTGTTGATCTTGTGCGAACCCGTGTGGTTGAGGTCTTCGCGCTTGAGGAAGACGCGAGCGCCGCCCGCGTGCTCGGCGAAGCGCGCGACCTCCGTGAGAGGAGACGGCCGGCCCGCGTAGGAGCTCAGGAGATGCGCGAGCTCCGCACGGAACCCGGGGTCGACGATCGCCTCGGCGTACGCCTCGGTCAGCTCGTCTATGGCCGCGATCAGCGACTCGGGCATGTACCGCCCGCCGTACTCGCCGAACAGCGGACCGTGCTGGTCACGCAGACTCACTGGACCTCCAGGAAGCTCTTGAGGGTGGCGACCGGGTCGCCCGTGACGAGCGCCTCTCCGATCAGGACGACGTCCGCCCCCGCTGAGCGGTAGTGCATGACATCGGCGGGCGTGAGCACCGCCGACTCGGCGATCTTGACAGCGGAGTCGGGGATGCGATCGGCCAGACGACCGAACAGGTCGCGGTCGAGTTCGAGGGTCTTCAGATCCCGGGCGTTCACGCCGATCAGCGGCGAGCCGAGATCGATCGCCGCCTCGAGCTCGTCAGCCGAGTGCGTCTCCACCAGGGGCGTCATTCCGAGTTCGGTGATGAAGCCGAAGAGCTCTTTCAGCACGGCGGGCTCGAGACCCGCGACGATCAGCAGGACGAGGTCGGCGCCGGCGGCCCTGGCCTCGAGCACCTGATAGCGCGTCGCGATGAAATCCTTGCGGAGCACGGGCAGCGACACACGAGCGGTGACGGCCTCGAGATCGGCGAGGCTGCCGCCGAAACGACGCTCCTCGGTGAGGACGCTGATGGCGGAGGCTCCACCCGTCTCGTACAGCGACGCCTGCAGGGCAGGATCGGGGATCTCGGCGAGGTCGCCGCGTGAGGGGCTCGCACGCTTGACCTCGGCGATGATCTTCACACGATCGGCGGGCGCGAGGAAGCCGAGGGCGTCTTTGGCGTCCGGTCGCGCGAGGGCGGCGCGCTCGACCTCGGCCAGCGGCCGGGTGAGCTTGCGACGCTCGGCGTCTGCGACAGCGCCGGCCGTCAGGTCGGCGAGGACCACTAGTGCGCCTTCGGCTGGTACTTGGGGCCCTTCGCGCCGTAACCGGCCTTGGACAGGATCCAGCCCACGAGGGCGCCGACCGGGATGAGCACGACGGATGCCCACACCAGGGTGGGCTGCTCGAGGCAGAAGAACAGCGTGCCGAGCGAGAATCCGAGGAGCATGATGATCACGGCGGCCCAGGCAGCAGGCGAGTGTCCGTGGCCGGGGTCAGCGATCGAGTTGGTCATGTTCTCCTCCGGGGGACGGCGTTGCGGGATCTGATTCAGTCTATCGGGGTCATCGTGTCGGGTCGGTGCCACGCGAAAGCTCATCCCAGGAATCGATCGCGTCGACAGGACCGGCCGCTGCTCCTTGCGTCTCGGCATCTGTCCGGTAGCGGCGACCGCCGCTCTTCCAGCTGCGTCCGGTGAGAAGCACGACGACGGCGACGAGCAGGAGGATCACCCAGCCCGCGAGTGCGATGGGCGGCCAGGCCGACGGGATGATCGCGCCGATCACGCCTTCGAGCGCCTCGGGGCCGGCGAGGCCGGTCGTCTCCGTGATCGTCGAAGACACCGCACCGACGGGCGTCGACAGCAGCAGCTGCAGCGTGTTCCAGCCCAGCAGGATGGCGACCGCGCCGGCCAGGACGCCGAAGATCAGGCGCAGCACCCGCCCGGTGAGCGAAAGCGCAGCGCCCAGAGCGAGCACGGCGAGGCTGAGCGGGGCGAGCAACGGCAGCGCGGATGCACCGGGGACGAGGATGTCGGAGCCGGCGTCTGCGCGCTGGACCGTGAGCCAGGTCTGCGTGGAGGAGATTATGCCGATCGCGCCGCCGAGCAGGAATCCGGAGACTGCGATCGAGCGACCCCGTCGAGCGAGTTCCATCAGGCGCCTGTTCCGGCGACGGCCTCGAGGTCGGTCGTGTCGAAGCAGGTGCGGGTGCCGGTGTGGCAGGCGGGCCCGGTCTGATCGACGATCAGCAGGATCGCGTCGCCGTCGCAGTCGAGTCTGGCCTCGTGCACGACCTGGATGTGGCCGGACGTGTCTCCTTTGCGCCAGTACTCCTGCCGGGAGCGCGACCAGTACACGGCGCGTCCGGACGTGAGCGTCCGGCGGAGCGCCTCGTCGTTCACCCACGCCATCATGAGCACTTCGCGCGTGTCGAACTGCTGGACGATCACAGGGGCGAGACCGTCGGCGTTGAAGACGACCTGAGCGATTCTGTCTTCGATGCTCATCGGACCAGCACTCCTTCCGCGCGCAGCGCGTCCTTCACATCGCCCACGGTGAGTGCACCCGTGTGGAAGACGCTCGCGGCGAGGACCGCATCCGCACCGGCCTTGATCGCCGGAGCGAAGTGCTCCACAGCTCCCGCCCCGCCCGAGGCGATCACGGGAACGGATGCGGCTTCGCGCATGAGCCCCACGAGCTCGAGATCGAAGCCGTCGCGAGTGCCGTCGGCGTCGATCGAGTTGACGAGCAGCTCTCCGGCTCCGCGTTCGGCCGCTTCGCGGGCCCACTCGATCGCGTCGAGATCGGTCTGCCGGCGGCCGCCGTGCGTCGTGACGACGAAGCCGGACGGCGTCGTGTCGGCGCGCTTGACGTCGAGCGACAGCACGAGCACCTGCGCACCGAAGCGGTCGGCGATCTCGCCGATCAGAGCCGGACGGGCGATCGCAGCCGAGTTCACCCCCACTTTGTCGGCGCCTACCGAGAGCAGCCGGGCGACGTCGTCGACCGTGCGTACTCCCCCGCCGACCGTCAGCGGCACGAAGACCTGCTCGGCCGTGCGCTGCACCACGTCGTAGGTCGTCGCACGGGCGTCGACGGTCGCCGTGACATCGAGGAACGTGATCTCATCGGCGCCCTGCGCGGCGTAGTGCCGTGCGAGCTCGACGGGGTCGCCCATGTCGCGGAGGTTCTCGAAGTTCACTCCCTTCACGACGCGTCCGTCGGCGACGTCCAGACACGGGATCACACGCTTGGCGAGCGTCATCAGAGTCTCGCGGCGTGGATGGCGGTGACAAGGATCGCCCTGGCGCCGAGCGCGTAGAGGTCGTCCATCACCTGGTTGACGCCTCGGCGCGGGATCATGACGCGCACGGCGACCCACTTCGGGTCGCGCAGCGGGGAGATGGTCGGCGATTCGCGACCGGGCGCGATCGCCGTGGCCTGGTCGACGAGTTCCGCCGGCAGGTCGAAGTCGAGCAGCACGAAGCGCCGGGCGACCATCACGCCGCGCAGACGGCGCAGGAGGGTGTCGGTGCCTTCGGCCTCGCCGGGACGGCTGATCAGGACGGCCTCGGACTCGAGGATCACCGGACCGAAGATCTCCAGTCCCGCCTGACGCAGAGTGGTGCCCGTCGACACGACGTCGGCGACGGCATCCGCGACTCCGAGTCGCACCGCCGACTCGACCGCGCCGTCGAGCTGCACGAGCTCGGCGGTCACGCCGTGCTCGCGCAGGAAGGCGCCGACGAGCCCAGGGTAGGCCGACGCCACGCGCACGCCGTTCAGGTCGTCGATCGACGAGAAGCGCCCGGGAGGTCCCGCGAAGCGGAAGGTCGAACCGCCGAACCCCAGCTGCTCGATCTCGGTCGCCGTCTGCTGCACGTCGAGGAGCAGGTCGCGGCCGGTGATGCCGACGTCGAGGGCGCCGGAGGCCACATATGTGGCGATGTCACGGGGACGGAGGAAGAAGAACTCGACGTCGTTCTCGGCGTCGACGACGTGCAGGGTCTTGGGATCGCGGCGTCCGGCATAGCCGGCCTCCGCGAGCATGTCGGCGGCGGTCTCGGAGAGAGACCCCTTGTTGGGAACAGCGATGCGCAGCATGAACAGCCTTCAGGTCGAGACGAGTGGGGCGGAGCGCATCACAGATGTCGGTAGACGTCGGCGAGGGACAGACCCTTCGCGATCATCATCACCTGCAGGTGATAGAGCAGCTGCGAGATCTCCTCGGCCGCGGCCTCGTCGGATTCGTACTCGGCCGCCATCCACACCTCAGCGGCCTCCTCCACGATCTTCTTGCCGATCGTGTGGACTCCACCGTCGAGTTCGGCGACCGTGCCCGAGCCTTCGGGGCGAGTCTGCGCCTTGTGGCTGAGCTCGGCGAACAGTTCGTCGAAAGTCTTCACGATTCCAGGCTAGCCGCTCTGGCGAGGTCCCTCAGCCGGATGACGGCCGCTTCCACGTCATCTGCTCCGTAGACGGCGGATCCGGCGACGAACGTGTCGGCGCCGGCCGCCGCGGCGATCTCGATGCTGCTGTCGGAGATGCCCCCGTCGACCTGCAGCCACACGTCGGATCCGCGACGCTTCGCCTCATCGGCCAGCCCGCGGAGCTTGGGCATCGTCTCGGTCATGAAACCCTGGCCGCCGAAGCCCGGCTCGACCGTCATGACGAGGATCTGGTCGAACTCGTCGATGATGTCGTACAGGCTCTCCCCCGCGGTGCCCGGTTTGATCGCGACGCCGGCGCGTGCGCCGATTCCGCGCAGCGTCCTCGCCAGTGCGACGGGATCCGCGGCGGCTTCGAGGTGGAAGGTGACGCTCGCTGCTCCCAGCTCCGCATAGCCGGGTGCCCAGCGATCAGGATCCGTGATCATCAGGTGCACATCGAGGGGAACCGGGCTCGTTGCCTGAATGCGCTCGACCATCTGCGGGCCGAACGTCAGATTGGGGACGAAGTGGTTGTCCATCACATCGACGTGCGCGAAGTCCGCCGAGGCGATCTTCGCGAGGTCGCGCTGCATGTTCACGAAGTCGGCCGCGAGAATGCTCGGGTTGATCCGGGGCGCACGAGGAAGCGGGTGGTGCAGGTGCATGGTGTCAGTCTCCCTGGGTATCGGATGCGGGCCGCTGGATGAGTGCAAGGAACATCGCGTCGGTGCCGTGACGGTGCGGCCATAGCTGCACGCGCCCTGAGCCGTCTTCGGCGAGGTCGATCGGAGTCTGGGCGAGGTCCGCGACCACCGCGCGTGCGTCGAGCTCGATGAAACCCGGTCGCTCGCGCAGCACCTCCTGCACCACGCCCGTGGTCTCGGCCAGGTGCGGCGAGCAGGTCACGTAGGCGACGATCCCGCCAGGCGCGAGCGCGTCGAGAGCGGCGTTGAGCAGTCCGGTCTGCAGCGGCACGAGCTCGGCCACATCGGCCGGCGACTTCCGCCAGCGCGCCTCGGGGCGGCGGCGCAGCGCGCCCAGACCCGTGCAGGGGGCGTCCACGAGGATGCGGTCGAAGGCGCCGGGGCGGCTGCTCGCGAGCGCACGGCCATCCTGCTCGTGCACGACGACTTCGCCGGGCACAGGCCGCAACGCGCTGCGTACCAGGCCGGCGCGGGCGTGGACGACCTCATTGGCCTCCAGCACGACGCCGTTCTCATGAGCGATCGCGGCGAGCAGTGCGGTCTTTCCCCCAGGGCCCGCGCACAGGTCGAGCCAGCGCTCTCCCGCACGGATCGGTTCGACGGCGGCCAGCGCGAGCGCGACCAGCTGCGAGCCCTCGTCCTGCACGCGAACACGCCCACCCGATCCCGCGACGATGCGATGAGGATCGCCGCCGGGCGATGCGAACGCCGTAGACGCATAGGGCCGCCGCGGCTCCCCCGTCTCGGCGAGTCCGGGCAGAGCCACGAGGGTCACCTCGGGCGAGGCGTTGTCGGCGTCGAGGAGCGCATCGAGCTCCGGCGCGCGGCCTTCCGCGGCGAGGGCACGCCGCAGCGCCCTGATCACCCAGACGGGGTGAGCGGTGCGCAGAGCCAGACGCTCATCGTCGGAACGGGCCTCCGACTCGATGCGCTCCTGCCAGTGCTCGGCGCTCTCCCGGGAGATCCGGCGCAGAACCGCGTTGGCGAAGCTCGACGCTCCCCGACCCTGGGACGCCGCCACGATGTTCACAGACTCGTTCACCGCCGCGTGCGGTGCGACGCGGGTCGCGAGCAGCTGATGGACCCCCAGACGCAGGGCGTCGAGCACGGCGGGATCGATCTCGGAGGCCGGGCGATCCGCGGCGGCGGAGATGATGGCGTCGTACGTGCCTCGGCGGCGAAGAGTGCCGTAGGTGAGTTCGGTCGCGAGCGCGGCGTCCTGCGGGTCGAGTCCCGCCTCGGCGATCACGGACGGGAGCATGAGGTTCGCGTACGCGTCGGAGGCGGACACGGCCCGCAGCACGTCGTAGGCGACTCGCCTGGCGGGTTGGACCGCGCGCTCGGGGCGACTCCGTCCGGCTCGCGCCGGACCGGGGCGGTGGCCTCCGCGCTGCTCCCCGCTCATGCGCCCGCTCGCAGACCTTCGACCGCGCGCTGGCCGCGCCACCAGTCCACGGCGCTCATCGCGCCCTTACCCGCCGGTTGCACACGACTGACGGCGAGTGGCCGTGTCGCCGTGCCGATCAGCAGAGCGGTCTTCGTCGCGACGATCTCACCCGGCTCGAGCTGCTCTTGCGTGCTCGGCGACGCGGCGAGCACCTTCACGCGGATGCCGTCGACCGTCGTGTGCGCGCCCGGCTCTGGCGTCACGCCGCGGAACCGCGCGAACACCCGTTCGAGCGGCTCGCTCCAATCGAGCAGCCCGTCCTCGAGTGCGAGCTTGGGGGCGAGGGTCGGTGCGCCCTCCTGAGGAAGCGCCGAGGCAGAGCCGTCCGCGATCGACGAGACCACCTCTGCGGTGAGTTCGGCGCCGCCGACCGCGAGGGCATCGAGCGCCGCATCCGCGGTGGCCTCAGCCGTCACCTCGATGACTCGCGTGGCGAACACGTCTCCGGCGTCGAGAGCGGGCACGAGCTGGAACACGCTCGCCCCCAGTTCGGTGTCGCCGGCGATCAGGGCGCGCTGCACCGGAGCGGCTCCCCGCCACTGCGGCAGGAGCGAGAAGTGGAGGTTGATCCAGCCGTGCGCCGGCGCCGAGAGCAGGGGTTCGCGTACCAGCCCGCCGTACGCGACGATGACACCGAGATCCGCACCCAGCACGGTGATCGCGGCCGTAGCCTCGTCGTCGAGGCGCGCGGCCTTGATGATCGGAAGCCCGAGCTCTTCGGCCGCCTGGGCCACGGGCGAGGGGGTCAGCACGCGCTTTCGCCCGAGCGGCGCGTCGGGGCGCGTGACGACCGCCGCGATGTCCTGCTCGGCTGCGAGCCGACGAAGGGTGGGAACGGCAGCCGTGGGCGTGCCGGCGAAGACGAGGCGCATGAAGGTTCTCCGGAAAGGGATCAGAGTTCTGGATCGAGGATATCGAGACGCACTGAGAGCGCGATGCGCGCTGTGCGCCCCTTGCCGCGGCGCGCCGCGACCGCCTCGGCGACGACTGCTGCTCGGAGGGCCGCGGCGACGCGGGTTCCGGCACCGTAGTCGAACCGCACGAGGGCCCTGACCCTCGGTGGCACGTCGTCGGACTCGACAGGCACGGGTCCGAGCACCGCCTCCTTGGGCAGCCCGATGTCGGCGAGCCCGTCGAGCGCGCGAGCGACGGCCACCTGGGTGCCCTCGAGAAGCGCGACCCGCGCGGCCGGCGGCATGTGGAGAGGAGCGCGCTCTGCGAGCTCGGCACGGGCGTAGCCGGACTGGTTCCAGGTCGCGAGAGCGCGAGCGACTCCCCCGTCGACCCCGACGAGATGAACGGGTGCTCCCGGTGCCGCGAGAGCCGCGGCGTTGGACCACCATCGCAGGCACGACTCGCCGATGCGCAGATCGGGAGCCTGCAGCATCCGCGGCCCGTCGAGCAGCACCACTGCGCGATAGCCGCCCTCCGCCAGAGGCTCTGCGCCGCGAGTGGCCACGACCAGTGCCGGCTTGTCGGATACGTGCTCGACGGGGTGCGCGCTGTCAGCGACGATCACGCGCACACCGGGGAACGCCCTTCCCAGTTCGTCGGCCGTGCGTTCACTGCCCGAAGAGGCCAGTCGCAGTTTCGTCGACGAGCATGAGGGACAGGACCAGGCCCGCGCTCCCCTGCCGCACCAGCCGCACACCGGCACAGCTCCGCGGTGCTTCGCGCCGAGCGGACCGCCGCAATGGGCGCATCGCGCAGGCGCACGGCACTCGGCGCACACGAGCGACGGCGCGAAGCCGGGCCGCGAGACCTGTACGAGAACAGGCCCCTCGGCCGCCGCGTTCCGAGCGGACAGGAAAGCCGATGACGGCATCCGCTGGGCCGTCGGCTGGTCCATCTCCTGCGGGGTGCTGAGCACGACCCTCGGAAGCACGCGCCGAGCGGCTCTGACGTCCTGCAGCCAGCCGTGCGCGACGAGACGCTCGACGTCGGTGGTGCGAGTGTGACCGACGCACAGGAGCGCAGATCCCTCCTGCTCCTGCCGGATGAGGGCGACGTCGCGTGCGTTCGCGTAGGGCGCGAGCGGCTCGCCGAACAGTGGGTCGCCATCGTCCCAGAGCGCGACCAGCCCCGCGCGCACGGGCGCGTACACCGCCGAGCGGTTGCCGACGACGACGCACGGCGCATCCTCGAGGCTGCGCAGGAAGGAACGGTACCGGTCGGGATTCGACTGACGCGAGTCGTATCGCGCGATCGCCTCGGCAGGCAGCACCTCTTCCAGAGCTGCCAGGAGGCGGTCGAGGTCGCGATGGTCGGGCACGACGAGGATGCTCGACTCGCCTGCGGCCAGCGTGCGCGTCGCAGCGGCAGCGAGCAGCGCAGCCCACCCCTGCACCTCGCCGTGCGGAAGCGGGATCGCCTCGACGGCGGCTCTGCCGTGCTCATCGAGCACGGCGCCGAGTCCCTCATAGGCGCCGACGACCGCTTCCGCCGTCTCGAGGGCAGAGGAATCGGGCACCACCGCGTCGGCATCCGCCGTCCAGGCCTTCTCGACGCGCACCTGCCTCTTCGGGATGACCAGACGCAGGACGTCGGAGGCTGAGCCGGCAGAGCGGTCTGCCACACGCCGGGCCAGCCGGTGCAGACGCTCGGGCAGCACGGCGACCGTCGACACCACGCTGTCGACCTCCGACAGCGGCCTGTCTGCGTCGTCCTCGCTGCCGATATCGACCACGTAGCCGTCTATCACACGCCCCGCGGTGCGCAGAGGCACCTTCACGCGCACGCCCAGGGGCACGTCGCCGAGCTCAGACGGCAGTGCGTAGTCGAAGAGCCGGTCGAGTTGCGGCAGCGGCGAATCGAGGAGCACGCGCGCGATGCGCCGGCTCTCGCTCTCCATCAGAGTCCGGCGGCGCGCCGCAGCTCTTCAGCGCGGTCGGTGCGCTCCCACGTGAAGTCCGGCAGATCGCGGCCGAAGTGGCCGTACGCCGCGGTCTGCGCGTAGATAGGCCGCAACAGGTCGAGCTGCTCGATGATGGCCTGAGGACGCAGGTCGAAGACGTCCGTGATCGCACGTGTGATCTTCTCGTCCGACACCTTTCCGGTGCCGAACGTCTCGACGTAGAGGCCGACCGGTCGAGCGACGCCGATCGCGTAAGCGACCTGCACTTCGAGGCGCTCTGCGAGCCCCGCGGCGACGGCGTTCTTCGCGACCCAGCGCATGGCGTAGGCGCCTGACCGGTCGACCTTCGACGGATCCTTGCCGCTGAACGCGCCGCCGCCATGACGCGACGCCCCGCCGTAGGTGTCGATGATGATCTTGCGTCCGGTGAGCCCGGCGTCGCCCTTCGGGCCGCCCGTCACGAAGGGACCAGCGGGGTTGATGTAGAAGGTGACGTCGTCGAGATCGAGACCGGTCGTCGCGAGCACGGGTTCGATCACGTGCGCGCGGACCAGTGCCTTGAGCTCGTCCTGAGAGATGTCTGGGTGGTGCTGCGTGGACAGAACGACGGCGTCGACCGTCTTCGGCGTGAACCCGTCGTAGCCCAGCGTGACCTGAGTCTTGCCGTCGGGGCGCAGGAACGGCAGCTCCCCGGAGCGGCGCACCTCGGTGAGGCGCTCGGCGAGGCGATGCGCCGTCCATGCGGCCATCGGCATGAGCTGTGGCGTCTCATCGGTGGCGAAGCCGAACATGATGCCCTGGTCGCCGGCGCCGAGGCCGTCGAGCGGATCGGTGGACGTGCCGTCGCGATGCTCCTGCGCGTTGTCGACGCCGCTCGCGATGTCACCGGACTGCTCGCCGACCGAGATGCTCACTCCGCACGAGGACCCGTCGAAGCCGGTGTCGCTGGATGTGTAGCCGATGCCGTTCACGACGTCGCGCACGATCGTCGGGATGTCGACGTAGGCCTCCGTGCGGATCTCTCCCGCGACGTGCACGAGGCCCGTCGTGACCAGCGTCTCGACCGCCACACGGGATCCGGGGTCTTTCGCGATGAGCCCGTCGAGGATGCTGTCGGAGATCTGGTCGCAGATCTTGTCGGGGTGGCCCTCGGTGACGGACTCGGATGTGAACAGACGCAGCGCGCTCATCAGGGCTCCAGAACAGGATCGGAAAAGGGGTCGCATACATAGTGAACCGCACCTCCGACAGAGTCAGAGGTGCGGTTCACGAATATCACTCTGCGTGACGAAGGCGGAGCTTGTCCTCGTTGATCTCGTGCAGCGCGATCGTGAGCGGCTTGTCCTCGACGGACGAGTCGACGAGCGGACCGACGTTGTCGAACAGGTTGCCCTCGTGCAGATCCGAGTAGTAGTCGTTGATCTGACGGGCGCGCTTGGCGGCGTAGATGACGAGTTCGTACTTCGAGTCGACGCGGTCGAGCAGGTTGTCGATGGGGGGATCGATGATGCCCTTGTTGTGGTGTCCGGCCATGATGGGACCTCCTGATCAGGCGACGGGTGCGTCGCGAAGACGGTGCAATGGGCGCGCGACCCTTCGACAAGCTCAGGGACCCAGATGGTTCGGGGACCCGGTTCGACGTGTCAGCGCGCAGAGCCTAGGGACAATTCTACGACCTCCGCGGCGGCCGTGGCGACGTCCTCGTTCACGATGAGGTGATCGAACTCGTTCTGCGCCGCAAGTTCGACCTTCGCGGTCTTGAGCCGGCGGGCCCGTTCCTCCGCGTTCTCGGTGCCTCGGCCGACCAGCCGCTGCACGAGTTCGTCCCACGTCGGCGGCAGCAGGAAGATCAGCGTGGCTGCGGGCTCCGCGCGTCGCACCTGCCTGGCGCCCTGGAGGTCGATCTCGAGCAGAACCGTCTTGCCTTCGGACAGCGCGGCGTCGATCGGCGCGCGCGGAGTGCCGTACCGGGACTTGTTGTGCACCACCGCGTACTCGAGCAGCTCGCCGTCGGCGATCAGCCGGTCGAACTCGGCGTCGTCGACGAAGTAGTAGTGCACCCCGTCGATCTCCCCCGGGCGCGGCGCGCGCGTGGTGGCCGACACGGAGAGATGGATCTCGGGGTTGTGCTCGCGGATGTGCGCGGCGACCGTGCCCTTGCCGACAGCCGTGGGGCCGGCCAGCACGAGCAGACGGCTGCGGCCGCCACGAGGCTCCAGCACGGGGAAGCGGCTGTCGAGCCAGCCCCGGAGCACGGCGCGCTGGCGGACGCCGAGTCCGCCCAGGCGCTTGACCGGCGAGATCTGCAGCTCGGACAGGATCCGATCGCGTTTGCCTGCTCCGATAGCGGGTAGCGCCAGCAGGAAGTCGGTGATGCGCATCGAGCCTTCGACCGACTCGGCATCGGCGGTCGCGTGGTCCAGCACCTTCTGCGGGGTGACCACGCGCATGGTGAGGTCGCGCTTGAGCGAGGCTCTGGCGCGTCGGCGTTCCACAGCACGCCGTGCCGCCGCCGCGCGGTCGACCTCGGGAACAGAACGGTTCTCAGCCATGCCGCAGCGCCTCCCGATACGCCTCCGCGGCGCCGGCGATCGCATCCGCGATCCCCGTCGCCCCGGCCTTCAGAATGCTCCGGCTCTCGCTGGCGAACACCTGGGGTGCGGCCTGACCGTACCGCGTGCGCAGATCAGCGGGTCCCGCGCCCTGGGTGCCGAAGCCGGGGCCGAGGATGGGCGCCGGCGGAGTGAACTCCGCGATTCCGGCATCCGCCCAGTCGACGGTCGCACCCACGACGAAGCCGTGGCTCCCCCACTCGCCATCGGCCGTGTCCGCCGTATTGCGCGCAGACACGTCAGCGACGACGGATGCCGACACGGTCGGCCCCTGCGCCGTGCGGGCGCGCTGGATCGCCGCCGCTTCGGGATTGCTCGTGGCGGCGAGGACGAAGGTGCCCTTGCCGTGACGCGATGCCAGAGCGAAGGCGCCGTCGAGCACGCCGACGCCGAGGAACGGATTGACCGTGAGCGCGTCTGCCTCCAGCGGCGAGCCCGGAGTGAACCATGCTGCCGCGTAGGCGTCCATTGTCGTGTCGATGTCGCCCCGTTTGGCGTCGGCGATCACGAGGAGATCGGCATCGCGGGCGGCCGCGAGCACCTCCTCGAGGGCGACGTATCCGGCGGAGCCGAAGCGCTCGAAGAACGACACCTGCGGCTTCACCGCTGCGACGCGCCCAGCGGCCGCGTCCACCGTCCTGAGGCCGAATTCGCGAACGCCCTCGCCGCTCTGCGGCAGACTCCATGCGTCGAGCAGCGCAGCGTGGGGATCGATGCCGACGCACAGCGGACCGTGCGCGGCAAGAGCCGCCCTGGCCCGTTCTCCGAAGCTCACGCTCCCACCATCGCCTTCCGGTCCTCCGCGTACTCCTGCAGGCTGCGGACCTCGAAGCCCTCGTGGGCGGCGTCCATACCGCTCACCGCGGCGCCGAGCACGGCCATCGTGGTGAACAGCGCCTTGTCGGCGGCGACCGCCGCCGCGCGGATCTCGTAGCCGTCGGCGCGCGTGGCGCCGCCCGACGGAGTGTTCACGACGATGTCGATCGCGCCCTCGTTGATGAGGTCGACGACGTTCTTCGCACCCGATTCCTGCGTCTCGCTGTACTTCTCGACGACCGTCACCGCGATGCCGTTGCGAGAGAGTATCTCGGCGGTGCCCTCGGTGGCGACGATCGTGAAGCCGAGCTGCTGCAGACGGTGCGCCGGGAGGATGACGGCGCGCTTGTCGGAGTCGGCTACCGAGATGAACACCGTGCCCGAGGTCGGCATGCCCCCGTAGGCGGCGGCCTGGCTCTTCGCGAACGCGGTCGGGAAGTCGCGGTCGATGCCCATGACCTCGCCGGTCGAGCGCATCTCCGGGCCGAGGATCGAGTCGACGGTCTTGCCGTCGGCGGTGCGGAACCGCTTGAACGGCAGCACGGCCTCCTTGACCGAGACCGGTGCACCGAGCGGCACGCGCGAACCGTCCTGCTCGGGCAGCATGCCCTCGGCACGCAGCTCGGCGATCGTGGCGCCGACCATGATGCGGCTCGCGGCCTTGGCCATCGGGATGCCGAGGGCCTTCGAGACGAAAGGCACCGTGCGGCTCGCGCGCGGGTTGGCCTCGATCACGTAGAGCACGCCGGCGCTGATCGCGAACTGCACGTTCAGCAGACCCCGAACGCCGACCCCCTTCGCGATCGCGAGGGTGGCCTCGCGCACGCGGTCGACGTCGGTGCGCCCGAGGGACACCGGCGGCAGGGTGCAGCTGGAGTCACCGGAGTGGATGCCGGCCTCCTCGAGGTGCTCCATGACTCCGCCGATGAAGAGATCGGTGCCGTCGTACAGCGCGTCGACGTCGAGTTCGATCGCGTCGTCGAGGAAGCGGTCGACCAGAAGCGGCTTGCCCTCTTCGATGATGACCTCGCCCGCCGTGCGCACGAAGTAGTCGCGCAGAGCGTCGGTGCCGTACACGATCTCCATGCCGCGTCCGCCGAGCACGAAGCTCGGGCGCACGAGCACCGGGTAGCCGATCTCCTCGGCGATGCGGACGGCGCCGTCGACGTCGATCGCCGTGCCGCTGCGCGGTGCGACGAGTCCGGCCTCGTCGAGCAGACGCGAGAAGAGCTCGCGCTCCTCGGCCAGGTCGATCGCCGCGGGACTCGTTCCGAGCACGGCGTAGCCCGCAGCCTCGATGCCCTTCGCCAGGCCCAGGGGGGTCTGGCCGCCCAGCTGGCAGACGACGCCGAGGATCGTGCCGCTCGCGGCCTCGGCGTCGAGCACCTCGAGAACGTCTTCGAGCGTCAGCGGCTCGAAGTACAGACGGTCGGAGGTGTCGTAGTCGGTCGACACGGTCTCTGGGTTGCAGTTGACCATGACGGTCTCGAAGCCGGCATCCGACAGCGCGAACGAGGCGTGCACGCAGGAGTAGTCGAACTCGACGCCCTGGCCGATGCGGTTCGGGCCGGACCCGATGATGACGACCTTCGTACGGTCAGACGGCGCGACCTCGGTCTCGAAGTCGTAGCTCGAGTAGTGGTACGGCGTGAGGGCCGGGAACTCGCCCGCGCACGTGTCGACCGTCTTGTAGACGGGGCGGATGCCGAGGCCATGCCGGATGCCGCGGACCTCCGGCTCCGAGATCCCGCGCAGCTCGGCGAGCTGCGCATCGGAGAATCCGTGCTCCTTGGCGTAGCGGATCGTCTCGGCATCGAACTCGGCCGCCGTGCGGACCGTCTCGGCGACCTCGTTGATCAGCACGATCTGGTCGATGAACCACGGGTCGATCGCGGTCGCCTCGAATGCCTGCTCGATGGTCGCGCCCTTGCGCAGCGCCTGCTGCAGCGTGACGATGCGGCCGTCGGTCGGGATCTTCGAGATCTCCAGAAGCTGCTCCATCGAGCGGTCCTCACGACCCCAGTGGAAGCTCGAGCCGCGCTTCTCCAGAGAGCGCAGGGCCTTCTGCAGCGCCGTGGCGTAGTTGCGGCCGATCGCCATGGCCTCGCCGACCGACTTCATGGTGGTCGTCAGGGTGGCGTCGGCAGCCGGGAACTTCTCGAAGGCGAATCGCGGGACCTTCACCACGACATAGTCGAGCGTGGGCTCGAAGCTCGCCGGAGTGACCCCCGTGATGTCATTGGGGATCTCGTCGAGGCGGTAGCCGAGCGCGAGCTTGGCCGCGAGCTTCGCGATCGGGAAGCCGGTCGCCTTCGAGGCGAGGGCGCTCGAGCGCGAGACCCGCGGATTCATCTCGATCACGATGATGCGGCCGTTCGAGGGGTCGACCGCGAACTGGATGTTGCAGCCACCGGTGTCGACGCCGACGGCGCGGATGATGTCGATGCCGATGTCGCGGAGCTTCTGGTACTCACGGTCGGTGAGCGTCAGCGCCGGGGCGACGGTGATCGAATCGCCCGTGTGCACGCCGACGGGGTCGACGTTCTCGATCGAGCAGACGACGACCGTGTTGTCGGCCGTGTCGCGCATGAGCTCGAGCTCGTATTCCTTCCATCCGAGGATCGACTCCTCCAGGAGCACCTCGGTGGTCGGAGAATCGCGCAGACCGGCGCCGCCGATACGGCGGAGGTCTTCTTCGTCGTACGCGAAGCCCGAACCGAGACCGCCCATCGTGAACGAGGGACGCACGACGAGCGGGTAGCCCAGTTCGGCTGCACCCTCGAGCAGGTCGTCCATCGTGTGCGCGATGATGCTGCGGGCGACGTCAGCACCGGCATCGAGCACGAGCTGCTTGAAGATCTGGCGGTCCTCGCCCTTGTTGATAGCCTCGAAGCTCGCGCCGATCAGCTCGACGTCGTACTTCTCGAGGATGCCGTGGTTGTGCAGCTCGATCGCGGCGTTCAGGGCGGTCTGCCCGCCCAGGGTCGGAAGGATGGCGTCAGGACGCTCCTTCGCGATGATGGTCTCGATGACCTGCCAGGTGATCGGCTCGATGTAGGTGGCATCGGCGAAGTCGGGGTCGGTCATGATCGTGGCGGGGTTGGAGTTGACCAGGATCACCCGGACGCCCTCTTCGCGGAGGACCCGGCACGCCTGGGTGCCGGAGTAGTCGAACTCGCAGGCCTGACCGATGACGATCGGGCCGGAGCCGATGACGAGGACGGAGGAGATGTCGTCGCGCTTGGGCATTACTTGGCGTCCTTCTGGCTTGCGATGACCAGGTCGCGGAACCGGTCGAAGAGGTAGTTGGCATCGTGGGGACCCGCGGCGGCCTCGGGGTGGTACTGCACCGAGAAGGCGGGGATGTCGAGCGCGCGAAGGCCCTCGACCACCTGGTCGTTGAGACCGATGTGGCTCACTTCGACCTGGCCGTAGCCGTTCGGACTCTCGAACGGGCCGTCGAGCGGCGCCTCGACGGCGAAGCCGTGGTTGTGCGACGTGATCTCGACGCGTCCGGTGGACTTGTCGAGCACGGGCTGGTTGATGCCGCGGTGACCGAACGTGAGCTTGTACGTGCCGAGCCCGAGAGCGCGGCCGAAGAGCTGATTGCCGAAGCAGATGCCGAAGTAGGGCAGTTCAGCATCGAGGACCTCGCGGAGCACCGCGACCTGGGCATCGGATGCCGAGGGGTCGCCGGGACCGTTCGAGTAGAACACGGCCACCGGGTCGATCGCCGTGATATCGGCGAAGGTCGAGGACTGCGGGAGCACGTGCACCTCGAAACCGCGCGCGGCGAGGTTGTCGATCGTGGCCTGCTTCACGCCGAGGTCGAGGACGGCGAGGTTGCCGATCTTCTCACCGATCGCGGTCGTGACGGTCGCGACCTCGACGGAGACCTGCGCCGACAGGTTCTGACCCGCCATCTCCGGCGCGTCCCGGACGATGCGCAGCTGCTCATCGGCATCCGTCGCCGCCGCCTCCCCCGAGAAGATGCCGCCGCGCATGGATCCGGCCGAGCGGATGTGACGGGTGATCGAGCGTGTGTCGATGCCGCTGATGCCCACCACGCCGTCCTGCACGAGGATCTCGTCGAGCGAGGCGTTGGCGCGCCAGTTGGACACGACGCGCGAGGGGTCGCGCACGATGTAGCCGGCGACCCAGATGCGTCGGGATTCGGGGTCTTCGTCGTTCATGCCGGTGTTGCCGATGTGCGGCGCCGTCTGCAGGACGATCTGTCCGGCGTAGGACGGGTCGGTCAGCGTCTCCTGATAGCCGGACATGCCGGTTGCGAAGACGACCTCTCCAAGAGTCGTGCCGAGGGCGCCGTAGGCGCGGCCGACATGGCGGGTTCCGTCTTCCAGGACGAGGACTGCCTTATCGAAGGTCATGACGTGGCTCCTGTGTCGTCGGCGGCGGGTACGAGCCGCCGCAGTTCTGCGATGAAGTTCTGCGGATCGCCGTCGGCGATCCGGATGTACGAGTCGACGACCGTGTCGTCGGAGGCGCTCCAGACGATGCGCACGAGTCCGCCCGGTTCGACGACCTTGTCGATCGTGACCGTGGCGCGGTCGACTCCCACGAGGCGCGAGGAGGCGAGGAACACAGTGGGCGCGCCGTCGAGGCAGAGCGCGAGGCCCCGGTCGGTCACGGCAGCCTCTCCCCTGGCCCGGTATGCGAGCGGCGAGATCGCCAGTCGTTCGAGCGGCTGGTCGTGCTTCGTGGTCGACACGTACAGCACCTCGTGCCGATGGACGACCTCGGCGTGCTCCGGGACGCCGAGCGGCGCCGTGAGCGCAGAGTCCCGTCGCACCCTGGCGCGCCAGGCGAGAAGCATCGCGAGCAGCACGAGGGCTGCCAGCGCGATCATGGCTCCGATCGCGAATTCGCGCGTCACTTCGACCCGCCCCGTTCGCTCGTCACGCCGAGCTCGGCCACGACCGCTCCGTCGTCGACGGTCAGCACGCCGCCGTGCAGCGTGTACTGCACGCGGCCAGGCAGGTCGCGACCGAGGTACGGCGAGTTCGCGCTGCGGCCATGCAGGTCGGCCTCGGTGAACACACCGGCGACCGAGGCGTCGTACAGCGCGATGTGCGCCGGCTGCCCGATCTCGAGCGGCGTGCCGTGGCCCGACAGGCGTCCGATGCGCGCCGGTGCGGCGCTCATCACCCTGGCGACGTCCGCCCAGCCGATCAGGCCCGTCTGCACCATCGACTGGTGCACGACGCGCAGCGCGCTCTCGAGCCCGACCATGCCGTTCGCTGCCGCCTGCCACTCGCAGGCCTTGTGCTCGCTCGGGTGCGGTGCGTGGTCGGTCGCGACGATGTCGATGGTGCCGTCGGCGAGGCCTTCGCGCACCGCGATCACGTCTTCCTCACGGCGCAGCGGCGGGTTGACCTTGTACCGCGCGTCGTAGCCGCGAACCAGCTCCTCGGTGAGCAGCAGATGATGCGGGGTGACCTCGGCAGTCACGTCGATGCCGCGCTTCTTGGCCCAGCGGATGATGTCGACCGAACCTGCAGTAGACAGGTGGCACACGTGCAGGCGCGAGCCGACATGCTCGGCGAGCAGGACGTCGCGGGCGATGATCGACTCCTCGGCCACGGCCGGCCAGCCTGCGAGCCCGAGCTCGGCGGAGACCGTTCCCTCGTTCATCTGCGCGCCCTCGGTGAGCCTGGGGTCCTGCGCGTGCTGGGCGATGACGCCGCCGAAGGACTTCACGTACTCCAGCGCGCGGCGCATGATCAGCGGATCGAAGACGCAGAAGCCGTCGTCGCTGAACACCCGCACCTGGGCGCGGGATGTCGCCATGGCTCCGAGCTCTGCGAGACGCTCGCCCTTCTGTCCGACCGTGACGGCGCCGATGGGCTGGACGGTGGCGTAGCCGGCCGCCTCGCCGAGTGCGAGCTCCTGCTCCACGACCCCGGCGGTGTCGGCCACCGGCGACGTGTTGGGCATCGCGAACACTGCCGTGAACCCGCCGGACGCCGCGGCCTTCGTGCCGGTGAGGATCGTCTCGGACGCCTCGTACCCCGGCTCACGCAGGTGGGTGTGCAGATCGACGAGCCCCGGAAGGGCGACCAGGCCGTTCGCGTCGATGACGCGGGCTCCCGCTCTGCTGAGACCGGAGCCGATCTCGGCGATCACGCCGTCGTGCACGATGATGTCGGCGCTCTCGGCACCGAGAAGCTGTGCGCCGGTGATGACGAGGGTCTCGCTCACTGGTCTCCCCCTCGTTCTTCGTCTCGTTCTCCTGCAAGGAGCAGGTACAGCACCGCCATGCGGATGGACACCCCGTTCGTCACCTGTTCGAGCACGGTCGAGCGTGCGGAGTCGGCGGCTTCGGAGGAGATCTCCAGGCCCCGGTTCATCGGCCCGGGGTGCATCACAATGCTACCGTCCGGCAGCCCGTCGACGCGCAATGCGTCCAGCCCCCATCGACGTGAATACTCCCGCTCAGTGGGGAAATACGCGGCGTTCATGCGTTCGAGCTGAATGCGGAGCATCATGACGGCGTCCGGCCCCTCGGCCAGTGCCTGGTCGAGGTCGTAGAGCACCCGCACCGGCCACAACGACACGTTCTGAGGAACGAGTGTGGGCGGCGACACCAGGGTCACCTGAGCGCCGAGTGTCGTGAGAAGCCAGACGTTGGAGCGCGCGACCCGGGAATGCAGGACGTCCCCGACGATCACGACGCGGACGCCGCTGAGGTCGCGGCCTCGGCTGTCGGCTCCGAAGCGCCGCTTGCGGATCGTGTAGGCGTCCAGCAGAGCCTGTGTCGGATGCTCGTGTGTTCCGTCGCCGGCGTTCACCACGCCGGCCGAGATCCAGCCACTTGTGGCGAGCGTCTGGGGAGCGCCGGACGAGGGATGCCGCACGACGACCGCGTCCGCTCCGATGGCTTCCAGGGTCTGCGCCGTGTCTTTCAGGCTCTCGCCCTTGGAGACGCTTGAGCCCTTGGCCGCGAAGTTGATGACGTCTGCGGAGAGCCGCTTCGCGGCGGCTTCGAAGGAGATGCGCGTGCGCGTCGAGTCCTCGAAGAAGAGGTTGACGACGGTCTTGCCGCGCAGCGTGGGGAGCTTCTTGACCTCGCGCGACTGCGTGTCGGACATGTCCTCGGCGATGTCGAGGATCCGCAGAGCGGTGCTCCGGTCGAGCGTCCGGGTGTCGAGAAGATGTCTCATGCTTCGATCGTCACCCCCTCCGCGCCGTCGTCTTCGAAGAGACGGACGTTGACGCGCTCGCTGCGGGCCGACGGGATGTTCTTGCCGATGAAGTCGGGGCGGATCGGCAGTTCGCGGTGCCCGCGGTCGATGAGGATCGCGAGGCGGACGATGGCGGGGCGCCCGATCGACTGCAGCGCGTCGAGAGCGGCGCGGATGCTGCGCCCGGAGAAGAGCACGTCGTCGACCAGGACGACGGTCTTGCCGTCGACGCCCCCGGCGGGGATGTCAGTGGGATGCGGCGAGCGGGTCGGGTGCTTGGCCAGATCGTCGCGGAACAGCGTGACGTCCAGCGCCCCGGAGGGAACAGACGTCTGCGCGATCTCGCTGATCAGAACGGCCAGACGGCGGGCGAGAGTGACTCCGCGGGTCGGAATGCCCAGCAGGACGAGGTTCTCGGCGCCTCGATTCGACTCGAGGATCTCGTGCGCGATGCGGGTCAGCGCCCGCGCCACATCGGCTTCGTGCAGCACGGTACGTGCGCTCATCAGCCGCTCCCTTCTCCGCCTCTCTGGACGGTGTTAAAGGTTGCTTCGGTGTTCCCAGTCTATCGGGTCGCTCGAGGCGGGTTCACGACGTCGGCTGAAGGTCCTCGTCGGCGATCCTGCCGGTCTCGATGATCCGCGAAGAGCGGATCGGGTGACCGGACGTCGAGAGGCACCGACCGGTCTTGAGATCCCACTTCCAGTCGTGCATGCTGCACGTCAGGACGCCGTCCTCGTCGACCTTGCCGGTCTTGGTGAGGTCGGCGCGCAGGTGCGGACAGCGACGCTGAACGATCCAGTCGCCGATCTCCGCGTCTTCGGTCTGGTCCGTCTGCTCCTGGTACCAGTTCTCGACGTACTCGATGCGGTCGACCGAGAGGCACTTGAGGAAGGTCGTGAGGAACTCGTTGAACTTGCCGCTGCGGCCCACCTGGAACTGCATGGACAGGAAGATCGAGTTCGACCAGTCGATCTCGTGGTCGCGGATGTTGGTCGACACGAGGTCGGCGGGGATCGTGTACCAGTAGATGCACTCCTCGCCGGCGTACTCGCGGACTTTGGCGCGGGGGAAATCGACGACCATGTCGAGATCGCCGATTCTGAAGCGGACGTTGCCGCCGACACCGAGACGGATCGTGCGCGACTTCTTCAGCAGCGGCTCCCACCAGGTCTTGATGGACTCGAGCATCTCCGCGGGCGGGATGATCTCGGCGCGCGTGGCCTCCTCGTCGCGGAGCTCCTGCTGACGGCTCGCCCGCTGCTCCTCGAGATAGTCCCACTTCTCGTCGAAGATGTGCGCGATCTCGGCATCCGAGTACAGCGACTGCTGCGTGGTGACCTCGCCGCCGGCCACAGTCACCACAGTGCCGG
This sequence comes from Microbacterium sp. ZW T6_19, assembly GCF_044987465.1. NCBI lineage: Bacteria > Bacillati > Actinomycetota > Actinomycetes > Micrococcales > Microbacteriaceae > Microbacterium > Microbacterium sp. ZW T6_19. Next base: position 172,703 of record NZ_JBJDRH010000002.1, on the reverse strand, counting down.
GGATGAAGAGCCGCCCGTCGTACTGCGGCGCGAGCTCCTTCATGTGCGCGAGGAACTGCTTCTGATCGGTGAAGATCGACTCGCCGTTGCGGCCCACGCCGTTGAAATCGAACAGGTCGTCTCGGAGGAACATGGGCGGCCCCGCCATCGGGAAGACGTGCGCGGCATCGACCTTCTCGATGTAGTACATCGCGCGTTTGTTCTGCGCGTCGCGCTTGAGCTGTGCGAAGTTCTGCTTGGCGTCGAGCGGCAGGTCGTAGACCATCGGCCACCAGATGGCTCCGGACACCTGAGTGAAGTACGCGTCGGGCTTGCCGAAGTGCATGAGCCGGTCGAGATCGAGCGGGTGCGAGTCGTTCTGGTTCAGCACGGAACCGGTGCCGTCGTCGACGCTCAGCGACGAGTCGCCGATCGGCCCGTCGCTGGGCGCGCGCAGCGGCGTGATCATGAGCTTCAGCTCGCCGCGCTGGATGATCTCACCAGCCGGGGCGTAGGTGATGTTCGTGTACCCGAGAGCACGGATGTCCTTCTCGAGATCGTCGGTCGGGTACTCCGGAAGCAGAACCTCGATGTCCTTGCGGATGTACTGCTCGAGCAGTCGCGGGTCGAAGTGATCGCGGTGCCGGTGCGAGATGTAGAGGAAGTCGGCCTCGCGTCCGAACCTCTCCCAGTCGAGACCCCGATTGTCGGGGAACGGGAACCAGGAGCCGAAGAAGGAGGGGCCGAGCACGGGGTCGCAGATGATGTTGCCACCGACCGTCTCGATGAACATTCCCGCGTGGCCGAGTCCCGTGATCCGCATTGCATTCCTCTCGAAGTGGACCCATCGAGTCTACCGGCGGCCTCCTGGGCACCACCGGAGACGGGCCGTGACTAACCTCGTTGCGCAGTCGTTACGCAACCCTGACCGGTTCGTGACCGATCTCACGGCGTCCATGCGGACTTCGCCCCATAGCCTGCCCGCATGAACATGACACGGAGGGTCCTCGCAGTACTCGTCCTCGTCTCGCTCGGCGCCTTCGGCCTCGCCGGCTGCGCGGCATCGTCCGGCGGCGGTTCGGTCCAGAACGCCGGGCAGGCCCCGGCGCAGGACGTCCCCGCCGAGGCCGATCCCGGCGAGCCGGATACCGCGGTCGTGATCACCGGGCGCATCTCGATCGTCGCAGAGGATCCGATCGACGCCGCGGGTGCGGCGACGGTGATCGTGACGGATGCCGGCGGCCGCGTGAGCGCGCGCACGGAGCATGCAGCCGAAGACGGCAGCCAGGCATCCGCCGACATCACCCTGCGCATCCCCGCCGACGCCCTCGAAGACGTGCGCAGCGAGCTCGCAAGTCTCGGCACCGTGAAGGAGACCACGTTGGACTCCGCAGAGGTGGGCGGCACGCAGCGGGACCTCGATGCCCGGATCACGACGCTCCGGGCATCGATCGCGCGCTACAACGAATGGCTGGGAACGGCCTCGGCGACCTCCGACCTCATCGAGCTGGAATCGGCGATCGCCGAACGGCAGACCGAGCTGGAGGGTCTGGAGGCACAGGCCCGCGCGCTCGATGACCAGGTCGCCATGTCCACGATCACGCTGAGCCTCATGTCGGAGTACGTGCCGGTCAAGACGGCGCCGGACGACTTCGGCGAGGCGCTGCTCGTCGGCTGGAACGGCTTCGTCGCCTTCTGGAGCGCGGTGCTGATCGCCCTCGGCGTGGCTCTTCCTTGGCTCGTGCTGTTCGCGGCGATCGCGGTCGGCGCCACGCTGCTGACGATCCGCGCCCGCAGGCGTCAGTCCATGCGGCCGCAGCCGCCGCAGCCGGTGCTCGACGCCGCCCTCTTCCCGGCGCCGGAGCAGATGCCGGCGCCGGAGCAGGTCACGGGGCCGCGCTAGTCCTCGAACAAGCCGCGGATGTCTTCAGCAGTCAGGGACTGGGCGAACAGTTCGTCGTCATCCATCACCGCCGTGAACAAGCGCGCCTTGCGCTGCTGCAGCTCGAGCACCTTCTCCTCGATCGTGCCGGCCGAGATCATGCGGTAGACGAACACCTGGCTGGTCTGGCCGATGCGATGCGTCCGGTCGATCGCCTGAGCTTCTGCGGCAGGATTCCACCACGGGTCAAGCAGGAAGACGTAGTCGGCCTCGGTGAGGGTCAGACCGAACCCTCCGGCCTTGAGACTGATGAGGAACACCGGCTGCTCGCCCGCCTTGAAGCCGTCGATGACGTCCTGGCGGCGACGGGTCGAGCCGTCGAGATGCGCGTACGGGATGCCGGCCTCGTCGAGTCGCGCTGCAGCGAGATCGAGGAACGACGTGAATTGGCTGAACACCAGCGCCCTGTGCCCCTCCGCCTGCAGCTCCATCACGCGTTCGAGCAGCGTGTCGAGCTTGCTCGAGCCGATCTCCGCATCGTTCTCGTCGATGAGGCCGGGCGCCAGGCTCAGCATGCGCAGCAGCGTGAGCGAGCGGAACACGATGAACCGGTTCTTGTCGAGATCGTCGATGAGACCGAGAACCTTCTGCCGCTCCCGCTGCAGGACGACGTCGTAGAGGGCGCGGTGCGCGGGGCTCAGCTCCACCTCGAGCAGCTGCTCCTGCTTGGGCGGCAGGTCGGCGGCCACGAGTTCTTTGGTGCGCCTGAGCATGAGGGGGCGGATGCGGCGACGCAGCTGCGACAGCCGACGCTGGCGGTACTCGCCGCCCTCCTCGTTCTCGGGGACCTTGCCCTTCTCGATGGGCTGGATGTAGCGATCGCGGAACTTCCTGGCCGAGGGGAACAGTCCGGGGGCGGCGAGCTTCAGGAGCGACCACAGCTCGGAGAGGCTGTTCTCCATCGGCGTGCCGGTGACGGCATAGGTCACGTCGGCGCGGAACGTGGAGATCGCCCGATGCAGCTTCGTCTTCGGGTTCTTGACGAACTGCGCCTCGTCGAGGATGAGCCCCGCCCACTCGACCGTTCCGAACTCCTTCTCGTCGAGACGCGCCACGGTGTACGAGCTCACCACGATGTCGGCGGATGCCGCGGCATCCGCGAGTCGCCCGGACCTCTTGCCGCTGGTGCTCTCGACGAGCACGACCCGCAGGCCGGGCGTGAACCGGGCCGATTCCGAGCGCCAAGTGCTGAGCACCGAGGTCGGCGCCAGCACGAGGAACGGCCGCTTCTCCCCCGCCTCACGCGTGTGCTGCACGAAGCTGAGCAGCTGCAGCGTCTTGCCGAGACCCATGTCGTCAGCGAGGATGCCGCCGAGCCGATGCCGCCACAGGAACGCGAGCCAGTCGAAGCCGGTCTTCTGATACGGCCGCAGGTCCGCGTGCAGTCCTCGTGGCAGCGTGGTCGGCGGAACACCCGTCGCCTGGCGCAGCCCGTCTGCCATCGAGCGCCAGCTCACCGCCGATTCCGACTCGTCGGCGAGGTCTTCGAACTCCTCCCAGAGATCTGTCTGGTAGCGGCTGATGCGCGGGCCGGTCTCCCACTCGTCGAGCTCGCCTGCCTCGTCGATCAGCTCACGGAGACGGTCGAGAGCCGGATGCGCGAGCGAGAAGTAGCTGCCGTCGACGAGCAGCAGCTTCTTCTTGCCCTTGCTCAGCGCCGTGAACAGGGGGCCGAAGGGGATGTTGCGACCGTCGATCGTGACGATGATGCCGAGGTCGAACCAGTCGGCGTCGGTGGACTCGAGGGTGGAGACCTTGACCTCCGGGTCGCCGGTGAGCTCGCGATACTCCTTGCGCGTCCCGGTGGTCTCGACGACCACGCCCACCGCCTCGAAGGCGGGGACGACGTGCGCGACGAACGCAGCGGCGTCGATGTCGTGGAACGATCCGGATGCTCGGAACCGTGTGGTGCTGTGATCCTGCCAGACCGCCTCGAGCTCCGCACGCTTCGCCGCTTCCGCATCCGCGTCGCGTACTGCGGCTCCCGTCCATTCGAAGGGGACGGTCCCGAAGCCCCGGTAGCTCCACCGGAAGGCGTAGCTGACCACGTCTCCGCGTTCGAAGGCGACCGTGAGCTGCGGCCGGGGTGCGGGGACGTCGGGAAGCTCGACCGGGCCGCGAGTGCGCACCAGCACGCTCCTCGCGAGCAGCGGATAGGCATCGGCCACGAAGGCCTTCTCATCGGCAGCGGGCACAGCGATCGCCTGTCGCGCCGAGAGCAGGGTGTGCACGGGCGCCGACAGGGCATGCTCGACGAGGGCGATCTCCATCGTGCTCCCGCGCAGGGTCGCCGCGTAGACGCCGCTGTGCCCGACCGGATGAACCTCCGCCGCTGACACGTCCTGACCGTCGATCGTGATCTCCGCCGAGATCGACAGAGCGCCGTCGTCGTCGCGGATGATGGACGCCGTGATCTCCGCCGCGTCTGCCAGCCGCACCGAGGCGCTCTTGTGCGCGCTGATCAGAGGGATGCCGAGAGCCGCGCCCGCTCGGAGATGCGCCCACAGCAGGGTCGATTCGATCTGGTCGAGCACGAGCCACTCGCCGGCATTGCCCGAGAGCAGCGAATCGCGCGAGATGCTCAGCAGGTCGCCGAACCATCGGCTCTGCGCACGGCCGAACCTCGCCGCATCCCGCCGCACCGTGTCCCACCCGGCGTGCCCCTGGATCCAGGCTCCGGTCTGCTGGCTGCGCATCAGCGGACGGATCGCGAGCTGCAGATCGCCGGTCGGCTTCGCGAGGTCGCGCGGGGTGGCGGGCCGCACCGCGCGAGGGGCCCAGTGATTGTCGCCCCTCGGCTCTCGATGGCGGAGCTCGACTCCGAGGCCGAGCGGCTGGAAATGCTCGGCGGATGTCGGCCCGGTGAGAGCACGCCATGAGGGTGCCGCGGGTGCGGGGGCCGGAAGCGCGGGCTCGGACGTGTGCGCCGTGGAGGCCACCCCGGCCTGCTGGTTGTACTCGTGCACGTTCGAGGCGAGCAGAGCGGCGACCACGTGCTTGCACGCCGATCCCACCGGGCACGTGCACCGAGTCGAACGCACTCGTCTCTTGCCGCTCGACGAGATGAACGTGACCTCGCTCAGGTACTGCGCTCCCGCGCTGCCCTTGACGTACGCCTCGAGCTCCTGCCGATCCTCATGCCAGATGAGATCGAGCACATTGCCTTCGCGGAAGTACGCGAGTCCGCGCGTATACCCGCCCGCGTCGGTGATCTGCATCAGATCACGAAGATCTACATGTGGCGCGGGCATGACGATATCCTTCCCGCTGCATCCGACATCATCGGAGCGGTGCCGAACGAGGGATGATCAGACGGCGCGTGCCACGCGGGCCAGCACGCCGTGCACGAAGGCTCCGGAATCGTCGGTCGAGAACTCCTTGGCGAGCTCGACCGCCTCATCGATCGCGACAGCGGTCGGGACCTCGTCGTTGTAGAGGATCTCCCACACTCCGATGCGCAGCAGGGCGCGATCGACGGCAGGCATCCGCTCGAGCTTCCAATCGCGGCTGTGCGTCGTGATCTGCTCATCCACTTCGTCGCGGTGGTCGATGATCCCGTCGACGACCTCGCGCGCGTACAGCCAGGAGGCCTCGCGGGCGGGCTCGCTGGCCGCCCGCTTCGCCTCGGCCGCCAGGGTCACCGACACATCGTCGCCGCGAACATCGGCGGAGAAGAGGATGTCGAGTGCGCGCTTGCGCGCCTTCGTCCGAGCGCCCACGCCTTACTTCTCGCGACCGAGGTACTCGCCGGTGCGAGTGTCGACCTTGATCTTCGTCCCGGTCTCCACGAACAGGGGAACCTGCATCTCGTATCCGGTCTCGACGGTCGCAGGCTTGGTTCCGGCTGAAGAGCGGTCGCCCTGCAGGCCGGGCTCGGTGTAGGTCACCTCGAGGATGACGGATGCCGGCAGGTCGATGTACAGCGGGTTGCCGTTGTTCAGCGCGATCGTGACCTGCTGGTTCTCGAGCAGGAAGTTCTTCGCGTCGCCGACGGTGGCGGCTCCCACCGTGAGCTGGTCGTAGTCCGAGCTGTCCATGAACACGAAGCCGTCGCCGTCTGCGTACAGGTAGGTGAAGTCGCGGCGGTCGACACTCTCGATCTCGATCTTCGCGCCCGCGTTGTAGGTGCGGTCGACGACCTTGCCAGACACGACGTTCTTCAGCTTGGTCCGCACGAATGCGCCGCCCTTGCCGGGCTTGACGTGCTGGAACTCGATGACGTTCCAGAGCTGTCCGTCGATGCTGAGGACGACGCCGTTCTTGATGTCTGCGGTAGATGCCATGCGCTGAGAGTTCCGTTCCTGAGTCTGCGGGCTCGGTGGAGCCGACAGTCGATTCTACGGGATGAGCGGGACAGGACTCACAGGTATGACCGGTTCATGGCGAGCACGACCTCAGGAACGTCCCTCGTCGATCTCCGCGAGCAGGTCGCGGAGCGCCTTCTCGATCGATGCGTGGTCGTACTGCCCGGCTCGGCTCTCCCCCGAGATCACCGCACAGCGGTGCACCCGGCGAAAGTCGCCGTAGGGGAACTTGCACCGCCCCTTCGTGCCGGCCGTCTCCGCCGTTTCCTCGCCGAGGTGCCACTTGGCGAACTCGTCCATGCCGTGCTCGTCGATGAACGCGTTCTCGTCGTCGGTGCTGGGCGCGTGCTCGCTCCAGTCGTCTCTCTCGTCGCGCACGACGTTCCCGTCGCGGATCAGCCGGCGGGCCAGCTCGAGTGCTTCCTTGTTCAGTCGCACGCTCATGCGCGCCTCCTCTCCGTCGCCGGGAGGCGTCGCGGCCGACGCACCGGCTGACAGAACGCTAGCCTCCGGAACTCGTGCGAGCGACCCCATTGACGCCGCTCGACGAGCGGTTCATCTTTGAGCCGTTCAAGGAGGTGCGTGCATGTTCAGCAGGACATCTGCCCGGCGGAGAACCGGAGCCGCCCGCGCGCCGGATCCGACCATGGTCACCGATCAGCCCGCGCTGCGCACGTCGTCGGGCGCGATCTGGATCATCGTGGCGGCGCTGTTCACCGCGGTGAGCCTGGTGCCTCTCATCGCGATCGTGGCCGATGGCAGCAGCGCCGCCCCCGTGGCACTCGTCACCGCATCGCTCCTGGTCTCGGGACTCGTCGCGCTGGTGACCGTGCGTCTGATGGTGACCGAGCGATCGCCGCGCCTGCGTGCGCTCGCCGGGTGCTTTCTCGGCATGACGCTCGTCACGCTGATCGGTCTGCTGATCTGCGTGGCGATCGTGTGGGCGCCGCTGACGGGCTGAGCCGTCGGCGCATTCAGACCAGTGCGGCGAGCTCCCTCACCGCGTCCGCATAGCCGTAGACGCCTCGCCCGATCACGCGCACCGCGGCGACGTCGTGCAGGTAGGAGAAGTGCCGGAACTCCTCGCGTGCGTAGACATCGGAGATGTGCACCTCCGCGAAGGGAAGCCCGACCCCGGTGAGCGCGTCGCGCAGCGACACTGATGTGTGCGTCAGCCCGCCGGGGTTGATGACGATGCCGGCGCAGTCCTCACGTGCAGCGTGGATCGCGTCGATCAGCACGCCCTCGTGGTTGCTCTGGATCGCGCGCAGATCGAATCCCGCGGCCGCGGCAGTGTCTGCGGCGATCCTCTCGACATCGGCGAGCGTCGCAGATCCGTAGATCCCGGGTTCACGGGTGCCGAGCAGGTTCAGGTTCGGGCCGTTGACGAGCAGGAGCCGACGCAGAGCGGTCATGCCTGCACGCTACCGGTCGGAGCGAGTGCGCGACGCATGACCCATTCGCGCCCGAATCCCGCAGTCTCGATCTCACCCGAACGGACGAAGCCGCAGCGGGCATACACCGACTGGGCTCGCTCGTTGTCGACGTGCACCTCGAGAAGGAGATCGGACAGCCCCTGCCCGAGCGCCCATTCGGCGGCGGCGTCGAGCAGTGCGTCGATGACGCCGGCTCCGCGATGCCCCTCCGCGACGAACACGCCGACGATGAGGCCCGCGTCGCGGCGCTCGCGATGCGGCAGCACGGTGACGGTCCCCACCCATCCGCCGGTGTCCGTCACCGCGACGAGCTGCGCCGCGGCCGCGTCTCCGGCGGCGTTCGCTGCCCGATCCTGCCAGAACGCGTCAGGTTGAGCGCTCGCGCGCTCGACCGTATCGAGGAAGGCGATGGGCGCGGCGGGGTCCGCCAGCGCGAGCAACCGCAACGCCTTGACCTCGCGCCACTCGTCCGCCTCGATCCGCCGGACGGCGATGCTCATGCGCCGATCTCCTGGTATGCGGCGAACAACAGCGACTCGTCCGGCGCCTGCAGCACGGTCGGCTTGCCGATCTCGTCGAGCACGATGAAGCGCAGCATTCCGCCCCGGCTCTTCTTGTCGCGCTGCATGGTCGCGAGCAGCTGCGGCCAGGCACCGGCCCGGTAGGACGTGGGCAGGCCCAGGGATTCGAGGATGCTGCGGTGGCGTTCGGCCGAGTCATCCGACAGCCGCCCTGCGAGCCGCGACAGCTCGGCGGCGTACATCATGCCGACCGAGATCGCCGCGCCGTGCCGCCACTTGTACCGTTCCGCGTGCTCGATCGCGTGACCCAGGGTGTGGCCGTAGTTGAGGTTCTCGCGCTGACCGGCCTCACGGAAGTCGTCGGACACGACCTCTGCCTTCATGCCGATGGCGAGTTCCACAGCACGACGGAACTCGGGAGTCGTCGTATCGACAGCTCGTGCGGGATCGGCCTCGATGATGTCGAGGATCTCCGGCGCCCAGATGAATCCGGCCTTGACGACCTCGGCGAAGCCGGCCGTCGCCTCGTTCGGGCTCAGGCTGCCGAGTTCATCGAGATCGCCGATCACGGCACGCGGCGACCAGAACGCACCCACGAGGTTCTTGCCCTCGGCGGTGTTGATGCCGGTCTTGCCCCCCACGGAGGCATCTACGAGTCCGAGCACGGTTGTCGGCACCTGGACGAGCTGCACGCCGCGCAGCCATGTGGCGGCGACGAAGCCGGCGAGGTCGGTCACCGCTCCCCCGCCGTAGCCGATCACGGCGTCGGTGCGGGTGAAGTCGGCCTGGCCCATGACCTGCCAGCAGAACGCGGCGACCTCGATGCGCTTGCCCTGCTCTGCATCGGGGACCTCTGCCAGCAGCACGTCGCGCGGCCCGTTCTCGGTGTCGGCGAGCAGTCGATCGCGCAACTCGGCGGCGCGCGCGGCGAGCGTCGGCGGGTGCACGACGAGCACCTTGCGCACCGTCGGCGCGAGCGCGGCCGAGACGCGGTCGAGGATGCCGCGACCGATCATGATGTCGTAGGGATCGGTACCGGTCACGGTGATCGTGGTCGTGCTCATCGTTGTTCTCTCCTCCATGCCGCGATCTCCTCCGCGATCCGCTGCATCGGGCGGCGGGACGTGTCGAAGGTCACCGTGGCCACCTCGTCGTACAGGTCGCGCCGTTGCGCGAAGATCTCCGTCCACCGTGCGAGCGGATCCTCGCCGGCGAGCAGCGGGCGACCGCTGCCGGTGATGCGTTCCGCGACGGCGTCGGGCGTCACCGTCAGGTAGACGACCGGATGCGCCCGCAGGAGCGCGCGCGTTCCGGCATCCGTCACCGCGCCGCCGCCGAGCGACACCACGCCGCCTTCGTCGAGTGCGGCGCTGACCGCCTCGCGTTCGAGCTCGCGGAAGTGCTTCTCACCGTGCTGGGCGAAGATGGCGGGAATCGGTCCGTGCTCCCGCGCGATCCGCTTGTCGGTGTCGATGAATGCCACACCGAGTCTTCGCGCCACGCGTCGGCCGACGCTGGTCTTGCCGGCCCCCATGGGGCCGACCAGCACCAGCGTCAGCTGATCAGGCTCGCTCGTCATGCGCGATGAGCGCCGCCTCGGAAGCCGGAGCAGTGCGCAGCTCGGCCGGGATGGCCTCGAGGTAGCTCTCGAGATTGCGGCGGGTCTCGCGGACGCTGTCGCCGCCGAACTTCTCGAGCACGGCGTTCGCCAGCTCGATCGCGACCATGGCCTCGGCGACCACGCCCGCGGCGGGCACCGCGCACACGTCGGAGCGCTGGTGATGCGCTGTGGCGTCTTCGCCGGTGGAGACGTCGATCGTGCGCAAGGCGTGCGGGATGGTGGCGATGGGCTTCATGCCGGCGCGGACCCGCAGCACCGTGCCCGTCGACATTCCGCCCTCGGTGCCACCCGCACGGTCCGAGCCGCGCGTGATGCCGTCATCGGTGGCGAACAGCTCGTCGTGCGCGGCGGATCCGCGGCGACGCGTGGTCTCGAAGCCGTCTCCGACCTCGACGCCCTTGATCGCCTGGATGCTCATCAGCGCCTGCGCGAGACGCGCGTCGAGGCGCCGATCCCACTGCACGTGGGAGCCGAGCCCCGGGGGCAGGCCGTAGGCGAGCACCTCGACGATGCCGCCGAGCGTGTCGCCGTCCTTCTTCGCGTCGTCGACCTCGGCGACCATCAGAGCAGACGTGGCCGGGTCGAAGCAGCGCAGCGGATCGGCGTCGAGCGCGTCGACGTCATCGGGCGTCGGCACCGGCGAGCCGTAGGGGACCTGGACGGGGCCGATCGAGAGCGTGTGGCTGACGAGGCGGATGCCCAGCTCGCCGAGGAAGGCGCGGGCGATCGCGCCGAGAGCGACACGGGCGGCGGTCTCTCGCGCGCTCGCGCGCTCGAGTATCGGCCGTGCCTCGTCGAAGTCGTACTTCTGCATGCCGACCAGGTCGGCGTGCCCCGGGCGCGGACGCGTCAGCGGGGCGCTGCGACCTCGGGACTTGTCGGTGAGCTCGACAGGCTCGGGGTTCATGACCTCGATCCACTTCGGCCACTCGGTGTTGCCGATCCGCAGGGCGATCGGACTGCCCAGGGTCTTGCCGTGGCGTACGCCGCCAGAGATCGTGAGCTCGTCCTGCTCGAACTTCATGCGCGAGCCGCGGCCGTAGCCGAGCTTGCGGCGCTCGAGATCGGCCTGAATGGCCACGGAAGACACCGGAACGCCGGAGGGAAGGCCCTCCATGACGGCAATGAGTTCTGGACCGTGCGATTCGCCGGCCGTGAGCACGCGGAGCATTGCTCTAGTCTCCCACGCGTTCGGACGTGTCTCGTCCCGCGTGACGTCCCGTCGCTACAGAACCGCGCGCATCGCCGCCACCACGGCGGCCTCATCGGGCAGCACGGCCGCGGGGTCGCCGTGTGCGAAGACGCGGATCTGCCGCACGGCCTGGTGCAGGAGCATCCCGAGTCCTGCGATCGCCTCACCGCCTGTCCACGCGCTCGCGAGCGCCGACGGCCACGGTGAGTACGCGACGTCGAAAAGCACCCCGCCGTGATCGGCCAGCGGGCGCACGACGCTCTCATCGAGCGCGGTCCCACCGGGAAGCGAGGCGATCGTCAGCTCGACCGTGGAGGCGGGCTCGTCGAACGTCGACACGGTGACCGTGACGCCGAGCTTCTCGCCCAGAGCGACCAGTCCCGAGGCTCGATCCGGTCTGCGGGCCCGTACATCGACGCGGCCGGCCCCCATGTCGCTCACGGCGACGAGGGCGGATGCCGCCGTCGCCCCCGCTCCCAGGAGTCGCACCGCGTCCGGCGCGACGACGCCGTTCTCCCCGAGCGCGTCGACGATTCCCCCGACGTCCGTGTTGAACCCCGCGATCCGCTCGCCCAGCAGGAGCGTGTTGGTGACTCCGGTCAGCTCGGCATGTGCATCGTGCGAGTCGGCGACGCGGAACGCCTCGTCTTTCAAAGGCATCGTCAGCGACAGGCCGCGCCAGGAGTCGTCCAGATCGCGCACCGCACCTGCGAATTCGGCCTCCGTCACCTGTCGGCGGTCGTACTCCCAGTCGAATCCGAGAACCCGATAGGCGGCCGCATGCAGCAGAGGGGACTTCGAGTGCGCGATGGGGTCGCCCCACACCGCCAGCCGCGAGCGGCTCATCAGCTGCAGCCGCCGTCTGGGTTCGCCTTGCACCAGGCGTCCCACTGCTTGATCGCAGCCTGGTGCTCTTCGTAGGTGGTGGAGAACACCGTCTCACCGGTCTCGAGGTTCACCGTCACGAAGTAGAGCCAGGGACCGTCTGCCGGGTGCATGGCCGCGTCGATGGCGGCATCGCTCGCGCTCGCGATCGGCGTCACGGGGAGTCCCGTGTTGACGTAGGTGTTCCACGGGTTCGGATCCTCGAGGGCTTCTTTCGAGCTCGAGACGACGCCCTCGTGCAGCGAACCGTAACCGTACTGCGCGGTCGAGTCCATCTGCAGCTTCATGTCGATGTCGAGGCGGTTCTGGATCACGCGCGACACCTTCGCGAAGTCGTCCGTGCGGCCCTCGCGCTGAATGATCGACGCGATCGTGAGAATCCTCTCGGCGTCGGCATCCGGCACGCCGGCAGCGGCGAGCGACTCGCGCGTGCGGTCGACCATGCGCTGGATCACCTGCGTCGAGGTCACTCCTGGGTCGAAGGTGTACACGGCCGGGAACAGCCAGCCTTCGAGAGACTGGGCGGCGACTCCGTACACGCCGGGGTCGGCGACGGCAGCCTGCAACTCCTCGATCGGGAAGCCCATCGTGTCGGCGATGCTCGGCAGGATCGACGCGATCGTGCCGCCTTCCGCGACCGACACGGTGTTCTCGAGCTTGTTGTCGGGGTTCTGCAGAGCCTCGAGCGCGGCGGCGGCCGTCATCTTCTTCTGCAACCTGTACACACCCGGGTAGAAGGTCGCGTTGGGGTCTTCTTCGAGCAGATAGTCGTAGAACACGTCTTCGGTGCGCGTGACGCCGGCCTCGTAGAGCGCGGCGGACACCGGCTGTCCTGTGTCGCCCTCGCTGATCGTCACCATCGCCTCGCCTGTCGCGAGATCCGGTTCCCAGTCCTTCGGGTCGCCCCAACCCATCGCGTCGCTGATCTTGTCGCCATAGGTGTTCCACACCCACGCGCCACCCGCTGCGAGCCCGCCGAGGACGGCGAGCACGATGATGAGAGCCACGAGGCAGCCCGTGCGACGCTTCTTCTTCGGCGTGCGGGGATGCTCGTCGTGGTCGTCGTGGAACAGGTCGTCGAGCCCGCCGCCGAGAGCAGGAGCGGCTGGCGTCGGTGTCGATGTCGGTGTCGGCGCCGGTGCAGCGGCGCCGATTGGCGTCGATGCCTCCTGCTCCGTCTGAGCGGTCGGCTGAACCGGCATCGCATCGGATGCCGGGAGCGGCGCTGACGACGTGACCGCTGCTTCGGCGGGCGGCGACGGCTCGGCAGCGATCGTCGGTTCCGCAGGCGGATTCTGTTCGACCGACGCGGGCTGCTCGGCGCTCGCGGGCCTCTCGGAAGACGCGGAGGCGTGAGCGGTCGGAGCCGCGGCGCCGGACGCAGCCGCTGCGGCCTCGCGTGCGGCGCGACGGGAGCCCGGGGCTGGGGGCGCGTCGTCGACGACGGGAATCTGCGGCGACGGATCGGGAAGGTTCTCGAACAGGTCGCCGAGGCGGGCGTCCGGATCGTGCTGGGGGGACGCACTCTCACGTTCGGGCATGGTCAGCGGGACTCCTCATCGAGCGGAATCATGGAGCCGGGAGCTCTTCCCGTGCTCTTCTCCGTGTCGATCGCCTGCTGCAGAAGCACAACCGCGGCGACCTGATCCACAATGCTACGAGAGTTCTTCTGGGTTCTGCCCGAAGAACGAAGGGCGGCGTGGGCGGTCACCGTGCTCAACCGCTCGTCGACGAGACGCACAGGGATGCCGGTGCGCTCATGGACCGCGGCAGCGAACTCCCGAGCGTCCACGGTCGACGCGGTGTCGTCTCCTCGCATGTTGACGGGCAGACCGACGACGAACTCCAGCGGCTCGTACTCGACCGAGAGCTCTACGAGACGATCGATCGACGACTCCGAGCGCGGCACGGTCTCGACCGGCACCGCGAGCATGCCGTCAGGATCGCAGCGAGCGACGCCGACCCGCGCCTTGCCGACGTCGATCCCGAGCCGCACGCCGCGACGGAACCCGCTCACGCTGCGTGCAGCTCCTGAGAGACGGCGTCGAGCGCCGAAGGCAGAGCCGCGGCATCCGTCCCACCGCCCTGAGCGACGTCGTCGCGTCCGCCGCCGCCGCCGCCGAGGATGCCTGCAGCGCGCTTCGCGAGGGCGCCGGCCTTGGCGCCGGCCTTGCGCGCCGCGTCGTTGGTGGCGACGACGACGACGGGCCGGCCGTTCACGACGGCGCCGAGAGCGACGACCGCCGCCGCCGAGCCGAGACGGTCACGTACTCCGAGCACGAGGTCTCGCACGTCGTCTGCAGAGGCGATCTCGCCGAGCGACTGCGCAGCGACATGGAAGTCGCCGACGCGCACCGCTGCGTCCGCGATGGCGGGAACCTGACCGGCGCGTTCCTTCGCCTCGAACTGCGCGATGCGCTTCTCGGCGGCTTTCAGGCTCGCGGCGAGGTCTGCGATGCGTTCCGGCAGCTGCTCGCGCGGGGTCTTCAGAGAGGTGCTCAGCTGAGAGACGAGAGCACGCTCGGCGGCGAGGTCACGGAACGCGTCCTGGCCGACGAGGGCCTCGATGCGGCGGTTGGACGCGCCCACGGACGACTCCCCGACGATGCTGACCAGACCGATCTCCGCACTCGTGGAGACGTGCGTGCCGGCGCACAGCTCGCGCGACCAGGGACCGCCGATGTCGACCATGCGCACGACGTCGCCGTACTTCTCTCCGAACAGCGCCATGGCACCGGCTTCCTTGGCCTCGTCGAGCGAGACGATGCGCGTGGTCACTTCGAGGGCGTCCTGCACGGCACGGTTCGTGATCTCCTCGATCTCGGTGCGCGTGTCGGCCGAAAGGGCCTGCGACCACGAGAAGTCGAAGCGCATGTAACCGGCGCGGTTCAGCGAGCCGGCCTGCGTGGCCGTCTTGCCGAGAGTGTCGCGAAGGGCGGCGTGCACGAGGTGCGTGGCGGAGTGGGCCTGTCGGGCGGCGCGGCGGTTCGCCGCGTCAACCACTGTGGTCGCGGCGTCGTCCACCGCGACCGTGCCGCGGCTGACCTCGACCGTGTGGCTGATGAGACCGGGAACGGGGCGCTGGACGTCGAGCACCTCGAGTTCGAATCCGGGACCGACGATCGTGCCCTTGTCGGCCACCTGTCCACCGGACTCGGCGTACAGCGTGGTCTCAGCGAGCACGACCTCGGCGATCGCCCCTTCGGAGGCGCTCGCGACCGACTGGCCGTCCACGAGGATCCCGAGGATGCGGGATTCGACTTCGAGAGCCGTGTAGCCGTCGAATCCGGTTTCGCCGAGTGCGCGGAGATCCCGGTACACCGAGACGTCGGCCAGCTGGCGCTTGCGGTTTCGGGCGTCGGCCTTGGCGCGCTGCCGCTGCTCCTGCATGAGCGAGTCGAACGCCGCACGGTCGACCGCGAGGCCCGCCTCTTCGGCGACCTCGAGGGTGAGGTCGATCGGGAAGCCGTAGGTGTCGTGCAGCAGGAACGCCTCAGAGCCGCTGAGCTGCGATCCGCCGCCCTTCTTGGTCTCGTCCAGGGCGAGGTCGAGGATCGTCGAGCCCGCAGCGAGCGTGCGACGGAAAGTCTCCTCCTCGGCGAAGGCCGATGCCGACAGCGTCGACCAGTCGGTCTCGAGAACCGGGTAGGCGGTCTTCATGGCGTCGCGGGATGTCGCGAAAAGCTCAGGGAAGACGGGCTCATCGACGCCCAGCAGACGCATGGCGCGGACGGTGCGGCGCATCAGGCGGCGCAGGATGTAGCCGCGGCCCTCGTTCGACGGTCGGACGCCGTCGGAGAGCAGCATGAGCGAGGAGCGGACGTGATCGGCGATCACGCGGAAACGCACGTCGTCTTCGTGAACGGCCCCGTAGGTGCGGCCGGACAGCTCGACTGCGCGGTCGAGCACAGGACGGACCTGATCGGTCTCGTACATGTTCTCGACGCCCTGCTTGAGGAACGCGACGCGCTCGAGGCCCATGCCGGTGTCGATGTTCTTCATCGGCAGCTCGCCGACGATGTCGAACTCGGTCTTGCCTCGGATGTTCTCGATGAAGTCCTGCATGAACACGAGGTTCCAGATCTCCAGGAACCGCGAGTCGTCGGCGGCCGGTCCGCCGTCCTTGCCGTAGGCGGGCCCGCGGTCGAAGAAGATCTCGCTGTCGGGTCCACCAGGTCCCGGCTGGCCGGTGTTCCAGTAGTTGTCTGCGCGGCCGAGTCGCTGGATGCGCTCGGGCTTGAGGCCGATGATGTCCCGCCAGATCGCTTCGGCTTCGTCATCCGTCTCGTAGACGGTGACCCAGAGATCCTTCTCGTCGAAACCGAGACCGCCATCTGCCTCGGACGAGGTCAGCAGCTCCCAGGCGTAGCGGATCGCTCCCTCTTTGAAGTAGTCGCCGAACGACCAGTTCCCGAGCATCTGGAAGAACGTGCCATGGCGAGCGGTGCGGCCCACCTCTTCGATGTCGTTGGTGCGGATGCACTTCTGCAGATCCGCGATGCGCGGATGCGGCGCGGGAACGACCCCCGTGAGGTACGGGATCATCGGCACCATGCCTGCGACGGTGAACAGCAGCGACGGGTCGTCGCTGACCAGCGATGCCGAGGGGACGATGAGGTGGTCGTTCTTCTCGAAGAAGTCGAGATAGCGCTGCGCGATCTCCGCAGTTTTCATAGCTGTGCCGGGTGTCCTTGCGTGTGAAAGGGAGTGAGGTGCCGCGCGAGAGCGCGATTCAGTCGTCAGCGGGCTCGGTGAGCCGCGCCTCCTGCTCGCGATACGCGTCGCCGATGATCGCGGTGAATCCGTTGATTCTGGCGTCGAGCTCGGCCAGGAGGTCGTGACCGCGCGGGTCCTTGTTCATGAAGTGCGCCGCGACGAAGCCGCCGATCACGCCGATCAGGAACCAGAGCACGTTCTTCATGTGATCATCCTTGCCTTGTGCCCGCGAGGGCGCGGTGCCTCCATCGTATGCGGAAACGACAAGAGGCGTCGGGTCACCCCGACGCCTCTTGTGCGGAACGCTGGATCAGCGAGCTGCGTAGTACTCGACGACGAGCTGCACTTCACAGGTCACGGGGACCTCGGCGCGCTTCGGGCGACGGAGCAGACGAGCCTGGAGCTTGTCGAGCTCGACCTCGAGGTAGCCCGGAACGGGAGGCAGGACCTCGGCGTGGCCGCCGGCTGCTGCGACCTGGAAGGGCTCGGTGCCCTCGCTCTTGGCCTTGACGTGGACGAGCTGACCCGGCTTCACGCGGAACGACGGGCGGTCGACGAGCTGGCCGTCGACGAGGATGTGGCGGTGCACGACGAGCTGGCGAGCCTGCGCGGTGGTGCGGGCGAAGCCCGAACGCAGCACGAGGGCGTCGAGACGCATCTCGAGGAGCTCGACGAGGTTCTCACCCGTCAGACCCTCGGTGCGGCGGGCCTCGTTGAACGTGTTGCGCATCTGCTTCTCGCGGATGCCGTACTGCTCGCGCAGACGCTGCTTCTCACGAAGGCGGACGGCGTAGTCGCTGTCTGCCTTGCGCTTGGTGCGGCCGTGCTCGCCCGGAGCGTAGGGACGCTTCTCGAGGTAGCGTGCGGCCTTCGGGGTGAGAGCGACGCCGAGGGCGCGGCTGAGACGCACCTTGCGGCGGTCCTGGGACTTCGTGGTCACGAAGCTGTCCTTCCGATGACGCGGTCGCGACTTTCGCGACTCGCGGACGTATCACCGCGTTCTGCCTTGGAGCGCACGCCGGGGCGCCAGCAAGGTGGGGTGTGAACGAGGAGATGCCCGAAAACTCGGTTTCGAGCCGGTCAAGTCTAACAGATCGGCAATCACTCCCGCGGGATGCCGCGGACTCCGGCGTCTTCGAGCATCCGCTCGCCCTGCGCAGCCCCTGGTCCTCCTGCCGTGAGCCACACGATCGACGCCGCCAGCGCGCACACCGCGACCACCGTCCACGGCGTCAGATAACCCTGCGTCAGCACGCAGCCGACCGCCGCGACCAGCAGCAGCGTGCACAGCGCGGCCGCCCACAGCGGCATGATCCGAGGGCGCTCTGCCGGCCAGCGCTTCTCGATCGGAGGGATGATCACGCAGAACACCGTGATCACTGCGAAGATCGCGAGCAGCCACGGGACGCGCGTGATCCACCACTCTGTGCTCAGCACGCTCGGGAAAGGCAGCCCGAGCGCGAGCTGCACGCCGACGACCACGGCCATCGCGACAGTGTGCCACAGGTACACGACCATGCCGTAGATGCCGAGGGCTCCGATGGTGACGAGCACCGCTCGCCGTCGCATGAGCGCGCGGATCGCCGGCTGCAGCAGCGTGAACAGATACACCTGAGCGAGTCCGAGGAGCAGCAGGACGACGGTCGGCGGGTTCAGGTTCGCGATCATGTCGGGGTCGTATCCCATACCGAACACCGCCACGCCGATCAGCGCGTAGGCCACCAGCGCGAGCGCGAGCAGCAGCCACGCGGGCCGGCGCGAGTACCACTGGTCTCGCACGCCGAAGCCGAGCTGCTGCACGAACAGCCAGAGGAACAGCCAGTTCAACGCGCCGAGCGGCACGCCCAGGTACTTGCCTGCCAGGTCGATCACGACGACGAGAGCGGCGAGCGTGAAGTAGGTCGCCCACGCCGCACGGTGGTGCAACCACGCCATCAGCGGCACGCAGGAGGTGCAGATCGCGTAGACCGCGATGAACCACAGCGGCTCGGCGAGCCGGAAAGCGAAGCTGCGCAAGAACTCGGGATCGGCTCCGAGTGCGGCCATCGCACCGATCGTCACGAGAACGCCGACCATGGCGAGCAGCACAGGGCGGGCGAGTCGCAGCGCGCGCACTCGGATGTACTCCCCCGCTGTCTCCCCTCGGTGACGCAGCCGTCGCCATGTCGTGATGCCGGCGAAGCCGCCCGCGATGAAGAACGTCGGCATGATCATGCCGATCCATGTGATGCCTGCCAGCGGCTTCCACTCGGCCAGCGCGTTGAACGCCCTAAGCGGCTCGCCGTCGATCCCCATCTGGAACGCGTGCAGCAGCACGACGATCGGCAGGCAGATCGCACGCACGAAGTCGATCGAGAGGTCGCGGTCGGGCGGGATCCGGATCGGACTGCGTGACATGTGCCCACTGTAGGGGGTGGGCCGAGCCTCTCAACGGATCAGCGGTCGTCGAGGATGCGGCGGATCTTCTCGAGCCGCGCAGTGATGTCGCGTTCGGCTCCGAGGTTCTTCGGCTCGTAGTAACGGCGACCCTCGAGTTCGTCGGGGAGGTACTGCTGGGGAAGGATGCCGAACTCGCTGTCGTGGGGGTACACGTATCCGCGCCCGTGCCCGAGTCGCTTCGCCCCCGGGTAGTGCGCATCGCGCAGATGCACCGGCACGCGTCCGAATCCACCCGCGCGGATGTCGGCGATCGCCGCGTTGATGCCCTCGTAGGCGGCGTTCGACTTCGCTGTCGTCGCGAGGTACACCGTCGCCTCGGCGAGCGGGATCCGCCCCTCGGGCATGCCGATGAATGCGACGGCGTCGGCCGCGGCGACAGCGATCGTCAGCGCTTGCGGATCGGCGAGCCCGACGTCTTCCGACGCCGAGATGACCAGTCGCCGCGCGATGAAGCGCGGGTCCTCCCCTGCCTCGATCATGCGTGCCAGATAGTGCAGAGCCGCATCGGGGTCGGATCCGCGGATCGACTTGATGAAGGCGCTGATCACGTCGTAGTGCTCGTCACCCTGCCGGTCGTAGCGCAGCAGCGCCTTGTCGACGGCCTGCGCGACGTCGTCGCCGCTGACGGCCGGATTCTTGTCGTCTCCTGCGTTCGACAACGCCACCGCGGCCGCGGCCTCCAGCCCGGTGAGAGCGCGGCGTGCGTCGCCCGAAGCGAGCCGGATCAGCGACGATCGCGCCTCGTCGGCGAGCGTGACCGCGCCGTTCAGTCCGCGCGCATCAGTGACGGCGCGGTCTATGAGGAGGCCGATGTCATCGTCGGTGAGGGGCTGCAGGGTCAGCAGCAGCGACCGCGACAGCAGCGGCGAGATCACCGAGAACGAGGGGTTCTCGGTCGTCGCCGCGATGAGCAGCACCCAGCCGTTCTCGACACCCGGGAGCAGCGCGTCCTGCTGGGCCTTCGTGAACCGGTGGATCTCGTCGAGGAACAGGATGGTCGTCTGCCCGTACAGGTCGCGCTGCGTGATCGCCTCCTGCATGACCTCGCGCACGTCCTTGACGCCCGCCGTGATCGCCGAGAGCTCGACGAACCGCCTGCCGGACGAGCGGGCGATCGCCTGAGCGAGCGTCGTCTTGCCGGTGCCGGGAGGTCCCCACAGGATGATCGACACCGCTCCCGGCGAGGCGGCGGCCGGGTCGGCCAGCGCCACGATCGGCGAGCCGGCGCGCAGCAGATGCTTCTGCCCGGCGACCTCGGCCAGCGAGATCGGCCGCATGCGCACGGCGAGCGGCGTCTGCCCGGAGAGGAGCGCGGCGGCGGAGGTCATGCACTCCAGGCTAATGCCGGCCTCCGACGCCGGCGACGATAGGCTCTCAGGCGACGTCGTCGTTTCACGTCCAGTAAGGGAGCACACGGCATGGCCGCACGCGGTTCGAAGAGCGCACAGCAGGCGCGCACGGAGGCAGAGCGCGCTCGACTGCACGCAGCGCGCACGTCCTGGCACGACGGTCGGATCCGTCGTCGCGTACGCGACAACACGATCGCCGGCATCCTGGGCGGCCTCATCGTCGCCGGTGCCGTGGCGAGCCAGTTCGTACACGCTCAGGCCACCGCTCCCGAGCCGACGCCCACGCCGACCTCGACAGTCGCGCCCACGGACGCCCCGGCCCCCGAGCCGACACCGGTCGAGACGCCTGCGGAGTGATCCTGCGCTGACACGGCGCCGTCCGCGCCTGTGAGATCTGGAACGAGATCTCGACCGTCGTCAGCAACCTCATCGGTGGGCTGCTGCTCGCGGGTCTCCCCCTGTGTCAGGGATCAGCGGTCGGAGACCGCGAGCCGGTACCCGCGCTTGACGACGGTCTGGATGAGGTCTCTTGCTCCGAGAGATTCGCGGACACGCGCCACTGCCACCTCCACAGCGTGCGCGTTGCGCTCGCCGCCCGGCAGCACCGCGCTCAGCTCTGCGCGCGAGAGCACGCGTCCTCCGGCGTCGGCGAGCACTTCCAGCAACACGGAGCCCGTGCGCGAGAGCGGGACGAATCTGTTGTCGACGATCGCGCCTCCGCTTCGGACCTCGACGCGGCCCTCGTCGGTGTACACCGACGGAGCCTTGCCTCCACCGAAGTACGCGATGACCGTACGCGCGAGGGAGCCCAGCCGTCCGCGGTCGGCGATCGTCAGGGTGAGGCCCGCCTCCTGCAACGGGACGGCGGTCACAGGGCCGACGGCGGCGATCAGCAGACGTCCGGATGCCGCGCGGCGACGGATGCCGTCCAGAGCCCCGGCCTCCTCGGCGACGGCGAGCCACGACGCGGCTCCCGGGGCGGATGTGAAGAGCACGGCATCCGCTTCGCCCGCGGCCGCCTGCAGCGCCGACCTCCGGACCACGTCGGGATTCGGCGGCGGCCCCCAGCGGTAGACGACGACGCTGAGCACATCGGCGCCTGCATCGGCGAGAAGTTCGTCCAACCCGTCCGATCCTGCGCCGTGGTGCTGTACGACGATGCGTTTTCCTGCGACACCGCTCGCGAGCAGATACTCGCCGACCTCGGCCGAGGTCTCGGATTCGGCGACCCAGTCGGCGCTGAAGCCCGCCTGCTGGATCGCGCCGTGCGCTTTGGGCCCTCTGGCGATGAACTGGGCGCCGTCGAAGGCCGCGCCCAGCTTCTCGTCGATGCCGTGCTCGTGCACGGCATCCATCCAGCCGCGGAATCCGACGCCCGTCGTGACGATCACGATGTCGGGCGGCGACTCGATCAGCAGTCGTGTGCGCCGCAGGAGCTCGGCATCGTCGACGTTGGGCACGATGCTCAGCGCAGGTGCGCGGTGCACGACGGCGCCACGGCGCTCGAGAGCCGTGGCGAGGTCGATGGAACGACGATCGGCTGCCACGATGATCGTGCAGCCGGCGAGTGCGTGTTCGAGGACGCGCGGGCGGGTCACGCGGTACCCACGGCCAGGACATCAGCGGGGAGCAGCAGCCCTTCCCTGGCCACCTCACCGATGACGATCACGGCGGGATTGATCACGTTGGCCTCCTCTGCATCCGCCACGATAGTGCCCACCGTCGTGCGGATCGTGCGCTGAAGCGGCGTGGAGCCGTTCTCGACGATGGCGACCGGCGTCGACGGAGATACTCCGGCATTCAGAGCGGATGCCGAGATCCGGCCGATCGCGGCCACGCCCATCAGCACGACCGTGGTCACCGCCGGGTCCGCCATCGAGGCGAGGGCGCTCGGTGTGATGTCTCCCTGACCGTTCATGACGTGGATTCCGGCCGAGACGCCCCGGTGCGTGACAGGGATGCCCGCCGCCTGCGGGACGGAGATCGCGCTGCTGATGCCGGGTGTCACACTCACGGGGATGCCTGCGGCTTGGCACGCGAGCACCTCTTCGCCTCCGCGTCCGAACACGAAGGGGTCGCCGCCTTTCAGCCGCACGACGCGTCTGCCCGCCCTGGCATGCTCGACCAGCAGGGCGTTGATCTGCTCCTGCGGCACCGGGTGATGACCCGGCCGCTTGCCGACGTCTATCACCAGCACGTCGGAGGGGATCTCGGACCGCAGCTCGTCGAACGGGCCGAGCCTGTCGGCGACGATCACCTCCGCCTCGCGGAGCAGTCGGTAGGCCCGGATCGTCATGAGATCGGCGGGGCCGGGGCCGCCTCCGATCAGATCGACGCGGCCCACGCGTGTGCGGCTCACGATGCCACCTCGATGTACACGTCGCCGCCGATGATCCGCACGGGCCACACGCGCAGCGCGGCATCCACACCGCTCACCGGCTGCTTGCCCTGCGAATCCAGGCAGGTGCCCGTCATCAGGTCGAACACCTGCTTGTGCAACGGCGAGGCGACCGTCGCCGATGCTCCCCGCGTGCCGACGATGCCGCGCGAGATGACGTTCGCTCCACTGAACGGGTCGAAGTTGTCGACGGCGTGCACGCTGCCGTCTGGCAGCCGGAACAAGGCGATCTGCTGCACGTCGATCAGCGCAGCCCTCCCCCGTTCGACTTCCAGGTCGTCGAGGGAGCAGATGCGCACCATCGTGTCCTCTGTGATGAGCGTCATCGGCGTACCTCCAGTGCAGTTCCGGCGATGAGGACGCCGCCGGTGCGTCGTTCCTCTGATGTGGCTGGGCGGATCTGCCCGCGCTCGGCGACGTAGGCGAGCGACGGGTCGGGCGTGTCTGTGGCGTTCACGAACGAATGGAACCGCTGCAGCTTCTCGGGGTCGCGCAGCGTCGCAGCCCATTCGTCCTCATAGCGATCGACGTGTCGCGCCATCGCCGCGTCGAGGTCGGCGCAGATCCCCAGGCTGTCGTCGAAGATGACTCGACGCAGCTCGTCCAGCCCGCCCTCGAGGTCGTCGAGCCACGGCGCTGTGCGCTGCAGGCGGTCCGCCGTGCGGATGTAGTACATGAAGAAGCGGTCGATCGCCTGGATCAGGCCGTCGTCGTCGAGATCGGAGGCGAGCAGCTGGGCGTGCTTGGGCGCGAACCCGCCGTTGCCGCCGACGTACATGTTCCAGCCCGTCTCGGTCGCGATGACGCCGACGTCCTTTCCACGGGCCTCGGCGCACTCGCGTGCGCATCCGGAGACGCCGAGCTTGAGCTTGTGCGGCGCCCGCAGTCCGCGGTAGCGCAGCTCGAGCTTCACCGCCATGCCCACCGAGTCCAGGACACCGTAACGGCACCATGTCGATCCCACGCAGGACTTCACCGTGCGCAGCGACTTGCCGTAGGCGTGGCCGGATTCGAACCCGGCGTCCACCAGCCGACCCCAGATCGCCGGCAGCTGCTCGAGTCGGGCGCCGAACATGTCGATCCGCTGTCCGCCGGTGATCTTCGTGTAGAGCGCGTAATCCTTCGCGATCTGGCCGATCGCGAGCAGCCCTTCAGGGGTGACTTCGCCACCGGGCATGCGCGGGACGACCGAGTACGTGCCGTCCTTCTGCATGTTCGCCATGACGTGGTCGTTCGTGTCCTGCAGAGTCGCGTTCTCGCCGTCGAGCACATGCGCCCCGACGAGCACCGAGAGGATGCTGGCGATCGCCGGCTTGCAGATGTCGCAACCGCGACCGCGGCCGAACCGCTCGGCGATCGCGCTGAAAGTCGTGAGCTCGGCGACGCGCACCGCGTCGAACAGCTGCCGGCGAGACATGTCGAAGTGCTCGCACAACGCGTTCGACACGGTCTGACCGAGCTTGGTGAGCTCTTGCCCGACCACCTTCTTGACCATCAGCACGCACGAGCCGCAGGTCGCCCCCGCCTTGGTGCACCCCTTCACCGCCGCTGCGTCCATGCATCCCTCTTCATGCACGGCCTGACGGATGCGGCCGGCCGACACGTTCGAGCACGAGCAGACGACCGCCTCGTCGGGGAGCTCACCGCCCGGCGCCTCGTTCCCGCCCTCGGGAAGCAGGTAGGCGGCCGGGTCGGCACCGAGCTTCGCCCCGAGCAGCGGACGCAGCGAGCCGTAGGCCGAGGCGTCGCCGACGAGGATGCCGCCGAGAAGGGTCTGCGCGTCGTCGGACAGCACGAGCTTCTTGTAGACACCGGCGACCGCATCGGCGTAGACGACGTCGAGCGCGTTCGGCGTGGTGGCCATCGCGTCGCCGAAGCTCGCCACGTCGACGCCGGAGAGCTTGAGCTTCGACGAGTCGTCGTAGCCCGGGAAGGAGGCCTCTCCACCGAGCAGACGAGTCGCGGCCACCTCGGCCATCGCATAGCCGGGGGCGACGAGCCCGACGCACCTGCCGTCGAAGTTCGCGACCTCGCCGATCGCGAGGATGTCGGGGTCGCTGGTGATGCACCGCTCGTCGATGAGCACGCCGCCGCGCGCGTCGACATCGAGGCCGGCGGAACGGGCGAGTTCGTCGCGAGGTCGCACGCCGACCGTGAACACGACGACGTCCGCCTCGTGCATCGAGCCGTCCTGGAACTCGAGCGCGGCCACCGCGCCAGTGCGATCGGGGTCCAGCCGCGTCGTGCGCGACTCGGTGCGCACGTTGATGCCTCGGCTCTCGAGCAGTCGGCGCAGCATCGCCCCACCCGCGACGTCGAGCTGCTGCGACATCAGGCGATCCGAGTACTGCACCACGGTCGCGTCGACGTCCATGCCCTGCAGGGCGCCTGCCGCCTCGAGTCCCAGCAGACCGCCGCCGATCACGGCGCCGCGAAGCGGCCGGTCCAGCATCCGACGACGGCGCTCGACGAAGTCCTTCAGCTCCTGCACGTCGTCGAGAGTGCGATACACGAAGCAGCCGGGAAGGTCGGCGCCGTCGACGGCGACGCGCGCAGCGTACGAGCCGGTGGCCAGCACGAGTGTGTCGTAGCGCACGACGCGGCGCGTGCTCGTCGTCACCGTGCGGGCCGCTCGGTCGATCTGCATGACCCGATCGCCGGGATGCAGCAGCACCCGCTCGTCATCGAAGACGGACCTGTCGAGTGTCAGGTCGTCACCCGTCGCTCCTGAGAAGAAACCGGTGAGTCCGACGCGGTCGTAGGGGCCGCGGCCCTCATCGCCGAACACGTGAACGCGCACTGCGGCATCCGTGCGGCTCAGCAGACTCTCCACGAAACGGTGCGCGACCATGCCGGCGCCGACGACCACGATCTCGGATGCTGTCTGGTTCATGACTGCGACGATAGGAAAGCCGTGTTTCCCGCAGTGGTCGTGGCGTGTTTCCTCGATCGAACGATCTGCTCACAGATCGATAACAAGGGATGTGAGATCCGCGTCCACGACGGATCGGCCCGCGCGTACTAGGCTGAAGCTCGTCCTTTCCGCCTCCCGCGGTCGTCCGCGCAAGGAGATCAATAGTGTCTGCCACCGAGCCCTCGAAGCCGACTCCCCCCGTTCCCGCTCCCCCGACGGCTCCGCTGCCGCGCAAGCTGCCTGCCAAGGCGCCCGCTGCTGCGCAGACGCCTGCGGCGCCGGTCGCGCCCACCTCCTCCCCTGAGGAGGTCGCCAAGTGGGGTCGCGTGTCCGAAGACGGCACCGTCGAGGTTCTCGAGAACGACGCCTGGCGCGTCGTCGGCCAGTATCCGGACGGCACCCCTGACGAGGCTCTCGCCTACTTCGTGCGCAAGTACGATGACATCGCCTTCAAGGTGCACACGCTCGAGCAGCGGCACCAGGCCGGTGGGGCATCGGCGAGCGATCTCGCGAAGCAGGCCGCGCATCTGCTGGAGGAGGCGACCGACGCCGCCGCCGTCGGCGATCTCGCCGGTCTCCGCGATCGTCTGAACGCCCTCACCGCCTCCCTGTCGGAGGCGACGGCGCAGGAGGCACAGGCTGCCAAGGAGCTCGTCGACAAGGCGATCGCAGAGCGGACCGCTCTCGTCGAGCGCGCCGAGGCGATCGCCGCACGCGACCTGTCGAAGGTGCAGTGGAAGCAGGTCACGGCCGAGCTCAGCGATCTCTTCGACGAATGGCAGGCCCACCAGCAGAACGGCCCTCGCCTCTCGAAGAGCGTCTCGCAGCAGCTCTGGAAGCGATTCCGCGACGCCCGTGCCGCGGTCGACAAGCACCGCCGCGCCTTCTACGCCGAGCTCGACGACGCGCATAAATCCGCCCGCGACGCCAAGACCCGTCTGGTCGAACGCGCAGAGGCCCTGGCGCCTCGCGGCGTCGACGGCATCCCCGCGTACCGCACCCTGCTCGACGAGTGGAAGTCGGCGGGCCGCGCCGGACGCAAGGTCGACGACGCTCTGTGGGCTCGGTTCAAGGCCGCCGGCGACGCGCTGTATTCGGCACGCGCCGAGCAGGCCGCAGCGGAAGAGGCCGACTCCGCGCCGAAGATCGAGGCCCGTCAGGCCCTGCTCGAAGAGGCGAAGGCGGTCGCGGACGAGGCGAACATCAAGAGCGCCCGGGCTCTCCTCACCCGCATCCAGCGCCAGTGGGACGAGATCGGACGCATCTTCCCGCGCGAGAAGGAACGCGCGCTCGACGACCGTCTGCGCGTGATCGAGCAGGCGCTGAAGGCCCGCGAAGAGGTCGACTGGAAGAAGAACAACCCGGAGACCAAGGCCCGCGCCAACGACATGAGCTCGCAGCTGCTCGAGGCGATCGAGAAGCTCGAGGCCGAGCTCGCCGCGGCCGAGAAGGCCGGCGACAAGAAGGCCGCGAAGGCGGCGGCGGATGCTCTCGAGGCGCGCCGCACCTGGCTCAGCGCCCTGGGCGGCTGAACTTCTCCACAGATCTCCGCACCGACATCCGAACGCGGGATGCACTGCGCCACACTGGCGTGATGCATCCCGCGTTCCTGTACATGCCCGGCGGCAGGCTGAGCGTGAGCGAACTGAGCGCGGCGCGCCTCGACGGACATGTGGTCGAGCTCGGCGAAGGGTACATTCCGGCCGATCTCGTGGAGGGGGCGGCGCTGCGCGCCCAGGCCATCGCTTCGCTGATACCCGCCGGCACAGCCGCCAGCGGCCCGACGGCGGCCTGGGTGCATGCGGGCGGCGCTCCGCCCCCGGCACGGCACCACGTGAGCCGCACCAGCGCCCAGCGTCTGCGCATCGACGTCGACCGGCGGGTCACGTTCCACGACCGCCGTGTCGAGCCGGCCGAGGTCAGTCTGCTGAGCAGCGTCCGGGTCACGACCCCCGCGCGGACCATGACCGATCTGCTGCTCGGCACACGGCGTGGGCCCGATTTCCTCATATGGGCGCGCCTGCTCGCCGACGCGCTCCCCACGGCGGTCGAGCAGGCTGAGCAGGAGATCGAATCGCTGCACCGTGTTCCCGGGCGCCGTCAGGCGCTCGAGGCGCTTGCCGCGTTGGGCTTCAGGAAGACGTGACCCGATACACGTCGTAGACGGCGTCGATGCGTCGGACGGCGTTGAGCACACGATCGAGGTGGACGGCATCGCCCATCTCGAACACGAAGCGGCTGAGCGCCAAGCGCTCGTCGGTCGTCGACACCGTCGCGGAGAGGATGTTCACGTGATGCTCGCTGAGCACACGAGTGACGTCCGACAGCAGACCCGAGCGATCGAGGGCCTCGACCTGGATCTGCACGCGGAACACGCTCTTCGTCGTCGGGGCCCAGGAGACGTCGACGAACCGTTCCTGTTCCGCATCGCCGCTCAGCGCCTTGATGTTGACGCAATCAGCGCGATGCACCGAGACGCCGCTTCCGCGGGTCACGAAGCCGACGATCTGGTCACCCGGCACAGGAGTGCAGCACTTCGCGAGCTTGACCAGGATGTCGGATGCGCCACGGACGAGGATGCCGGAATCGCCGGAGCGGGACTCGCGGGCCTGCGTGTGTCCCGGAACGTCGATGGGACCGGTCGCCGGGTCGTTCGCCGCCACGAGAGCGGTGACCTTCTCGAGCACCGACTGGGTCGACACGTGCCCCTCGCCCACTGCGGCGTAAAGCGCGGAGACGTCTTCGTAGCGCAGCTGCCTGGCGACTTCGGCGAACGAATCCTGACTCATCAAGCGCTGCAGGGGCAGGTTCTGACGGCGCATCGCGCGGGCGATGGCCTCTTTACCCTGCTCGATCGCCTCTTCGCGACGCTCCTTCGTGAACCAGCCGCGGATCTTGTTGCGCGCGCGTGTGCTCTTGACGAACCCGAGCCAATCCTGGCTGGGTCCGGCATCAGGGTTCTTGGAGGTGAAGACCTCGACCACGTCGCCGCTCTTGAGCTCCGACTCGAGCGGCACCAGGCGTCCGTTGACTTTGGCGCCCATCGTGCGGTGGCCGATCTCGGTGTGCACGGCATAGGCGAAGTCGACCGGTGAGGCGTCCGCCGGTAGACCGATCACGCGGCCCTTCGGCGTGAAGACGTACACTTCCTTCGCGCCGATCTCGAATCTCAGCGAATCGAGGAACTCGCCGGGGTCGGCCGTCTCGGCCTGCCAGTCCGAGATGTGCGCGAGCCAGGCCATGTCGGCGTCGGCGGCGCGGACCTCGGTCTTGCCGCCGTTCATCCGCTCCTTGTACATCCAGTGCGCCGCGACGCCGTA
Organism: Microbacterium sp. ZW T6_19; assembly: GCF_044987465.1. Lineage (NCBI taxonomy): Bacteria > Bacillati > Actinomycetota > Actinomycetes > Micrococcales > Microbacteriaceae > Microbacterium > Microbacterium sp. ZW T6_19. The sequence continues at coordinate 143,687 of NZ_JBJDRH010000002.1, read as the reverse complement.
CTCCGCCTGGTGGTGCATCTCCTGCGTGCGGATCTGGATCTCGACCGTGCGACCCGCGGGGCCGATGACGGTCGTGTGGAGGGACTGATACAGGTTGAACTTCGGCGTGGCGATGTAGTCCTTGAACCGGCCGGGCAACGGTGTCCAGCGGGCGTGGATGGCGCCGAGCACGGCGTAGCAGTCGCGCACCGAGGCGACGATGACGCGGATGCCGATGAGGTCGTAGATGTCGTCGAACTCGCGACCTCTGACGACCATCTTCTGATACACCGAGTACAGCTGCTTCGGGCGCCCGACCACGGTTCCGCGGATGCGAAGATCGCGCAGATCCTCGTCGATCTCCTCGACGACCTGATTAAGATACTTCTCGCGCTGCGGGGTGCGCTGCGCGATGAGGCTCTGGATCTCGTTGTAGATCTTCGGATGCAGGACGGCGAACGACAGATCCTCGAGTTCGGACTTGATCGCCTGGATGCCGAGCCTGTTCGCCAGCGGCGCGTAGATCTCGAGAGTCTCCTTGGCCTTCTTCGCCGCCTTCTCGGGCGGGACGAAGCCCCAGGTTCGCGCATTGTGCAGGCGATCGGCCAGCTTGATGAGCAGGACGCGGATGTCCTTCGACATCGCGACGATCATCTTGCGGACCGTCTCGGCCTGCGCGCTCTCGCCGTACTTGACCTTGTCGAGCTTCGTGACCCCGTCGACCAGCATGGCGACCTCGTCGCCGAACTCGGCCGTCAGCTCGCTCAGTGCGTAGCCGGTGTCCTCGACGGTGTCGTGCAGAAGAGCTGCAGCGACCGCACGCGGTCCGAGGCCGAGCTCTGCGAGGATCTGCGCGACCGCGAGCGGGTGCGTGATGTACGGCTCACCGCTCTGGCGCTTCTGGCCTTCGTGCTTCTGCTTGGCGACGGCGTACGCACGCTCGATCACCGCGAAATCGCCGCGCGGATGGTTCGCCCTGACCGTGCGGATCAGGTTGTCGACGTCGTTGATCCGGGACGCGCGGGAGAAGATGCGGGGAACCAGACGTCGCAGACTGGATCCCTGCGACGACGACTGCGGTTCCGCCATCCGCGTACCTCCCGAACTTCTACATCTTACTCGCGTCCTGCGGGGCTGAGCCCCGCAGGACGCGGACGGTCACGCGTCGACGGTCGCCTTGCTGCGCGCTTCGAGAATCTTGGCATCGCGCGCCTTGATCTTCGGCTCCCCCTCGCGGAACAGCGAGTACAGCGGGGCGGCGACGAACAGAGTCGAGTACGTCGCGACGAGGATTCCGACGAAGATCGACAGCGAGATGTCGGTGAGCGTCTCGGCTCCGAGCCAGAAGGACCCGATGAAGAGGATCGCACCGACCGGCAGGGCCGCGACGACCGACGTGTTGATCGAGCGCACCAGGGTCTGGTTGACCGCGAGGTTGACCGCTTCCCCGAAGGTGCGTCCAGACTTGTCGCCGTCTTCCGTGGTGTTCTCGCGGATCTTGTCGAACACGACCGTCGTGTCGTACAGCGAGTACGCGAGGATCGTCAGGAAGCCGATCACGGCGGCGGGAGAGATCTCGAAGCCGGCGAGAGCGTAGATGCCGATCGTGATGACCAGCACGTCGAGCAGGCCGATGATCGCCGCAGCCGACATCTTCCACGTACGGAAGTACAGCGCCAGGATCAGGAAGGTCAGAGCGAGGAAGATCGCCAGACCCCAGAGGGACTGCTTGGTGACGTTCTCACCCCAGGCCGGGCCGATGAACGACGAGGTGACGCTGTCGGGCTCGACGCCGTAGGCGTCGGCGAGAGCATTCGACACCTTCTGCGTCTCGTCATCGCTCATCTGGTCGGTCTGGACGCGGATGTCCTTCTCGTTGACCGTGACGACCTTGGTCGCAGCTCCCGGCACCACCGAGTGCACAGCCTCGGTGGCCTTGGACTGATCGGTGCTCTTGGGCGCCGTGACGGTGAACTGTGAACCGCCGGTGAACTCGATCGAGAACTGCACGGGGCGGAACACCGGCACGAGAACCGATCCGACCACGAGGGCGATCGCGATGATGAACCACAGCCGGCGCCTGCCGACGAACGGGAAGGAGGTCTTGCCCGAGTAGAGATTGTTTCCGAAGTCGTTCATGGAAGCCATCAGTTCTCCCCCTCCTCTGCCTTGCTGCGCGGACTCTCGTCGGTGGTGCTGCCGGCGGATGCCAGGGACTCGGCGCGCTTGCGCTCGGCGATGGTCTGGCGGCGGTCGGCCTCGGCCCGGGAACGGACGTTCTTCGCACCGCGGCCGCTGGTGGCAGTGACCACCTCGCGGTACTGGGACCTGCTGCGGTAGACCGCGCCCAGCGACTCGGGGTCGAGTCCGGACAGCGGGTGGCCGTTGCCGAAGAACCGGGTTCGCACGAGCAGCTGCATGACCGGGTGCGTGAAGATCACGAAGATGAACACGTCGATGATGGTCGTGAGGCCGAGCGTGAACGCGAACCCCTTGACCGTCGCGTCGGCCAGGATGTAGAGCACCACGGCGGCGAGGATGTTGATCGACTTCGAGATGTAGATCGTGCGCTTGGCACGGCCCCAGCCGTCTTCCACGGCCGCCGTGATCGATTTGCCGTCACGGAGCTCGTCTCGGATTCGCTCGAAGTACACGATGAACGAGTCGGCCACGAATCCGATCGAGACGATCAGACCTGCCACACCGGCCAGCGACAGGCGGAAGCCCATGCGCCAGGCGAGGATGCAGATGATGATGTACGTCAGCACGCCCATCACCGCGATCGATGCGACGATCACGGCGCCGAGGGCTCGATAGACGATCAGCGAGTAGATCGCGACGAGCACGAGGCCGATGAGACCGGCGATGAGGCCGATCTGCAGCTGCTGCGTGCCGAGCGTGGCCGACACCGTGCCGGAGCTCTGCACTTCGAAGCTCAACGGCAGCGCGCCGAACTTGAGCTGGTCGGCGAGCGTCTTCGACGACTCCTGGGTGAAGCTTCCCGAGATGCTGGGACGCCCGTCGAGGATCTGTCCGTTCATCTGCGGAGCGCTGATCACGCTGCCGTCGAGCACGAACGCGAACTGATCGCGCGGCGAGAGGCTGGCGAGCTTGTTCTGGTACAGGCGCGTGCTGACCTTGCCGAACGCGTCGGCGCCATCGGCGGTCATGGTCAGCTGCACGAGCCATGCACCCGACTTCGGGTCGCGGCCTGCCGTCGCGTCGGTGATCGCGGTGCCGTCGAGCTCTGCCGGTCCGAGCAGATACTTCGCGGCGCCGCTCGGGTCGCACGCGATGAGCGGCTGGTCTTTGGGAGCGCGGGCCGGGTCGGTGGAGGGGTTCGCGCAGTCGTAGGCGAGGAACTCGGCCTGCAGCTTGTCGGTGATCCACGCGGTGTCGCTCGCGTCGGTCGGCGTGGCGGTAGGTGTCGCGTTGAGCGAATCGTCGGGGGTCGGGTATGGCGTGGTGTTGCCGTCCTCGCCCGTGAACGCGGTCGCGGCGGCCGTCGTGGCGAGCACAGCGCGGAACTCGAGCTGAGCGCTCGACTTGATCCGGTTGCGGGTGGCCTCATCGGCGACACCGGGGATCTGGACGACGATGTTCTGTCCGCCCTCGGTGGTGATGTCCGCCTCGCTGACACCCGAGGCGTCGACGCGCTGGCGGATGATCGCCGCTGCCTGATCCATCTGCTCCTGCGAAGGAGCGGCGCCGTCTTCGGTCTGCGCCTGCAGGACGATCTGCGTCCCGCCCTGCAGGTCGAGGGCGAGTTCTGGAGTCCAAGAGCTCTTCTGGAACACGTACACGCCGAGCGCGTTGATGCCGAAGAGGACGCCCGTCACCAGAAGAAGCCCGAGAAGGACCCTCCAGGCGTGACGGACAGGTGAGGAAGAAGCCACGTGCTCAGCTTTCTGACATGCCGGCGCGCCGCTGCGGCGCGCAGATCCTGAAGAAGATTACTTGTCGTCCGCGTCGCGCTCGAGACGCGCACGCGTCTCTTCGGCGGTCTCGATCGACGGGGCCTGCTCGTCGGCTGCGGAGTCGTCCACAGCATCCGTCTCGTCTGCGGCATCCACGTCGTCCGCGACCGTCGGCTCCACGACGCGGAGGATCGCCTGGCTGTGCACCTCGATGATGGTGCCCGGTGCGATCTCGACGAGCGCCGGCTCATCGAGGTTCTCGGGGTCGTACGCGACGATCGTGCCGTAGAGGCCGCCCTGCAGCAGGACCTTGGCGCCGGGAACAGTCTTGGTCGCCTTCTCCTCCTGGTCGGCCTTCATCTGCTTCTGCCGCTTGCGGCTGTTGACGAACATGAAGACGATCAGGACGCCGAGGACCGGCAGCATGAGGAGTGTGGGATCCATGACGGATGCCTTTCATTCGCGCACACGCCAACAGCGGCCTGCACTTCGGGGGATGAGACGGAAGTCTCCAGCGATTATAGGTTATCGAAGAGTCCGCCCTCGGCCTGGTGCGCGAGCCCGAGGTGCGCGAAGGCCTCCGGCATCGCGACGCGGCCGCGGGGCGTTCTGCCGAGGAAGCCGATGCGCACCAGATAGGGCTCCACCACGCTCTCGACCGTCTCAGCCTCTTCGCCCACCGCGACGGCGAGAGTGCTGAGGCCGACAGGGCCGCCTCGGAACCGGCGGACCAGGGCGTCGAGCACGGCGCGGTCCAGACGATCGAGACCGATCGGGTCTACGTCGTAGAGCTCGAGCGCGGCTCGCACGCCCGAGAGTGATGCCGCTCCCCCGCCGTGCACGAGCGCGTAGTCGCGCACACGACGCAGGAGCCGGTTCGCGATGCGGGGTGTACCTCGTGAGCGACGGGCGATCTCGCTGAGGGAATCGGACGGCAGATCGACGCCCAGCACGAGCGCGGATCTCGCGATCACCTGCTCGAGTTCGCCCTCGTCGTAGAACTCGAGGTGGCCGGTGAAGCCGAAGCGATCGCGCAGCGGGTTCGGCAGAAGGCCCGAGCGCGTCGTCGCGCCGACGAGGGTGAACGGAGCCAGCTCGAGCGGGATGCTCGTGGCGCCAGCCCCCTTCCCGACCATGATGTCGATGCGGAAGTCTTCCATGGCGAGGTACAGCATCTCCTCGGCGGACCGCGCCATGCGGTGGATCTCGTCGATAAACAGCACTTCGCCCGGAGTCAGGCTAGACAGCAGAGCGGCGAGGTCGCCGGCGTGCTGGATCGCCGGCCCGCTCGACATGCGCAGCGGACGCCCGCTCTCGTGCGCGACGATCATGGCGAGAGTGGTCTTGCCGAGACCCGGGGGGCCCGCGAGCAGGATGTGGTCGGCGGAGCGGCCTTGAATCGCCGCGGCGTCGAGCAGCAGCTGCAGCTGCCCTCGGACCTTCATCTGTCCGACGAACTCGTCGAGACTGCTCGGTCGGAGCGCCCCCTCGATCGCGAGTTCGGCCTCGTCGACCGGTTCCATGGCGTCGCGGGCCTCAGACACGTGCCGGTCCCAGTGTCGCGAGAGCGCGACGAAGGAGCGAGGACACGGAGGCGCGCTCGGCTTCGGAGGCGTCGGTGGCGGTCTGCGTGGCCGCCTCGACCGCGACCTTCTCGGACCAGCCGAGGCCGACGAGCGCGGCGGCGACCTGGTCGACCACGTCGCCGCGGGATGCGCCGGTGGTCTTCGCCGCAGGCGCCGTGGCCTGCACCTTGCCTGCGAGCTGCAGGACGATGAGCTTGGCAGTCTTCGGCCCGATGCCGGAGACCCGCCGGAAGGGAGCGTCGTCCTCGGCGGTGACCGCCTCGGCGATCTGATCCACCGTGAGGTGCGAGAGCACGCCGAGAGCGGACTTCGGGCCGACCCCCGTGACGCTGATCAGCAGCCCGAAGATCTCGAGCTCGTCGCGGTCGGCGAACCCGTACAGCGAGAGCGCGTCTTCACGCACGATGAGGCTGGTGTGCAGCAGCATCCGCTCGCCGATCGACGCGGTGTGCGCGACGTCGGCGGGCACGGCGACGGAGAAGCCGACGCCACCGACCTCGATGACGACCTGATCCGACGTCGTGTGCAGCACGGTGCCGTGCAGGGAGGAGATCATGGGGCCAGCTTAGGCGCGGGATCGTACATACGTTCGAGCGACACGCTCCGCGTCGGCCCAGGCCTTCTGCGCCGGCGTGAGCGCGTCCTGCCCCGGAGGTCCGGCCGCTCCTCGTCGCCAGGCATGGCACAGAGCGATCGCGAGGGCATCTGCCGCGTCGGCGGGCTGAGGGGGCGCGTCGAGGCGCAGGATGCGGGCGATCATCGCCTGCACCTGCTTCTTGTCCGCGGCGCCGTAGCCCGTGACCGCCGCCTTCACCTCGCTCGGCGTGTGCGTGGATGCGGGGAGCCCCGCCTCGGCGGCGAGCAGCAGGGCGACCCCGCTGGCCTGAGCCGTCCCCATCACGGTGTGGCTGTTCTGCTGGGCGAACACGCGCTCCACCGCGACGGCATCCGGCTCGTGGATCTCGAGGACCTCGCGGATGCCGGCGGCGACCAGCGCGAGCCGCTCGCCGATCGGCGCATCCACGGGGGTGCGGATCACACCGACGTGCACGAGCGTGCCGCGGCGGGATCGATCGACGTCGACGACTCCCACGCCGCAGCGCGTGAGCCCGGGGTCGATGCCGAGGACGCGTAGCGAGGAGGAGGTCACTCCCCCAGGCTAAGCGCGGTCATCGGCACTGCGTCGCAGGCACGCAGCAGAGTCACTCGTCGTTCTCGAGCTCCGCCTGCACCTCTGCGGTCAGGTCGAAGTTGCTGAAGACGTTCTGCACGTCCTCGCTGTCTTCGAGAGCGTCGATCAGGCGGAAGATCTTGCGCGCGGTGTCGGCGTCGATCTCCACCTTGAGGTTCGGGACGAACTCGACGTCGGCCGACTCGTAGTCGATGCCTGCGTCCTGGAGCGCGGTGCGGACCGTGACCAGGTCGGTCGGCTCGGTGACGATCTCGAAGCCCTCGGCGTGCGGCTCGATCTCCTCGGCCCCCGCCTCGAGAGCGGCCATCATGACGTCGTCTTCCGTCGTGCCCTCGGAGCCGACGACGATGACGCCCTTGCGGCTGAAGTTGTAGGCCACGCTGCCGGGGTCGGCGAGCGTGCCGCCGTTGCGGCTGAGGGCCGTGCGCACCTCGGCGGCCGCGCGATTCTTGTTGTCGGTCAGACACTCGATCATGAGGGCGACGCCGTTGGGGCCGTAGCCTTCGTACATGATCGACGTGTACTCGACGGCTTCGCCGCCGATGCCCGCACCGCGCTTGACCGCACGGTCGATGTTGTCCTTCGGGACGGACGTCTTCTTCGCCTTCTGCACCGCGTCGAAGAGCGTCGGGTTTCCCGCCAGATCAGGACCGCCGAGCTTGGCCGCGACCTCGATGTTCTTGATGAGCTTCGCCCACGACTTGGCACGACGCGAGTCGATGATCGCCTTCTTGTGCTTGGTCGTGGCCCATTTGGAATGCCCGGACATAAGTCTCCGCTCGTCGTATCCGCCCCGGCGCTCGGCCAAGGGCATCGTCCAGTCTAGAAGATGAGCACGGAGTCTGCGACGCTCGCCTCGCAGACCGTGACCTCGGAACCAGGCGCGGCATGGTCCTCGTGGTGTGGAACGCCGACGACGCGACCTCCGCGACTACCATCTCCCGTAGGTGCATGGATGCACCGCTCAGGAGGAACGATGACGAACCCTCGTGCACGGATCAAGCGCAGTCCCCGCGGACAGGCGATGGCTCCGGACACCGATCCGATACCCGCTTCCGCATTCGATGCCCTCGATCGCACTGTGCTGCACTGGCTGGGAATGGCTGGTTTCCTCATCAACGCGCGGGGAACCCTGCTCGCCGTCGATCCGCTGCTCGAGGGGTTCGACATGCCGGTCCTCATCGACTTCCCGCGTCGAGCAGCCGACGTGCCTCGACTCGATGCGGTCCTGGTCACACATGCGGACAACGATCACTTCAGCGTCCCGACGTGCACGGCCCTGAGCGCAGTCACCGGGCGCTTCCACTCGACGCGATATGTCGCCGAGCAGATGCGCGGATCCGGTATGCGTGCGGAGGGCCATGACATCGGCGACGAGTTCGCCGTCGGCGAGGTGCGCGTCAAGGTGACGCCCGCTGATCACGCGTGGCAGAACGCGCACCCTGAACCCGGGCAGCGCGTTTTCCACGATGAGGACTCCTGTGGGTTCTGGATCACGACACCTGACGGCGTGATCTGGGCGCCGGGCGACTCCCGCCTGATCCCCGAGCACCATCTGGCCATGCCGTCGCCGGACGCACTGCTGTTCGACTTCTCGGACAGCGACTGGCATTTCGGTTTCGAGGGCGCCGTGAAGATGGCGAACGCCTACCCCGACGCGGATCTGCTCCTGCATCATTGGGGCAGCGTCGACTCCGCGGATTTCGCTCCGTTCAACGCCGATCCCGAGACACTGCCGGGTGTCGTCGTCAATCCCGACCGCATCCGAGTACTCGCGCCCGGCGAGCCGTTCACGCTCCGACGGATTCGATAGTCATCCCGGTGCTTCTCGGGACGCCTGAGCCGTCCTAGCGCGGTGCGAGCAGGTCGAGGAAACGCTGGTGGAAGCGCGTCTCTCCCGTGATCTCGGGATGGAAGCTCAGACCGAGCAGATTCTCCTGCTCGACGGCCACCACGCGGCCGTCGGGCAGGGCTGCGAGCACGGATGCCGCAGGCCCCACGCTCTCGACGACGGGTCCGCGGATGAAGGCGGCCTTGACCGGCGCTCCCCCGAGCTCCGGTACGTCGAGCTCGGCTTCGAACGACTCCGCCTGTCTGCCGAACGCGTTGCGGCGCACGACGACGTCGAGCCCGCCGAACGACTCCTGCCCATCGATCGCGTCCGTGACGGTGTCGGCGAGCATGATGAGCCCGGCGCAGGTGCCGAAGACCGGCATCCCGTCGGCGATCGCCGCCCGGATGGGTTCCTGCATCCCGAAGATGCGGGACAGCTTGTCGATCACGCTCGACTCACCGCCCGGGATCACGAGGCCGTCGACGGCCGCGAGTTCCTCTGGGCGTCGGACGAGCACGACATCGGCACCCAACCCCACGAGCAGGGCGGCGTGCTCACGCACGTCGCCCTGCAGCGCGAGGACGCCGACCTTCGCGGACTTACCAGCCACGCTCGGCAAGACGGTGCGGTGCGGGGAGGTCGGAGACGTTGATGCCGACCATGGCTTCGCCGAGTCCGCGTGAGACCTCGGCGATGACCTTGGGGTCGTCGAAGAAGGTCGTCGCCTTGACGATCGCCTTGGCGCGCTCGGCCGGGTTGCCCGACTTGAAGATGCCGGAGCCGACGAACACGCCGTCGGCGCCCAGCTGCATCATCATGGCGGCATCCGCCGGCGTCGCGACGCCGCCGGCGACGAACAGCACGACGGGCAGCTTGCCGGTCTCGGCGATCTCTGCGACGAGCTCGTAGGGCGCCTGCAGCTCCTTGGCCGCGACGTACAGCTCATCCTTCGGCAGAGCCGTGAGGGCCGCGATCTCGCCGCGGATCTTGCGGATGTGCTTCATGGCCTCGGAGACGTCTCCCGTGCCGGCCTCGCCCTTCGAGCGGATCATCGCGGCGCCCTCGTTGATGCGACGCAGCGCCTCGCCGAGGTTGGTGGCGCCGCACACGAACGGCACGGTGAAGTCGTACTTGTCGATGTGGTTGACGTAGTCGGCGGGCGAGAGCACCTCGGACTCGTCGATGTAGTCGACGCCGAGCTCCTGCAGCACCTGCGCCTCGACGAAGTGGCCGATGCGCGCCTTCGCCATCACGGGGATCGACACCGACGCGATGATGCTGTCGATCATGTCGGGGTCGCTCATTCGCGAGACGCCACCCTGAGCGCGGATGTCGGCGGGAACCCGCTCGAGCGCCATGACAGCGACGGCGCCGGCGTCTTCGGCGATCTTCGCCTGCTCGGCGGTGACGACGTCCATGATGACGCCGCCCTTGAGCATCTCGGCGAGTCCGCGCTTGACGCGCGAGGATCCGGTGGTGGTCTGTTCGGTCATGGGGAGCTCCTCGGGTGCAACCAATCCAGGTTTTGATCTATGCCAAACAGTAGCACCGTCCGGAACAACCTAGAATCGACACGAGGGCACATGAGCGACGACATCACAGGCACCACCGCGGCGGAGATCGCCGACAGCGTGCGCGGCCTGCGCGACCGCGGCGCCCTCCCCCCGGGAACCGTGCTCCCTCCTGTGCGCGAACTCGCGGCGACCCTCGGCGTCAACCGCAACACCGCGGTCGCCGCCTACCGGCAGCTCGCCCAGGCCGGACTCGTCGTCTCCCGTGGCCGTGCGGGCACCGTCATCGCCGGCCACCACTCCGTGGCGCAAGAGGGCTACGCGGCGGACACCGTCTTGCGCGACGTCGCGACAGGCAACCCCGACCCCCGTCTCATCCCCGACCCGACTCCCGCGCTCGCCACCGTGACCGGTCGCCCCGTCCTGTACGGCGAACCCGTGATCGACGAGTCGCTCGACGCCTGGGCGCGCGAATGGATCGCTGCCGATCTCGGGGCCGACTTCCGCATCACGGTCACCAGCGGGGCCGTGGATGCGGTCGAGCGCCTCCTGGCTCAGGCCCTCATGCGCGACGACGCGGTGGCCCTCGAAGACCCCTGCTTCCTGGCCAGCATCCACACCGTCCGCCTCGGCGGCTATCGGGCTGTCCCCGTCCCCGTCGACGAGGAGGGGATGACGGTCGAAGGACTCCGCGCAGCGCTGGATGCCGGCGTCCGCGCCGTGATCTGCACGCCACGTGCCCAGAACCCGACCGGTGCGAGCATGACGGCGGCCCGAGCCGCGGCGCTGAGAGCCGTGCTCGCCGACCATCCCTACGTGCTGATCATCGAGGACGACCATTTCTCGATGCTGTCGCAGCGCCCGTACGAGTCGCTGATCGGGCCGGCGCATCGGCGGTTCGCACTGGTGCGCTCGGTGTCGAAGTTCCTCGGACCCGACATGTGCCTCGCGATCGCGGCTACCGACCCGGAGACGGCAGACCGGCTCGCCATGCGGCTCAGCCCGGGAACCACCTGGGTCAGCCACCTGCTGCAGCGGCTCGCCCTCGCACAGCTCACGGACGCCCGGGTCACCGCCGAAGTCTCCGCCGCCGCCGCCCACTACGCCGCACGCAACGAGGCGTTCTCCGCCCGGCTCCGCGCGCATGGCATCGATGCACCGGCATCCGACGGGCTGAGCCTGTGGATCCCGCTCCCCCTCCCCGCCCGCGTCGTCACCGAGCGCCTGATGCGCCGCGGATGGCTCGCGCGCACCGGTGACGAGTTCGCGCTCGGCGACCGCAACGAGCCGTCTCGGCACCTGCGCCTGACCGTGCACGACCTCTCGGACGACGACGCGGACATGCTCGTCGCAGACCTCGTCGCGGCACTGCGATGATCACACCCCGCGCGGACATCTGCCCGCGCCCTCACGAAGGGATCGAGGAATGAAGGTCCTCTCCATCCAGTCGGCCGTCGCATACGGCCACGTCGGCAACTCGGCCGCCGTCTTCCCGCTGCAGCGCATCGGCATCGAGGTGCTGCCCGTGTACACGGTCAACTTCTCGAACCACACCGGCTACGGCACCTGGCGCGGACCGCTGATCGATCCGTCCGACGTCGCCGAGGTCATCACGGGCATCGAGGAGCGCGGTGTGTTCGGTCAGATCGACGCGATCCTCAGCGGTTACCAGGGCGGCGAGGGAATCGGCGATGTGATCGTCGACGCGGTCGCCCGGGTGAAGGTCGCCAACCCCGAGGCGGTCTACGCCTGCGATCCGGTGATGGGCAACGCGAAGAGCGGATGCTTCGTCGCCCCCGCGATCCCGGTCCTGCTCCGCGACAAGGTCGTGCCGGTCGCCGACATCATCACGCCGAACCAGTTCGAGCTGGGATTCCTCACCGAGACGGAGCCCGACACGCTCGAGTCGACGCTCGCGTCGGTCGACCTCGCGATGGCGATGGGGCCGAAGACGGTGCTCGTGACCAGCGTCGAGCGCCCCGACCGCGAGGAGGGCACGATCGAGATGCTCGTCGCAGACGACGCCGGGGCCTGGATCGTGCAGACCCCGCGGCTGCCGATGAAGGCGAATGGATCGGGCGATGTCACGGCGGCACTGTTCACCGCTCACTATGTCGAGACGGGAAGCGCCAAGACCGCCCTCGAGCGCACCGCGTCCAGCGTGTTCGACCTGCTCTCCCTGACCCTCGAGTCGGGCGAGCGGGAGCTGCAGCTCATCGAGGCGCAGGAGTTCTACGCGAACCCGCGCCTGCAGTTCGAGGCGCGCCAGGTGCGCTGAACGCTGGTCGTTGAGCGAGGAGCGAAGCGACCAGACTGGCGCTCGCTCAACGACCGGTGATCGGCCACGCGTGGGCGACGGCCTCGCGGACCTCGCCGAGCAGCTGCGGCAGCGCCTTGGTCTTCGCGATGATCGGGAAGAAGTTGGCGTCCGACGTCCATCGCGGCACCACATGCTGGTGCAGGTGGGCATCGACGCCGGCGCCGGCGACCGCACCCTGGTTCATCCCGAGGTTGAAGCCGTCGCAGCGCGAGACCTCTCTGAGCACGCGCATGGCGGTCTGCGTGAGGGTGCCGATCTCGGCGACCTCCTCGGCCGTCGCCTGATCGTAGGTCGCGATGTGCCGATAGGGGCACACGAGCATGTGTCCCGAGTTGTACGGGAACAGGTTCAACAGCACGTACGCGGTCTCGCCTCGCGCGACGATCAGCCGCTCGGCGTCGGGGAACTTCGGCGCCTCGCAGAACGGGCACTCCTCGCGCAGCGGCTCGGGCCCCGCCTGGATGTACGCCATCCGGTGCGGGGTCCACAGCCGCTGGAACTCGTCGGGGACGCCGACCAGACGGCCGGCGTCCTCCAACTCCTCATGACCTGAGGTCACGCCAGGTCCCCTGCTTTCAGCACCAGCGCGTGCGAGGCGATCGCCGCGGCGATCCGGCGCACGGCATCCGCCACCGGCACGCCGTTCTCCTGCGTTCCGTCACGGAAGCGGAACGACACCGTGCCTGCCGCACGATCCTGCTCACCGACGATGAGGATCACAGGGACCTTCGCCGTGGTGTGGTTGCGGATCTTCTTCTGCATGCGGTCGTCCGAGTGATCGACGTCTGCGCGCACACCTGCCGCGCGGAGCTGGCCGATCACATCGTCGAGGTACTCGCCGTACTGCTCTGCCACCGGCACGCCGACGACCTGGCTCGGAGCCAGCCACAGTGGGAAGTCGCCCGCGTAGTGCTCGAGCAGGATCGCGAAGAAGCGCTCGACGGAGCCGAGCAGCGCGCGGTGGATCATCACCGGACGATGCTTCTGCCCGTCGGGACCCGTGTACTCCAGCTCGAAGCGATCCGGCTGGTTGAAGTCCAACTGGATCGTCGACATCTGCCAGGTGCGTCCGATCGCATCGCGCGCCTGCACCGAGATCTTCGGACCGTAGAAGGCCGCTCCGCCCGGGTCGGCGACGAGTTCGAGCCCGGATTCGACCGCGACCTCGCGCAGCGTCTCGATCGCTGTCGTCCACTGCTCGGGCTCGCCGAGGAACTTCGGGTTGCCCTCCTCGTTCGTCGACAGCTCGAGGTAGAAGTCGTTGAGACCGTAGTCGCGGAGGAGATCCAGGACGAGGTTCAGGTTGGTGGTGAGTTCCTCCTTCACCTGATCCTGAGCCACGTAGATGTGCGCGTCATCCTGCGTCAGTCCGCGCACGCGGGTCAGGCCCGAGAGCGTGCCGCTCTTCTCGTAGCGGTAGACGGTGCCGAACTCCGCGAGACGCAGGGGCAGCTCGCGGTAGGAACGACCTCGCGACCGGAAGATCAGGTTGTGGAACGGGCAGTTCATGGGCTTCAGGTAGTAGTCCTGGCCCTGACGGGTGACGTTCCCCTCGTCGTCGACGATCTCGTCGAGGTGCATCGGCGGGAACATGCCGTCGGCGTAGGTCTGCAGGTGTCCCGACGTCATGAAGAGGTCCTTCTTCGTGATGTGCGGGGAGTTCACCAGGTCGTATCCGTTGCGCAGCAGGTGCTTGCGCAGATTCTCCTCGATCTCGTAGCGGATGATGCCGCCCTTGGGGTGGAACACCGCGAGACCGGAGCCGATCTCGTCGGGGAAGGAGAACAAGTCCATCTCGGCGCCGAGCTTGCGGTGGTCGCGGCGCTCCGCCTCCGCGATGCGCTCCTGGTATGCGCGCAGCTCGTCCTTGGACGGCCACGCCGTGCCGTAGATGCGCTGCAGCTGCGGGTTCTTCTCACTGCCGCGCCAGTACGCCGCGGCAATGCGGGTGAGGTCCCAGCCGTTGCCGATCATGCGCGTGTTCGGCAGGTGCGGGCCGCGGCAGAGATCCTTCCAGACGACCTCGCCGTCGCGCGTGGTGTTGTCATAGATCGTGAGCTCGCCCTCGCCGACCTCGACCGAGGCGCCCTCTGCGGCATCCGCGTTCGCGCCCTTGAGTCCGACGAGCTCGAGCTTGAACGGCTCGTCCACGAGCTCGGCGCGTGCTTCGTCGTCGGTCACGACACGGCGCACGAAGCGCTGTCCCTCGCGGACGATCCGCTGCATCTCCTTGGTGATCGCCTTGAGATCCTCGGGCGTGAACGGCTGCTCGACGCCGAAGTCGTAGTAGAAGCCGTCGGTGATGGGCGGGCCGATCCCGAGGTTCGCTTGCGGGTTGATCCGCTGCACCGCCTGCGCGAGCACGTGCGCAGTGGAGTGGCGCAGGATGCCGAGCCCCTCGGGGCTGTCGATCGTGACCGGCTCCACCTCGTCGGCATCGGTCACGGTGGCGGCGAGGTCCTTGAGGACGCCGTTGACGCGCATCGCGACGACGGATCGGTCAGAGAACAGGGCGAAGCCGTCTTTCGGCTGGGCATTTTCAGGCACTGAGCACTCCATCTCGGGGTCCTCACCAGGTTACTCGCCTGACGAGCACCGGCCTCACGCGCACCGGCCTCACGCGCGCCACGACGCCGGCAGGTCCACGCCGGCACATTCACGCCGTCGCCGCGATGAAGTCGCGTGAGGCGTCGACGATGCGGCGCACGCAGAGAGCTGCGGCGTAGGCGTACGCGTGGGCGTGGGGCGCCTCGTCCGTCTGCGCGCTGCGGCGCCCCAGTTGGGCGAGTGCGTCGTCCAGCTTCCCCACCGCTGACCTGAGCCGTTCCTGAGCTCGAGGATCCGCGGCAGGCGACTCCGCCAGGTCGGCGCTGGCCCTGACGGCCGAGGCGAGTTCGCTGCGGGTCTGCTCGTCGGCGAAGAGGTGCTCGGCGGAGCCGCGCGCCAGCAAGTCGGCGAGCTCGGTGGCCGCTCTCGTCGAACGTTCGAGCGCGGCCATGCGTCGCGCGTTCAACCGACGCTCGTCAGCACGCCGACGGCTTCTCGGGTTCGCCCTGCTGCTCTCCTCCGCGAGCAGGACCTCATCCGACACGTCGTTCAGCATGCCGCCGAGCCTCGAGCCCGCGTCGGAGAGCCATCCGGGATCGATCGTTCCCCGATCGAGCGCGTCCGCGACGTCGCGCAGATCCGCACAGACGGCATCGCGGAGCGCCGTCAGCCGTTCCGACGCGCGGCGGAGGTACAGCGGCGGGACGACGAGGACGTTCGTCAGCACGCCGACGAGCACGCCGAAGGCCATGGTGAGCAGATAGGACAGTGAGAACGCCTCGGCGTGCGGCCCGCCGAGAAGCAGCACGAACAGCGCCGCGATCGCCACCCAGTCGCCTCCGGCGCCCAGCGCGCGGATGCCGCTGATGACGATCCCGGCTCCGATGACGAGGGCGACGGCGATCACCGCCGGCAACCCGACGAAGACGAGGCCGAGGGTCCCGAGGCCCAGAGCGATGCCGATGCCGAGTCCGGCCAGCGACTGTGCACCCGCACGCGCGGAACCGGCCACCGTCGGGTACATGCTCACCAGCACCCCGAGCGGTGCGTAGTACGAGTACTCGGCGTCGGCGTAAGGCACGTACGGCGCGAGGAGCCAGGCGAGGGATGCCGCACCCGCGGCCTTGGCGGCGAGGATCAGCCGCTCGCCGCGAAGCGCTTCACGCATCGGACTCGGGTGACGGGCCGCTACGGCAGGTCCTCGACGTCGATCGTGTCGTCGCCGTCATGCTCACCGTCGTCACTGTCGGCGCCACCGGACGTCGCATCCGCACGCTCTGCGTCGACGGGATCGTCGCTCTCCTGCCGAGGCACGAGGTCCTCGGGGATCATCGGACGCTCGTCGTCGGGAATCGCACGGGGGTCTGACATGTCCGCCTCCTCTGCAGCACGGTCGTGTCGTCCAGGCTGGAGTGGCGGCGGCGTGTGCGCGAGGGGGTTGACAGCGTCGTTTCAGGCCGCGGCATCTGCCTGGGACGCCGGTGCGAAGATGACGATCGCGGCTCCGACGAGCGCGACGGCCGACCCCACCCAGTCCCACGTCGTGGGTTTGAAACCGTCGACGATGATGCCCCATGCGAGCGATCCCGCGATGAAGATCCCGCCGTACGAGGCGAGCACACGACCGAAGTGGGCGTCGGGCTGCAGGGCGGCGATGAATCCGTAGGCTCCCAGTGCCATCACCCCGAGGACCGCGAACAGCCACCCCCGGTTCTCCTTCACGGCCTGCCAGACCAGCCATGCACCACCGATCTCCGCGACGGCAGCGAGGAGGAAGAGGATGCTGATTCGCAGAACGGTCATGCGATCAGTGTTCCAGGTGACCCCGACCTCCGCCGATGCCCCGCGGGGTCAACCGTGGCGAGTAGGCCGCTCGAAGTCGATACGGTGAATGCGGGTGCACCCGCCCCGCACGTTCACCACGGAATGGCTCGTATGCGCTTCACGCTTCCCCGCCTCGCGATCGCGATGAGCGGAGTCCTCCTTCTCGCTTGCGCACCGTTCACGACGCTCGTGCAGACGGCATCCGCGTTTGAGCCATCTGCGCTTTCCGCAGTGACGGGATCGCCGATCACTGAGGTGTCTCTCGAGCCGTATTTCCCCGGGGAGGCATCGTGGCCGTCGACCGCCTATCCGACGTGGGCGCTGCGCGTCGAACTGACCGAGCCCGCCCCGGTGCCCGGCGGGACCGTGCACCTCGATCTGTCCCCGAATCTCACCGCAGCGGCCGCAGCGGGAGCACTGCACGATGACGACGGTGTGGAGCTCGCGACGTACGCCGTCTCGCCCGACGGCCACGGGATCACGATCACGTACTCGACCGCCGCCGCTTCCTTCGTCGATCTCCGGGCGACTCTCGGCGTCTTCGTGAGCGCCGATTCGGTCGGACCGGGGAAGACGCTGGTCGACGCCGAAGCGACGTCGTCCGGCGTCTCGTTCCCGCTCAGCGCCTCGTATTCGGCCATCCCCTGGAACTCCTCGGGGACTGTCGGCACGTGGTCGCCGAGCCCGTCCGGTTCTCTGCGTTTCCTCGCGCGCTCCGTCGTGCCTGCTATACCCGACTTCCACGCCGACGGCGGTCAATGGATCGGCGTGGGCGGCGTCGACACCTGGAACGGCACCCTTGAACCGGTCACGGGCGCCACTCGGATCTTCGGCGTCGAGGAGCTTCCGTCGTCGCTCGCCGGATTCACCGATCAGTCCGCCGCATGGCGACCCGGCGTCGAGTACACCCTGGATGAGCAGGAGTCCCACGACGGCGGACGGGTGTTCGGCATCACAGTCCCGGATCCGCCGGACGGGTACATCGTCGTGGAGCAGGCCTACGACCTCGTCTCCACAGGAGCTGCGTTCTTCGAGGCGTCGAACCCTGCTCTCCCGCCCCCTGCACGCGAGGTCTTCGGCGCGGGAACCCGGATCGTGACCGGTCCCCTCTCTGGGCACGAGAACGGCGGCGACGGCGTCGGGGGCCCGTCGACTCTCGCCTTCTTCGCCAGTTCCGGCGGCGCCATGTCGGCGACCAGGCTCATCCCGGCTCTCTCTGCGAGCCGAACCATCACGCCAGACCTGGCGACAGATGGCGAGGCGAGTGGGCTCGTGACCGTCACCGTGACCAACACCGGCAACGCGGTACTCGACGTACGCGCCGCCGATGTGCTCTCTAACTCGCATGCTGATGTGGAGCTGTCACACGCTGCGGCCGACGCCGGATCGGCCACGACGATCCCGAGCGGGGTGGAGTGGAAGGGCGCGGTCTTGCCCGGCGCCACGGTGACCTTCACCTACGTCTACGGCGCGACGTCCACCGGGCCGCCCCCAGGGTCGATCACCTGGCACGGGACCGTGCTGGGCACCGTACCCAGAAACGCGGAGATCACGGTCGAAGCGGAGATCGCGGACGCCGAGATCGCCATAGCCCCGCGACCGATGACCACCGTCACCGCGACTCCCCCGGGCACGGTCGTGAGAGGAGCTCTCGCGACCACGGGTGCGGACGTCCCGACCGCTGCGATCGGCACCGCGGGAGTCCTGCTCTTCGTCGGAGTCGGAGCCGTGCTCCTCGGCGCGCGCAAGCGGTCGAAGCGGTGAACAGTGCGGTGGTCAGCCGCGCATGACCTCCTCGAATCGGTCGTGACGTCCCCTGCACGGGTATCAGGCAGCTGATCCGTCGCCAGGCGTGAGGAGACCGGACTCGTAGGCGAGGATGACGAGCTGGGCTCGATCACGAGCATCGCTCTTCGTCATGATCCGGTTCACATGGGTCTTCGCGGTGTGAGGCGAGATCGTCAGCACATCGGCGATCTCCTGAATCGTCCGTCCCCCGGCGACGAGCAGGAGAACCTCGCGCTCGCGCACGGTGAGGGCCGCCAGGCGCTCCTGTCCCCACGTCGCCGGAGGTACGTCGCTCCTGTGCAGCGATCGCTCGATGAGGGCGCGCGTGGCCGTGGATGAAAGCAGCGCCTCACCCCGATGGATGGTGCGGACCGCACGCACGATGTCCTCCGGTTCGGCGCCTTTCCCGATGAAGCCGCTCGCCCCCGCACGGAGCGCCGCCACGACGTACTCGTCCTCTTCGAAGGTCGTGAGGATCAGCACCCGAGTGTGCGCCCCGTCGTGGCTCGCGCAGATCTCCGCCGTGGCGGCGATGCCGTCGAGATCCGGCATCCGGATGTCCATCAGCACGACATCCGGAGCATCGCGCTCGACCGCGCGGACCGCTTCCCTGCCGGTTGCGGCCTCGCCGACGACCCGGATGCCGCTGTCGCCGAGAATGTCGCGGACGGCCTGTCTGATGAGCGGCTGGTCGTCGGCGACGACAACGGAGATCATGCCGCCCCTGCCACGGGAAGTCGCACCGTGAGCAGGAACCCGTCATCCGCGCGCTCCGCGCGCACATCGCCCCGCACGGCGGCCACCCGCTCCCTGAGACCCAGCAGTCCATGCCCGCCTGCGGTGGAGGCGCCACGGTGTCCCAGACCATTGCGGATCTCGAGGTGGAGTGCGCCGTCTCGACGTTTCAGCCGCACGACGACCGCTGCGCCGTCGCCGTGCTTGTGGGCGTTCGTCAAGCCCTCTCGCAGTGCGAGATAGGCGACGTGGTCGCTCGCAGGTGAGACGAGCGCTCCGCCGGACTCGTCGTGCAGTTCTACAGGCATCCCGGCATCAGCGAACTGCGCGATCAGATCGGCTGTTCCCGCGAGACCCGTCTGCGGATGCAGATCGCTGGCATCGCCGCGGTCATCCGACCGCAGGAGAGCCATCAGTCCGCCGATGTCGGCGAGCACGGTGCGCGAAGCACTCCGAATCGTCGCCAGCGCCTCTCGGGCGCGCTCCGGTCGAGCGTCGAGAGCCGAGCTCGCCACCCCGGCGCTCAAGCTGATCACAGAAATCTGATGAGCCACCACGTCGTGCAGATCGCGTGCGATGCGCACACGCTCCTCGGCCACACGGCGCCGAGCCTCGTCGTCACGTCCGCGTTCGGCACGCTCCGCGCGCTCCGTCATCGCCTGCGCGAACTCGCGTCGGGAACGGGTCGCATCGCCCAGCGCGCCCGCCAGGGCGATGACGAAGACGAACTGGAGGGTGCGCGCATCGAAGAAGTCACCGCCCAGCGGAGCGGCGCTGGAGAGGAAGACCGCACCCGCCGCGGTCGACACCGCGATGACGCCCGCTATCCGGCCGCGCAGATCGGCGACCGCGAAGGCGCTGACGGCCACGGCGATGAGCGAACTCGGCGATACCTGGCCCGTGAACGAGAGGATGATGGCGCATGTCAGGCTCAGCGCGAGGACGGTCAGGGGCCAGCCGCGCCGGAAGAGTATCGCGATGGCCGGAAGCAGGGCGACCGGCAGCAGCGGAGCGGCGGTGCGGAACACCGCTTCCGGGTACGGCAGCACGACGAACAAGACGATGACCCCGACCGTGATCAGATCGGTCACGCGCCCGACGGGTCCGGAGCGGAGGCGAGGCGGCATCCCTCCAGTATTCCCCGGTCGACAGCACGGCGATTCCACCTGCAGGATGACTTTCCCGTACCACGAACGCGGTACACCGATGTCCACCGGAGGGCGATGCGACATCCCCGCAGCCAGCGCACGCTGGAACGATGGTGCGCAGTTCGTGTGCCGGGACAGGTCTGAGATGAAGAAGTCTGAAATGAAGAAATCTGCGAAGAAGAAGGCGCTCGTCGCCGTGGCTGCTGTCATGGCCGTGGTCGCTGTGGGTCTCACGACCACCACGATCGTGAATGTCGTGGCGACCGGGATCGAGAAGGAGCGGATCGACGGTTACGGACAGCTGATCTCGGTGAACGGCCAGGAGATGAACGTCGTCATCACCGGGGATGGGCCGCAGGACGTCGTGCTCCTGCCCGGATTCGGGACTGCCTCACCCGCCCTCGACTTCGCTCCGCTCGTCGCCGAACTCAGCGAGGATCATCGGGTCATCGTCGTCGAGCCCTTCGGCTACGGGCTCAGCGACGGCACCGATCGGGAGCGCACGACCGAGAACATCGTCACCGAGGTGCATGCCGCGCTCGCACAACTCGACATCGATCGCTATGCGCTGATGGGACATTCCATCGCCGGGCTGTATGCGATCGAGTTCGCTGAGCGCTTCCCCGACGAGGTCTCCGCATTCGTCGGGATCGATTCGAGCGTGCCCGGCCAGCCCCACATGGATACGCAGTTCCCGACCGGACTTCTCGGCGCCGCGAAGAATCTGGGCCTGGTGCGCCTCGCCGCCGCTTTCGGAGGAGCCGAGTACGACGAGTCCGTGTTCTCTCACGAGTCACAGGTCCAGATGGCGCTCCTCGCGAATCGGAACTCCCTCGCACCCACTTACCTGAACGAGATGGCGCACATCCGCATCAACTTCTCCCGCGCGCTTGGCACGGAGTTCCCCGAAGACCTGCCGCTGCTGCTCTTCGTCCGCGAAGACGACGAGGCGAGCCCAGACTGGTTGGCGTTGCACGATCGTCAGGCCGCAGCCGTGGCCGACGGCACCGTGGTCCCTCTCGTCGGCGGTCACTATCTGCACCACACGCAGTCACCGCGCATCGCGGAAGAGCTCCGTAGATGGGAATCAGCGCGGATGCCGGACGCAAGCTGAGTCTCGGGCTGTCGGAAACCGCCCGATCGCCGAATGCCGCCCCGCATGCGATCAGGCGGTCCTCCGCGCCCGTCATAGCTGACCCAAACGCCGCTTGCCCGCACCGGTCGGCACCGTTGTGAAACGGAAAAACCCCCGGGGAAACCGGGGGTTTTCTCTGTGCGCGATACTGGGATCGAACCAGTGACCTCTTCCGTGTCAGGGAAGCGCGCTACCGCTGCGCCAATCGCGCCCAAGTGGGCTATTCAGTTTATGCGAGGTGGCGACGGGATTCGAACCCGTGTAAACGGCTTTGCAGGCCGGTGCCTAGCCGCTCGGCCACGCCACCGTGTGGATTGACCCCACGTGCTGAAGGCCCTCCGAAGAGAGCCCCTGCACTTGAGCGGATGACGAGACTCGAACTCGCGACCCCAACCTTGGCAAGGTTGTGCGCTACCAACTGCGCTACATCCGCGTTGTTCCCGGGTTATCGCCCCGAGCACTTGATAAACATTAGCCGACGTTCGGCCGTTGTCAAAACCAGAACCGAATCTCGCGCGTGTCTCGGTTTCTGGTCATCTGAGCCTCTGAGCGTCGGGTAGTATCGGTTGACGTACCCGCAAGGTATGGGCGATTGGCGCAGTTGGTAGCGCGCTTCCTTCACACGGAAGAGGTCATCGGTTCGAGTCCGGTATCGCCCACCATCACGCCCCCGGTCCTTCCGGGGGCGTTCCTGCATCCACGCTGCGATTTCTTCGGGATCTGCACCGACATCTCGGGTTCTCAAGGCACGTGGTCGAGTGGCTCAGCGGTCTGATCCGAGGCCCGCTCTCCCCCGCGGCCACTGCTCGGCGTCCTCCGCGAGCTCGACTTCTCGAGCCAAGAGCTGCACTGCCCTCTCGGCCGCCGATCCGGGTTCGGGCGTGAACAGCAGCACGCGATGCATCGGTTCATCGGGCGGGCTCAGCACCTCGAACGCGAGTTCGAAATCCCCCACATCCGGATGTTGGAAGTACTTGGCGCCCGACACGCAGGCGGTGACGGGATGCCTTGCCCAGAGCCGACCGAACTCCGGACTCTTCAGGCACAGCTCACCGACGAGCGCGGTCATCTCGATGTCGTCGGGGTCTTTCGCGGCCAGGACGCGCAACGACGAGACGGCCCGTTCGGCCTCTTCGTCCCAGCGCCCGTAGAGCTCGCGCGTGTGGTCGTCCAGGAACATCATGCGAGTGGTGTTAGGGCGAGTCTCGGGATGCGCCGGGCTGTCGACGTCGAGATGTCCCGCGACGAGCCGATGGCCGAGAGCGTTCCATCCGAGCACTTCACTGCGTCTGCCGATGATCACCGCGGGCGTGTTCGGCAGGGAGTTGATCAGTCTCAGCGTGCCGGGGCGTGCGCGATCGGGCTTCGTCGGAGGCCTGCGCCGCGGAGCCGACCGCGCCCGAGCCAGGTCGAACAGGTGGATGCGCTCATCCGCCGTGAGGTTCAGCGCTCGGGCGATGGACTGGATGACCGACTCCGAGGCGTTGACGCTCTGCCCCTGCTCGAGGCGTGTGTAGTACGTGGTGCTCACGCCCGCGAGCATCGCGATCTCCTCGCGCCTCAACCCTGGCACGCGTCGGATGCCGTAACCCACGACACCGACATCTTCCGGCTGCAGAGCCGCACGGCGCAATCGGAGGAACTCGCCGAGCTCGCTTGCGTGTGTCATCACCTCATTATCTGCTCTCCTCGAACACAGTGCCTGTCCCTGCCAGTGCTAGGCACGAGCGGGCGTGGTTGACAGTCTCCAGTGCCGAGATCCTGTCGAACAGGTCCACTTCAGGAAGGCACGTCATGACCACGAACAACTCCCTCACCGCGGACATCGATTCCCCGGAGCACCCGCCCGGGATGACGGGCAAGCAGCGGATCGCGCTCGTCGTGCTGCTCACAGCGAGTTTCACGCTCGCGGTCGACTTCTCCGTGCTCAACGTCGCCCTGCCCGCCATCGGCGCCGACCTCGGGTTCACCATCGAGAATCTGCAGTGGATCGCCACCTCGTTCGCGCTCTGCGCCGCCGGGTTCACCCTGCTCATGGGCCGCATCGCTGATCTGGCGGGGCGCCGTCGGATGTTCCTGATCGGAATGGTCCTCCTCGGCGCCGGATCTCTCCTCGGTGGTCTCGCCACGACCGCCGAGCTCCTGCTCGCCGCCAGGGTCGCTCAAGGATTCGCCACGGCGATCGTCATTCCGGCAGCGCTGTCCCTGCTCCTGGGAACCTTCGCCGAGGGGCGGACCCGAGACAGGGCCCTGGGACTGAACGGTTCCCTCATGGCCGCCGGTTTCACCACCGGGGCGATTCTCGGAGGATTCCTCACCGACCTCCTCTCCTGGCGCTGGGCGTTCCTCATCAACGTGCCCATCGCCGTCGCGGTGCTGGTCGTCGCTCCCGTGGTCTTGCAGGAGAGCCGCAGGACCAGGCGGACCGCGCTCGACATCCCGGGCGCGATCACCGTGACTCTCGGGCTGCTCGCCCTGGTGTTCGGGCTCACTTCCGCGGCGGAGTCATCGTGGACGGGATCGATCACCCTCATCTCCCTGGCCCTCGCCGTCCTCCTTCTCGGCTCGTTCGTGCTCATCGAACGCAGATCGCCCTTCCCCCTGGTGCCGCTGCCGATCGTCGTCCGACCGAACGTCGCATGGGGCAACGTGGCCGGGGTCCTCGCCTTCGCGACGGAGACCTCGCTCGTCTTCCTGCTCACGATCTATCTGCAGAAGGTGCTCGGGTACACCCCACTCGCCGCGGGGCTCTCGTTCGCGGCTCTGGGCATCGGGACGGTGATCGGCGGTCTCGTCGGCCCCCGGATCATCGCGCGTTTCGGCAGCAAGGCGGCGATCGTGGGCGGCTTCGTCATCCAGGGCTTCGCGACGATGCCGCTCGCGCTGTTGTCGGATGCCGCGGCATCCGCCTGGCTGCTGCTCGGCGTCACCTTCATCGGCGGCGTGGCGAACCTCGTCGTGATCGTCGGATTCATGGTCACCGCCACGTCGGGACTCCGAGCTCAGGACCAAGGTCTGGGCACAGGACTGGCCACCATGAGCCAGCAGGTGGGAATCGTACTCGGCACACCCGTCATGAGCGCCGTGTTGGCCGTCGTGGTCCTGCGCAGCGACGCCGCGTCGTCGGACGCGGTGCTCTCCGGAGTCACCACAGCGATCTGGGTGAACGGCGGGATCTGTCTCGCCGCAGCCGCCGCCATCTGGGTCTTCCTACGTCCGCAGGAGAATTGAGGCGGACCGGGCTCGGTGGGATGAGGCAGGCAGACGCGACAGCGGCGTGTGCGCCTAGCCCGGCACAGTCTTCATCGGTCGACCCGGCTCAACCACCTGCCGAGCTCTGCGGCGAGTGCCGCCGGCGCATCGAGTTGAATGAGGTGTCCCGCTTCCTCGATCAGCACGACCGACGCGTGGGGGATCAGTTCGCCGAGACGCTGCGCCCGGTCACTCGGGATCCAGGAATCCTCCGTGCCCCAGATGATGTGCACCGGTTCATCGATGTCGCCGTAGTGCGGCTCGACTTCCTCGGTGAAGCGCTCGTCGGCTTCGGCGATCTGCCGGTAGAAAGCTGCCTGACCGGTCGCGTCGAGCCATGGTTCGGCGAGCACGCTCAGATCGTCGGGGCGCAGCCCGCGATGACTCGCACCGCCGATGTAGGCCTCGAGCGCACCACGATGCACGTTCGGAGGCAGCTGTTCGAATACGGCGACGTTCTCTTTGACCAGCCTGAAGAACGGAGATCCCCATGGCGAGAGCGCGACCACGTCGACGAGGCACAGCGACTGATACTCCGCTCCATGATGCAGCCGCGCACGCAGAGCCACCGCCCCTCCGAAGTCATGTGCGACCACATGCGGACGTTCGAGGCCCCAGTGCTCGAGCAGATCGGCGAACAGTTCGCCCTGCACACCGAGGTCGACCGGATGAGAAGCGTCCTTGGAGGAGGCGCCGTAACCCGGCATGTCCCAGAGGTAGACCGTGAACTGACCCGCGAGAGTGGCAGCGATCGGCGCCCACAGCTGTGACGACCAGGGCGTTCCGTGAAGAAAGACGACGGCTGGCCCAGACCCGCCACGATCCCACCGGACCGTCCGGCCACGCCACCGGAACTCTCGCGTCAACGACTCGAACACTGTTCACTCGCTCCCGGGCGCTGCTTTGAGAGCCTGGCGGGGCAGCGCAGTGATCTCCCCCGCAGACAGCCGAGCGCTTCGGTCGACAAAAGCCATGCCTTCAGATTAGGCGGGCCGCGAGCCCTCGGCTCCGATCGCAGCGCGGTCCGCAGAACCTCCCCTGGTTAGACTTCGGCCATGACAGACGACGTTCGCAACGTGGACGAAGCCCTCTCGACGATCTCCGAGCCCTGGCAGCCTCACCGACTCGTCAGCATCAACGACTACGACGTCAAGGTGGTGAAGCTGCGGGGCGAGTTCGTCTGGCACACCCACCCGGACACCGATGAACTGTTCATGGTGATGAGCGGGCGGCTGACGATTCAGCTTCGCGACCGGGATGTCGTGTTGAATCCGCACGACGTGTTCGTCGTGCCGCGCGGCGTCGAGCACTGCCCCAAGGCAGACGGAGAGGTCGAGGCGGTCCTGTTCGAGCCCCAGGGCACGGTCAACACGGGCGACGCAGGCGGCGACCGGACGTCCGAGCTGCGAGAGATCGGGTAGCCGCCGACCGCACCCTGCGACGACGCCTTCTCCACCGTCGGCTCGCGTGGGGTGTCGGAGGCCCTGCATAGTGTGCACCTGGTGAACGAGCGTCTTCCCGGACCGTGCAACCTCTGCGGCCAGCCGCACGGCACCCGCGTCGAGGATGCCTGGGTGTGCTCGGCCTGCGGCTGGCGGTACGGCGACGCCCCTGACTTCGAACTCCCGCGGCCGGTCATCGAGGTCGTGTACTACCTGCGCTACGACCGCCGCGTGAAGATCGGGACGAGTCGTCGCCCACGGCAGCGCCTGGCCAGCATCCGCCATGACGAGCTGCTCGCCTTCGAACGCGGCGGACGCGGCATCGAACAGCAGCGCCACCGCGAGTTCGCCGCCCTGCGTGAAGGAGGCGAATGGTTCACGCTCGCAGACGATCTGCGAGCCCACACAGCCGGCCTCCGCGCGCAGGGTGACCCCTGGCTTCTCTACGCGAGGTGGCTCAGCGACGCTCTGCGCGGTTGACCGCCGAGCGAGTGCATAGTCGGGCATGAACGCGAGGTCGTAGGGTGAAACCCGTGACTCATCGGCCCACGACCTCGAGATCGATCGCGATCGCACGGGTCGCGCTCGGTACCGCGGTGATCGGCATCCTGCTCTACACCTACACGATCGGGATTCCCGCGCAGGGCGCGAGTCCCCTCGACTACTTCGGCTACTTCACGAATCTCACGAGTCTGCTGACGGGCGTCCTGCTGATCACCACAGGCGCTCAGGCCCTCGGCAACCGAGAGACACCTACCGCGATGCACGCGGCCCGTGGCATCGCAGTGGCCTGCATGATCATCGTGGCCGCCATCTACAACCTCGTGGTCCCTGGAACGGGTTCCGCGCCCGTGTGGGTCAGCGCCACCCTCCACCTCGTTCTCCCGGTCCTGCTGGTGCTCGACTGGGCCCTCATCGCCGACAGGCCGCCCCTCCCCTGGCGGTGGATCTGGCTCATGCTCCCCTATCCGCTGCTGTGGCTGACCGTGACACTGCTGCGCGGCGCGACCGACGGCTGGGTTCCCTACGGATTCCTGTTGCCGGATCGAGGTCCCGCGCAGCTGTCCATGACGGTCCTCGCACTGCTCGTCGCCCTTCTGCTCGCTGCAGTTCTCACCTGGACCCTCAGCCGCCTCCCGGCGAGGCGCTGAGGCTGACGCCTCGGACCCTCGCGGCTGGGTCCCAGCCGCGACTGCTACGGTGAGCGCGTCGGTATCTTGCCGACGTCAGGGAAGACTTCTTGTCGACCAACGGGCCCGCATCGGCCATTTCGTTCTCCGTCGCCTCCTCTGGGTGATCCTAGGAGCACACCATGCCCGTTCACACTCCCCTCGGCTCTCTCGAGCCGTCCATCCTTCCGGCCGGCTCCACCGCCGTCGTCTACTGCGAGGGCCAGTTCGGTGAGCAGGACGGAAAGACCGCCAACGGCCTGGTCAGGCATTCCGAGAAGTACGAGATCCTCAGCGTCATCGACAGCACCTGCGCATTCCAGGACGCGGGTGAGTTCCTCGACGGATCGCCCAACGGCATCCCGATCCTCGCGAACCTGGCCCAGGCCGTCGTCCACGCCGGTCGCGTGCCCGACTACCTGATCTGCGGCGTCGCACCCGCCGACGGGCTTCTCTCCGCGGAACAGCGCGTGGTGCTCCTCGACGGCATCGCCCGGGGCATGCACATCATCAACGGCCTGCACGAGTTCCTCGGCGACGATGTCGAGTTCGTCGCCGCGAGCCTGGCCGCGGGCGTCACGATCACCGATGTGCGCCGGCCGAAGGACACGAAGGATCTGCACCTGTTCACAGGCCGGATCTTCGACGTCGCCTGCCCACGGATCGCCGTGCTCGGCACCGATGGCGCCATCGGCAAGCGCACGACCGCGACCCTTCTCGTCCAGGCGCTCAACGACCACGGCATCCGCGCCGTGCTCGTCGGCACGGGACAGACGACGATCATTCAGGGCGGGCGCTACGGCGTAGCGCTCGACGCCCTCGTTCCGCAGTTCTGCTCGGGCGAGGTCGAGCACCAGGTCGTAGCGGCGTTCGAGGGCGAAGACCCCGACGTGATCGTCGTGGAGGGGCAGGGCGCGCTCAGCCATCCTGCCTACCTGACGTCCGCGCACATACTCCGGGGCAGCCGTCCCGAAGCCGTGATCGTCCAGCATGCGCCGGGCCGCCGGGTCCTCGGCGACTTCCCGATGATGCCGATGCCCTCTGTCGCGAGCGAAGTGGCTCTCATCGAAGCATTCGCCGATACGCGCGTGATCGGCATCACCGTCAACCACGAGAACCTCACGGACGAACAGCTCTCGGCTGCGATCGACGAGATCGAACTCGACCTCGGGGTGCCCGCGACCGACCCGCTCACGCGTCCGAAGAGTCAGCTCGTCGAGATGGTTCTGCAGGCCTTCCCGTCTCTCAGCCCGCGGCTGACCAGCCGTATCGTCGGCTGAGCGCCTGGGCGACGCGGCCGTAGCGCGGCCGATCGAGAACGGCTGCCTCACGGCGCAGTCCTTGCTCGTGCACGCTGTAGAGCTGTTCGATGTCGACCCACGATTCGCGTCCCTGCGAGTCCCAGGCGCCACTGCCGATCGAGAGGAAGTCTCTGTCGCCGTCGTGCGCCCTGCTGGTCATCCGCACCGCGTAGACACGTTCTGCGGACTGACGCCCGATCACCAGAACCGGGCGATCCTTGCCTCGGCCGTCGTTCTCCTCGTAGGGCACCCAGGTCCAGATGACCTCGCCGGCATCGGGCGCGCCATCGCGATCGGGCGCGTAGGCGATTCGGAGATCGCGGATGCCGTCGGGATCGATGCTCATGGTCGCGGTTCCCGCGGCGCGGCCGGGATCGACGACGGCATCCGTCGTCGTCTCCTTCCGCAGATGCGCCCGCGGCCGCTGGGGATTCGATTCCTGCGTGCGCCCTGGTCGGACGACGGCGAGCAGGATGTCGAGGAGTGCCGACACGATGCCGTTCGATTTAGCCACTCGCTCACCCTAGCCGCCGCACGCAGAAGCGCCCCGGACCCTCGCGGTGTCCGGGGCGCTTGCGGTCAGGTCACTCGACGAGGGCGTATCCCTCTTCGCCGTGCACGACCTGGTCGACGCCGGCGATCTCGTCTTCGTTCGTGATGCGGAACCCGATCGTCTTCTCGATCGCGAAGCCGATGACGAAGGCTACGACGAAGGAGTAGACCAGGACGCCGATCGCGGCGATCGCCTGCACGGCCAACTGACGGAAGTCACCGCCGACGAACAGGCCGGTGCCGGTCGCGAACAGGCCCAGGTACAGCGTTCCGAAGAGGCCGCCGACGAGGTGGATGCCGACGACGTCCAGCGAGTCGTCGAACCCGAGGCGGAACTTCAGCTCGACCGCGAGAGCGCAGATGATGCCGGCGAGTGCACCGAGCAGCAGGGACCAACCGGGCGTCAGGTTGGCGCACGCCGGGGTGATCGCGACGAGACCCGCGACCGCACCAGAAGCCGCGCCGACCGAGGTGGCCTTGCCGTCCTTGATGCGCTCGACGAGGATCCAGCCGAGGATGGCCGCGGCGGTGGCGCCCAGCGTGTTCAGGCCGATCAGCCCGACGCCGCCCATGTCCTCCGCGAGCCACTCGGCGCCGGCGTTGAAGCCGAACCAGCCGAACCACAGCAGGGCCGCGCCGAGAAGCGTGAGCGGCACGTTGTGCGGCTTCAGGATGCCCTTCTGGAAACCGATGCGCTTGCCGAGGACGATCGCGAGAGCGAGCGCCGCAGCGCCGGCGTTGATGTGCACGGCGGTGCCACCGGCATAGTCGATGACGCTGATGCCGGCGTCCTCACCGAACAGCGCCGGACCGAGGTTCATGATCCAGCCGCCGCCCCAGACCCAGGCAGCGACCGGGAAGTAGCCGACCGTGGCGAACACGCCGGCGAAGATCAGCCAGGATCCGAACTTCGCACGATCGGCGATCGCGCCGGAGATCAGGGCGACGGTGATGATCGCGAAGGTCGCACCGTATGCCACTCCGAGCAGCGCGACGTTCGAACCGTCACCAGCCGCGAGACTCGACAGGCCGAAGTCGGCGAACGGATTGCCGGCGAACTGGGTGGGGCTCTCCACCGCGCTCATCGAGAAGCCGAAGAGGATCCAGAGGACCGCGACAAGGCCGATCGAGCCGAAGCTCATCATCATCATGCTGATGACGCTCTTGGCCTTGACGAGCCCTCCGTAGAAGAAGGCGACGCCCGGGGTCATCAGCAGCACAAGGGCTGTGGCTGTGATCGCCCAGGAGATGTTGCCGGGTGCATCCATGTGTAAACCTCACATTCGGGAACTGTGAGCTTCAGTGTGGCGATGCCCGATTTCCGGAAAGCGTGAAGTTTGTTGCGTCGAGGTTACAGCGGGCCCTGCCATGTGAACATCGCGTTACACGGGCCGCACATTCAGCGTTCTGCGTGCGTGAGCGCGTTCAGACGCGAGATCGCGCGCAGGTATTTCTTGCGGTATCCGCCCCCGAGCATCTCCTCGGCGAAGACCTGATCGAGGCTGACTCCGGTGGCGACGATCGGGATCTGCGCGTCGTACACGCGGTCGACGAAGGCGACGAAGCGCAGCGCCTCCGATTGGTCGGTCAGCACGCTCACATCGCGCAGCCCGACCAGTTCGATGCCCGAGATGACTCGGAGGTAGCGCGAGGGGTGCACGCGGGCGAGATGCGCGATCACCGCGGAGAAGGAGTCGTCGGATGCCGTGCCCTGAGCCGCGACCGCGTCGATCGTGCGCGCGTACTCCTCCGCGGACGACACCACCGCGTGTCCGTCGAGCGCCCGCTGACGGAAGTCGACGCCGTCGATGCGCAGCGTCTGGAAGCTGTCGGACATGGCGTGGATCTCGCGGAGGAAGTCCTGGGCGGCGAAACGCCCCTCGCCGAGCGCGTTCGGGGGCGTATTCGACGTCGCAGCGAGCTTGGTGCCGGTGGGCACGAGCTCGCCGAGCAGACGGGTCATCACCATCGTGTCGCCAGGATCGTCGAGCTCGAACTCGTCGATGCAGAGCAGGTCCGCCCCCTTGAGCAGATCGACCGTGTTCTTGTACCCGAGCGCGCCCACGAGCGCGGTGTACTCGATGAACGAGCCGAAGTACTTCCTCCGGGCAGGCATGGCGTGATAGATCGACGCGAGCAGATGCGTCTTGCCGACGCCGAACCCTCCGTCGAGGTACACCCCGGGCTTGACGTCGGGCTCCTTCTTCGCCCTGCTGAAGAGCCCCCCGCGCTTGACCGGCGCACCGCGACCGGCGAAGCGGATCAGGGTCTCCTTCGCCTCCTCCTGCGAGGGGTGAGCGGCGTCCGCGCGGTAGCTGTCGAAGGTGGCGCCGTCGAACTGGGGCGGAGGCACGAGGCTCGCCAGCATCTCGGGACCCGTGACGGTCGGCTGGCGCTCGGTCAGGTGCACGACGCGGGGGCTGCTCGCGGTGTCAGTCATCGGATTTCCTGTGTCGAAGTCTTACGAATCCGGTGCCGGGGGTGCAGCGGGGATCTATCGCCGAAGGGACGGCTCAACACTACGCCGTCATCGCCTGCGTCATCACGCGCGCTCACCGTCTGAGGAGATCCCTGTGGCCATCGAGTTCGATTCGTCTTCCGCCAAGTTCGCCGAGTACGCCGAACCCGGTCGGCTCGTCACCACCGACTGGCTCGCCGCCCACCTCGACGCGCCTGGCCTCGTCGTGGTGGAGTCCGATGAAGACGTGCTTCTCTACGAGACCGGCCACATCCCCGGCGCCGTGAAGGTCGACTGGCACACCGAGCTCAACGACCCCGTCGTGCGGGATTATGTCGATGGCGAGGGCTTCGCTGCGCTCCTCGGCAGGAAGGGCATCTCACGCGACGACACCGTCGTGATCTACGGCGACAAGAACAACTGGTGGGCGGCGTACGCGCTGTGGGTGTTCTCGCTGTTCGGCCACGAGGACGTGCGTCTGCTCGATGGCGGTCGCGATCGCTGGATCGCGGAGGGCCGCGAGATCACCCGAGAGACCACGAATCGCCCCCCGACGGAGTATCCCGTCGTCGAACGCGACGATTCCGTCATCCGCGCGTACAAGGACGACGTGCTCGCACACCTGGGCAATCCGCTCATCGACGTCCGTTCTCCCGAGGAGTACAGCGGTGAGCGCACGACGGCCCCCGCATACCCCGAAGAGGGCGCGCTGCGCGCCGGCCACATTCCGACGGCGCAGTCGGTGCCGTGGGGCAAGGCCGTCGCAGAGGACGGCGGATTCAAGCCGCGTACCGAACTCGAGGCGATCTACCGCGAAGGCGCCGGCCTCGCAGACGGCGATCAGGTCGTCGCGTACTGTCGCATCGGCGAACGTTCGAGCCACACGTGGTTCGTGCTGAAGCACCTGCTGGGCTTCCAGAACGTCCGCAACTACGACGGTTCGTGGACCGAATGGGGCAGCGCCGTGCGGGTGCCGATCGTCACGGGCACGGAGCCCGGTTCGCTCTGACCGTGTGAGAATGACAGGGATGAGCACCTCGCACGTTCCCGATTCTCTCGCCGAGATCCGCGACGCCTTCCTGGAGACCCCGGAGGCCGATCGTCTGCTGCTCCTGCTGGAGTTCGCCGACGAGCTGCCTCCTGTCTCCGACGAGGTCGCGGCGCACCCGGAGATGTACGAGCGCGTGGCCGAATGCCAGTCGCCGGTCTACATCCACCTGGAGATCGAGAACGGCATCGTCACGATGCACGCGACGGCGCCGGCTGAGGCGCCCACGACGCGCGGCTTCGCCAGCATCCTCGTGCAGGGCATCGCGGGCCTCACACCCGACGAGGTCCTCGCGATCCCCTCCGACTACCCGCAGACGATCGGTTTGACCAAGGCCGTATCTCCCCTGCGCATCGGCGGGATGACCGGGATGCTGATGCGCGCCAAGAATCAGGTCACGCAGAAGCGCTGAATCCCTGCTCGGCGAGCCAGCCGTCGATCGCGGCGGTCCACCCGTTCTGGTCGTAGTTCCAGATCTTGGTGTGCCGCGCGACGGTGAAGTGCGGCATCGTGACGAGGTCGGGACGCGCCTGCTGCAGGGCGTGTGAGGCGTCGGACGGCACGAAGCCGTCGTCGTCGCTGTGCAGGATGAGCATCGGCGCGGAGAGCTCCTCCGCGCGTGCCACCATGTCGAGCCGATCGAAGGAGATCGCGTCGTCCGCGCCGCTCAGCTTCGCCATCAGCGGGACTTCGAGCGCCCCCATGGCGAGAGCAGGCAGCGGCGCGCGCAGACCGGTCTCCCGCGCCTGGAAACGCAGGACCGTGCGCCAGTCGACGACCGGCGACTCCAGGATGAGGCCGACGATCCGGTCGCGGTTCGCGGAGTTGACTGCGGTCTGCAGCGAGATCGCACCGCCCATCGACCATCCCATCAGGATGATGTTCTCCGCCCCGTGACGCAGCGCGTAGGAGATCGCGGCATCGATGTCGCGCCACTCGGCCGACCCCAGGGCGTAGGCGCCCGCTCTGCTGCGCGGAGCCTCGCCGTCGTTGCGGTACGACACCACGAGATTGGGAAGCCCGGCGGCGTGGAGCACGGGAACGGCTCTCAAGCACTCGGCGCGCATCGTGCCCCGTCCGTGCACCTGGATCACCCACGTCGAGGAAGCGCCGGGAAAGTACCACGCGGGGCACGGCCCGGCCGGCGAGCCGATCAGCACGTTCTCCCACGGCACATGCAGCTCACTCGGAGTCGAGTAGTACCAGCCGCTGAACAACGCCCCGCGGTCGACCTTTGCGCCGGGCTCTATCTGCGTGAGGAGCTTGCGCCGCACCGTCGTCGCGTCGGCGCTCAGCACCGCGCCCAGCTTCACGTAGCCATAGGTCCCCGTCGTGAACAGCCCGTAGCGTCCGGGAAGCTCCGTGTCGAGGGTGCGCTGCAACTCGATCGTCTGAGCTCCGGTGTCGACCGAGCGGATGACCACATCGGGCACGCGCTTGCCGACGCTCACCACCCTGCGAGCCGTGCCGAACACGAGCAGAGCGGCGACGGCCGCCCCGAAGGCCAGCAGCGCGGGGACAAGGAGCGCAACGGCGTGCCTGAGACTCTTCATCGCTTCCTGACTCTAGCCTGTTGCCGTGACAGGACACCCCGATGCCGGGAGCGAATTCGACGCCGCCGTGGCGGAGCTTCGCGATACCGCCTTCCGCGCCGACATCACCGTCCGCGAGATCCCGACACCACAGGGGCTGGCGCCGTTCGCGATCGCCCTCGCGGCGGACGTTCGTCCGGACGACGACGGCGAGTCCGTGTACGGCACGGGACGGTTCGTGCTGCTGCACGATCCCGACGGCCCGGCGGCCTGGGACGGTCCCTGGCGGATCGTGCTGTTCGCGCAGGCGCCGCTCGAGACCGAGATCGGCACCGACCCGCTTCTCGCCGATGTCGCGTGGTCGTGGCTCGTCGACGCGCTCGACTCCCGGGGCGCCGTCTACCACTCGGCGTCAGGCACCTCGACCAAGACCCTCTCGAAGGGATTCGGCGGCCTCGCCGTGGAAGGCGACGGCGCCCAGATAGAATTGCGGGCGTCCTGGACACCAGAGGGCCCCTTCCGACCGCACGTCGAAGCGTGGGCCGAACTGGTCGGAATGCTGGCGGGTCTTCCGCCCGGTTCCGAGGGCATCGCCGTGATCGGCGCGCGAAAGGCTGCACGTGACTGAATACTCCGTGATCTCGGATGCCGAGGAGTTCCTCGCGGCCTGCGCCGCACTCGCAGACGGGACGGGACCCGTCGCGGTCGACGTCGAACGAGCATCCGGGTTCCGCTACTCGCAGCGCGCCTACCTCGTGCAGGTCTTCCGCCGGGGCGCCGGCGTCTTCCTCTTCGATCCGCCCCCGATCGGGGATTTCGCTCCTCTGCAGACGGCGATCGGCGATGCCGAGTGGGTGTTCCATGCCGCGAGCCAGGATCTTCCCTCCCTGCGTGAGCTCGGCCTGGAGCCCGCGACCATCTTCGACACCGAACTCGCCTCCCGCCTGCTCGGACACGAGCGCGTGGGACTCGGCGCCGTGGTCGAGGACACGCTGGGCATCGTGCTGAAGAAGGAGCACTCCGCAGCGGACTGGTCGACCAGGCCGCTGCCTGCAGCCTGGCTCGAGTATGCGGCGCTCGACGTCCTGCACCTGATCGACGTGCAGGAGGTCCTCACCGCGGAGCTCGAGGAGCAGGGCAAGACCGGGTTCGCCGCCGAGGAGTTCGCCGCGACGCTGAGCCGCCCGCCGAAGCCTCCTCGCGAGGACCCCTGGCGGCGTCTCAGCGGACTTCACCAGGTTCGCGGTTCGCGAAACCTGGCCGTCGCGCGCGAACTGTGGCGCGCCCGCGAGGCCTTCGCGCAGGAGCAGGACGTCTCCCCCGGCCGCCTGGTGCCCGATCGTTCGCTCGTCGCTGCCGTTCTCGGCAACCCGCAGAGCAAGTCGGCCCTCGCCGGGATCAAGGAGTTCCAGGGACGAGCCAGTCGTACGCAGATCGA
This sequence comes from Microbacterium sp. ZW T6_19, assembly GCF_044987465.1. Classification (NCBI taxonomy): domain Bacteria; kingdom Bacillati; phylum Actinomycetota; class Actinomycetes; order Micrococcales; family Microbacteriaceae; genus Microbacterium; species Microbacterium sp. ZW T6_19. The sequence goes on along the minus strand of NZ_JBJDRH010000002.1, from coordinate 107,979 downwards.
TCGCTGGTGGCAGGCGATCGTCGACGGACGCGCGACGGAGGAGCTTCCCCGCGAGCGCGTGCCGAGCGACACGCTTCCCCCACCGCGCGCGTGGTCGGACCGCAATCCGGAGGCGGATGCTCGGCTGAAGGCGGCCCGTCCCGTCGTCGAGGCGACAGCCGAGGAACTGGGGATGCCCACTGAGAACCTGCTGACCCCCGAGTTCTTGCGGCGCATCGCCTGGGATCTGCCCGGCACGACTGCCGACGAGCTCGGCGCAGCTCTCGCTGCACTGGGCGCGCGCCCCTGGCAGATTGCACAGACTGCACAGAAGATCGCCGACGCCTTTGTAGAGGCGACGCAATCGGTTGACGAGCCCGCACCACCCGCTTCGTAGGTTCGATCCAACCGATTCTTCCCGCCTCCGCGCCCTTCCTAGACTGAGGGCACCGCACAAACTTGGAGGCAGAGTGGCCGAGATCTCGGACGTCTTCTTCGTCGATGGAGTGCGCACCCCCTTCGGGCGCGCCGGCGAAAAAGGCATGTACTGGAACACCCGCGCAGATGACCTCGCCGTTAAGGCGACCATCGGCCTGATGGAACGCAACTCGGCCGTCCCGGCCGATCGGATCGACGACGTCGCGATCGCCGCGACCTCGCAGACCGGAGATCAGGGCCTCACCCTCGGACGCTCGGTGGCGATCCTCGCGGGTCTCCCGCAGACCGTGCCTGGTCTCGCCGTCGAGCGCATGTGCGCCGGTGCGATGACGAGCGTCACCACGATGGGGGCGTCGATCGGCGTCGGCATGTACGACTTCGCCCTCGCCGGCGGCGTCGAGCACATGGGCCACCACCCGATCGGCGGCAACGCCGACCCGAACCCGCGGTTCGTCGCGGAGCGCATGGTCGACCCCGGTGCGCTGAACATGGGCGTCACCGCCGAGCGCATCTTCGATCGCTTCCCCCACCTCACCAAGGAGCGTTCCGACCGCTTCGGCATGCTCAGCCAGCACAAGGTGCAGGCCGCTTACGACGCCGGCAAGATCCAGCCCGATCTGGTGCCGGTGGCCATCAAGGACGCCGAGGGCGCGTGGGGCCTGGCCTCCGAAGACGAGGGTCGGCGTCCCCAGACCACCATGGAGGACCTCGCGGCCCTCAAGACGCCGTTCCGTCCGCACGGCCGTGTCACGGCCGGCACTTCCTCGCCGCTCACCGACGGTGCGACGATGTCGCTGCTCGCCGGCGGCGGCGCCGTGAAGGAGTTCGGCCTCGCCCCGAAGATGCGCATGGTCTCGTTCGCGTTCGCCGGCGTGCAGCCGGAGATCATGGGCATCGGCCCGATCCCGTCGACGGAGAAGGCTCTGAAGAAGGCCGGTCTGCAGATCTCCGACATCGGCCTGTTCGAGCTCAACGAGGCGTTCGCCATCCAGGTGATCTCTCTGCTCGACCACTTCGGCATCGCCGACGACGACCCCCGGGTCAACCAGTGGGGCGGCGCGATCGCGCTCGGCCACCCGCTCGCGGCATCCGGCGTGCGTCTGATGATCCAGCTCGCGGCGCAGTTCGCGGAGCGACCCGACGTCCGGTACGGACTCACGGCGATGTGCGTCGGCCTCGGCCAGGGCGGATCGGTCATCTGGGAGAACCCGCACTACGACGGCAAGAAGAGGAAGTAGTCGAGATGACGAACTACGACGAGATCGACTTCTCCCCCATCCAGGCGCTCACCGAGGGCGAGGTGATCACGCACTCCCCCGTGCGCGACATCCGGCTCGCCTCCGGCAAGGTGCTCGCCCTCATCACGCTCGACAACGGGCGCGATCACACCCGCCCGAACACCCTGGGCCCTGCCACGCTCACTGAGCTCGGCGAGACCTTGGATGGCCTCAAGGGCCGTGCCGCTGCAGGAGAGATCCAGGCGGTCGGCATCACCGGCAAGCAGTACATCCTCGCCGCCGGCGCCGACCTGTCCGACATCAGCAAGGTGGGCTCGCGAGACAACGCCCGCCTGATCGCGCAGCTCGGCCACAAGGTTCTGGGCAAGCTGTCCGAGCTGGGTGTGCCGTCGTTCGCGTTCGTCAACGGCCTCGCGCTCGGCGGAGGCCTCGAGATCGCGCTGAACTCGACCTACCGCACGGTCGACGCCTCCGCAGCAGCCATCGCCCTCCCCGAGGTCTTCCTCGGCATCATCCCTGGCTGGGGCGGCGCGTATCTGCTGCCGAACCTGATCGGCATCGAGAACGCGCTCGAGGTCGTCATCTCGAACCCGCTCAAGCAGAACCGGATGCTGAAGCCGCAGCAGGCGTTCGATCTCGGTGTCGTCGACGCCATCTTCCCCGCCGCGAACTACCTCGAGAATTCGCTCGCCTGGGCCGATGCGGTCCTCGGCGGCAAGAAGGTCGAGCGCAAGAACGAGCCGGGCAAGATCGAGCGCCTCACCAAGTGGCCGATCGCGATCAAGATGGCGCGCGGCATGCTCGAGTCGAAGATCGGCACCGTGCCGAAGTCGCCGTATGCCGCCCTGGAGCTCCTCGACAAGGCGAAGAGCGGGACCAAGGCCGAGGGCTTCGCCCGTGAAGACGAGGCGCTCGCCGAGCTCGTGACCGGCGATCAGTTCGCCGCGTCGATGTACGCGTTCGACCTCGTGCAGAAGCGAGCGAAGCGTCCGGTCGGCGCCCCCGACAAGGCGCTCGCGAAGAAGGTCACCAAGGTCGGCATCATCGGCGCCGGTCTGATGGCCAGCCAGTTCGCGCTGCTGTTCGTGCGCAAGCTGCAGGTGCCCGTGCTCATCACCGATCTCGACCAGGCACGCGTCGACAAGGGCGTCGCGTACATCCACGAGGAGATCGGCAAGCTCGAAGCCAAGGGCCGGCTGGATGCCGACTCGGCGAACAAGCTGCGCGGACTGGTCACCGGCACGACCGACAAGAGCCTCTATTCGGACTGCGACTTCGTGATCGAGGCCGTGTTCGAAGAGGTCGGCGTCAAGCAGCAGGTGTTCGGCGAGATCGAGAAGATCATCGCCGAGGACGCGATCCTCGCGACGAACACCTCGTCGCTCTCGGTCGAGGAGATCGGATCGCGGCTGGCTCACCCCGAGCGCCTCGTCGGCTTCCACTTCTTCAACCCGGTCGCGGTGATGCCGCTGATCGAGATCGTGAAGACGCCTTCGACCGCCGATGCCGCGCTGTCGACCGCGTTCGTGGTTGCCAAGGGCTTGGGGAAGAACGCCGTGCTCACCGCCGACGCCCCCGGCTTCGTCGTGAACCGTCTGCTCGCGAAGGTCATGGGCGAAGCCGCGCGTGCCGTCTACGAGGGCACGCCGGTGGCCGATGTCGAGAAGGCCTTCGGCCCGCTCGGACTGCCCATGGGTCCGTTCCAGCTGATCGATCTGGTCGGCTGGAAGGTCGCGGCCCACGTGCAGGACACGATGGTGAAGGCGTTCCCCGACCGCTTCTACGCGAACGAGAACTTCCACGAGCTCGCGGCTCTGGATGCGGTCGTCGAGAAGGACAAGGGCGGCCGCGTGACGGGCTGGACCAAGCAGGCCGAGAAGGTCGTCAAGCCGGCCGTGGGCAAGACGCCGGCGACGGCGGCGACGATCCTGCAGCGTGTACAGGACGGACTCGCCACAGAGATCAAGCTGATGCTCGACGAGGGCGTGGTGCCCGAGGTCGAGGACATCGATCTGTGCCTGATCCTCGGCGCGGGATGGCCGTTCATCGACGGTGGCGCATCGCCCTACCTCGACCGCGAAGGCGCCTCGGAGCGCGCCTTCGGCGGCTCGTTCCACACCCCGCAGATCCGCGGCACCGAAAGCCGCTGACAGCACACGAAGGGGCCGCATCGATCGATGCGGCCCCTTCGTCGTGTGGTCGGCAGCGCTCGCCACCCTCCGTCCTCATCGCGGACGCTCCACGCTCATCTCCCGGAATCCTGCACAGGGCGCAGGTCGGGCTCGCCGGCGCGGGGCCAGTGCGACAGCGCCCTCTCCGCGAGCGCGGTGATCGTGAGCGACGGGTTCACTCCGGGGTTGGCCGGCACGGCGGAGCCGTCGACGATGTGGAGGTCCGGGTGGCCCCAGACCCGATGGTAGGGGTCGATGACGCCCGCGTCGGGCCCGGCGGAGATCACGGCACCACCGAGGAAGTGCGCGGTCAGCGGAATGCCGAACACCTCGGGCCAGGACCCGCGCGCCTCGGCCGGCTCGCTCCCGTCCCGCTGGACCCGGGCGGCGATCGCCGCCGCCGCGACGTGCGCCTGCGGCAGGTGGCTGGGATTCGGCTCGCCGTGTCCTTGAGCGCTCGTCATGACGAGGCGGCCGAACTTTCGCCGCAGTGAGAGCGTGAGGGAATTATCGGCGGTCTGCATCACGAGCGCGATGATGCCGCGTTCGCTCCAGCGGCGCAGGTTCCCGAGACGGAACTGCCGCACGGGCGCCGTGAACACCTGGGTGACCAGGCTCCCCAGACGCCCCGCGAGTCCACTATCGCCGGGCACGAGTGCGGTCGCGAGCGCCCCCATGAGGTTCGAGCCGGGTCCGTACCGCACATTCTCGACGTGCGTCCGCTCGTCCACGTGGAACGACGTCGTGATCGCCACGCCCCGCGCCAGCTGCAGCGACTCCGGGACTTTGGTGGCGATCGCGCCGTCGAGGGCCTCGGAGTTGGTGCGCGTCAGGCGTCCGACCGCGTCCGAGATCCGGGGCAGCGCGCCGGATGCCTTCATCCGGTGCAGCAGCTGCTGCGTTCCCCACGTCCCCGCCGCGAGCACGACCTGACGGGCTCTCACCGTGCGCGAGGAGCGCCGGATCCACGCGCCGCTGCGCTGCGTCGTCACGGCGAAGCCACCGCCGGGCAGCTCACGCACCTCCGTCACGCTCCGCAGCGGCTCGATGACGACTCCCCGTCGCTCGGCGAGGGCGAGGTAGTTCTTCATCAGGGTGTTCTTGGCGCCGATCCGGCATCCGACCATGCAGTTGCCGCACAGCGTGCAGCCGGTGCGCTCCGGCCCCTCACCGCCGAAGAACGGATCGGGGGTGCGCTCCCCCGGCTTGCCGAACCACACCCCGACCGGCGCGTGGCGGAACGTCGATCCGACTCCCAGATCCTCTGCCGCGCCTTTCATGATGCGTTCGACGGGACCCGTGTGCGGATGCTCGACGACGCCGAGCATCCGCTTCGCGGTCGAATAGTGCGGTGCGAGCTCGGCTTCCCAATCGGCGATGCGCTGCCACTGCGAGTCCTGGAAGAACGCCGAGCCCGGCTGGTAGAGCGTGTTCGCGTAGTTGAGGGATCCACCGCCGACGCCGGCCCCGGCGAGGATCATCACGTGCGGCAGCCGGTGGATGCGCTGCACTCCATAGCATCCGACGGCCGGCGCCCAGAGGTAGCGACGCACGTTCCAGCTTGTCTTCGCGAAGTCCTCGTCCTCGAAGCGCCGGCCGGCCTCGTACACCCGCACCCGATAGCCCTTCTCTGCGAGTCGGAGGGCGGCGACCGAGCCGCCGAATCCGGACCCCACGATGACGACGTCCTCGTCGAACTCAGTCATGGCTCTCCTTCGGGACCATCAGGGTGATTGCGGCGGGCAGCAGCGAGATCGTGCACTCGTCTTCGCCCGTCCGCTCGCCGTCGGCGTACACGACGAGGCCCGGCGCCGACACCGTCACCGTCTGTGCCCGTCGATGGAGCACCTCCGGACGTGCGAGATGCCTTCCTCGGAGCATCAGAGGGAAAAGACGCAGCAGACGCATCCGCCCGAGCGGTGCAACATGGACGACGTCGAGCAGACCGTCATCAGGGAGGGCGCCCGCGCACACCGGCATTCCGCCGCCGTAGCTAGACGTGCTGCCGACCGCGATCAGCGTGCCGGGAGCGATCCTCGGCGGCTCCGCGTCGATCGACAGTGTGAACAGCATGGGACGCAGGCGGGCGAGCTCGATCAGGAGTGCGAGGTAGTAGCGCGGCGCGCCGTGCGGCCAGCGCAGCCGGTTGGTGCGGTCGCTGACCTTCGCGTCGAATCCGAGAGCCGCGATCGTGAGGAACTTCCGGGCACCTGAAGTCGTGCGCACCTCGCCGACGTCGATGGCCCTGCGCTCCCCGGTGAGGGCGAGTTCGGCCGCGGCCGCGGCGTCTTCGCGCGGCAGCCGCAGTGCTCTAGCCAGATCGTTGCCCGTACCTGCCGGCACCAGGACGACAGGGACCGTAGCCGCACAAACCACCTCGAGCACTCCGGCAAGAGTGCCGTCACCGCCGACCACGACCAGCGTGCGCGGACTCTCGTCGATCGCCGTGGCGGCGAGTCGAGCCGTATCGGCTGCCGAGGCCCCCGCATACACCCGCACCTCGGCTCCGCGCGCCCGCAGGTGCGCGACAGCGATGGCCGACGCCCTGCGACCGCGTCCCTTGCCTGCGAAGGGATTCGCGAGCACCGCGATGTGCTCGGTCACTCAGCTCGTCCGTTCGACGGCGATCACGGCGCCCGGATTCATGATGCACTGCGGATCGAGCTCCCGTTTGATCGCGGCGAGGATGCGGATGCCGGTCTCTCCGATCTCCCTCTCCAGCCAGGGGGCGTGATCCCGTCCGACGGCGTGATGATGACTGATCGTACCGCCGCCGGCGATGATCGTGTCGTTGACCCGGGCCTTGATCGGCTCCCACGTGGCCAGCATGTCGGAGCGCACCCCGGCCAGCACCGTGAAGTACAGAGAGGCTCCGGTGGGATAGATGTGCGAGACATGGCACATGATGTACGACCTGGCTCCCGCATCCGCGAATCCGCCCTTCAGCGCCTTCTCGACGGCCGCGCGCAGCGCGTGCAGGTTCGACCAGGTCGCGGCGGTCTCGAGCGTCTCACAGAAGACGCCGGCGTCGAGCAGCGCGTCGCGCAGATACGGCCCCTCGAAGCGGCCCTTCAGCCACCCCTCCGAGGCCCCTTCCCCGGCGGAGACGCCTCCCGCCGCTTCGAGCAGTGCTCGGGTGCGGGCGCGCCGCTCGGGAATCCCGTCGCCCTCGTACACCGTGACGACTCCGGCTCCCTTCGCGAGCGCTTTGCCTATCCGGCCGACCTGGGCGAGGCTCACCGCCGTCTCGGCTTCATCAGACAGGCGGATGACGGTGGGTCCCGCGCCCTGCTGCGCGATCCGACGGAGCCCCTCGACACCGCTGGCGAAGTCGGTGAACGACCAGGACTCGAGAACACGGCCGTGAGGAATCGGGTGCACGCGCACCCGCACCTCTGTGATCACGCCGAAGATGCCCTCCGACCCGAGGAAGACGCGGATCAGGTCGGGCCCGGCAGCCGAGCCGGGTGCTCGACCGAGATCGATCTCGCCAGTCGGCGTTGCGACGCGGATGCCGGTGACCATCGCGTCGAAGCGACCGTTGCCGGCGGAGTTCTGCCCCGACGAACGCGCGGCGGCGAATCCACCGATCGTCGCGTAACGGAAGCTCTGCGGAAAGTGGCCGAGTTCGAGGCCGTGCGCCGCCAATGCCGATTCGGCTTCGGGTCCAGACGTGCCCGCAGCGAGCACGGCCTCGCCGCTGACCTCGTCCAGTCGGATCAGACCGGTGAGGCGGCGCAGATCGAGGCTCACTACAGCACGGTGGGAGCCACGCTCCGGGGTGAGTGCGCCGACGACGCTCGTGCCACCGCCGAAGGGGATCACGGCGATGCCGGCCCGACCGGCGATCTCGAGGCACACCGTCACCTCATCGTGGTCCGCTGGGCGGACGACCGCATCCGGCGCATCCTGTGTCGCGATCCGACGACGCAGCAGATCAGGTGTCGACCGACCGCCCGCGTGCCGGACGCGGGCCTCCACCGAGACGTCGACGTGCTCTCGGCCGACGGCTCGGCGGAATGCGTCCAGATCATCGTCGCGCAGCGCAGACGGCGGCAGGCGCACATCCTCGATCTCGACGGCGTGCTCTGGCCTTCGTGTGTGCCCCAGCAGCAGCGGCAGAAGACTCCGGACAGCAAGCGGCAGATCTCTCGCCTTCGCCGGGTCGCCCCAGCCGTTCCATCTCATCGCCGAGTCGTCATCGACCCTGCCCGCATCGTGGCCCATGCGTTACAGTGTGACACATCATGGAAGAACGTCAACCTCAATGGGATGCGACGCAGTCCCGGATCCTCGATGCCGCCGACCAGCTCATCGAGCGACGCGGCGTGCACGGCCTGACCGTCGCCGAGCTCGCGCGGCGTGCGGACCTCAGCCGTCCGACGATCTACCGGAACTGGAACGACTCAGACGACGTCGTCAGGGCGGCGCTCCTGCGGCGTGTCGCCGGAATCCTGAACTCCTTCCCGGCTCCGGTCCCCTCGAGATCCGCACTCGTCGACGACGTCATGCGGTTCATCGCGATGTTCCGCTCCGACGCCCTCTACGGACGCCTTCTCGATGACGAGCCCGAGGCGTTCACGCGATACACGCTGCACCGAGTCGGATCCAGTCAGCGCATGATCCTGGGCTGGCTCGCCGCGGCGATCAGCGCCGCGCAGTCCGGCGGATCGGTGAGAGCCGGGGCGCCAGAGGAGATGGCCGTGATGCTTCTGCTGATCGCCCAGTCGGCTGTGCTCTCGCACGGCACCGTCGCGGATCTGATCTCCGAGACGGCCTGGGAGCGGGAGCTCCGATGCGCTCTCGACGGCCTGCTCCGACCATGACCGTCTCGTCATCCGCGCTCAACGTCGCGCGACGGAAGGCGGAACTCGCCCGCGCCGCGGAGGACACCGCTGATGTGCTCGTCGTCGGCGGTGGGATCACCGGAGTCGGCGTCGCGCTCGACGCCGCCGCCCGGGGGCTCAGCGTCACCCTGATAGAAGCGGAGGATCTCGCTTTCGGCACGAGCCGGTTCAGCTCGAAGCTCGTGCACGGCGGGCTGCGCTACCTCGCCACGGGAGATGTCGCCACCGCCAGGGAGAGTGCGTTCGAGAGGCACCTGCTCATGACGACGATCGCGCCCCACCTGATCCGTCCGCTCGGACAGCTGCTGCCTTTCAGCCCCGCCGTCACGTTGCGCCAGCGCACGGCCGGTGCGGTCGGCATGGCTCTCGGCGATCTCTTGCGAATCCGCGCCGGCACACCGCGAACGGTTCTGCCCGCTCCGAAGCCGGTGTCGACCATGACGGCACGACGACTCGCGCCCGCTCTCGACCCACGTGGGTTGCGTGGCGGCATGCTCTCGTTCGACGGACAGCTCGTCGACGACGCGCGACTCGTCGTCACCGTCGCACGCACGGCGGCGAGCCTCGGTGCACGGGTGCTCACCCGTGTGCGCGCCCTCGCGCTGCGCGACGACGGGGCCACGGCGGAGGATGCAGTGACAGGCGAGCGGGCGGAGATCCGTGCCCGCGTCGTCGTGAATGCGACGGGCGTGTGGGCCGGGGGCCTCGACCACGGCATCGACATCCGCCCCAGCCGCGGTACGCACATCGTGCTCGACGCCCGTGATCTGGGTTCCCCGCAGGTCGCGCTCACCATCCCTCATGAGGGATCGATCAGTCGCTACGTCTTCGCGCTGCCGCAGCAGCACGGACGAGTGATCGTCGGCCTGACCGACGAGGACGCTCCCGGTCCCGTCCCCCGCGTGGCGGAGCCGACGGAATCCGAGATCGACTTCCTGCTCGCGAACCTCAACCGAGTCCTCACGACCCCCATCACGCGGGACCAGGTGCGCGGGTCGTTCGCAGGGCTCCGACCCCTGGTCGACAGCGGCACGGACGCCACGGCAGACATCTCACGCAGACATCTCGTCACCGCATCCGCTTCGGGATTCGTGACCGTGCTCGGCGGCAAGCTGACCACGTACCGGCGGATGGCCGAAGACGCCGTGGATCTTGCTCTGCAGCTGCGCAGTCTCTCCGCGCCGCCGAGCCGCACCTCGTCGCTGCGAATCGTCGATCGCGCGGTGCAGGCGCCGACCGAGCCGATCGCCGAGGGCGTCGATCTCTGCGCGGCGGAAGTCGCGTACGCCGTGCGAGAAGAGGGCGCGATGACGGCCGACGATGTGCTGGACCGGCGATCCCGCGTCGGCCTCGTCGATCTCGATCGCGAGCGCGCGTACGCAGCCGTCGAGACGATCGTGACGCAGACGCTCGCAGAGCTCGACTGAGGCCGCGATGCGGTTCCGAGCCGCGGCGTATCCGCCTTGCGGCGTTCCGGGGAACGCAGAGGGAACAGCGCATGAACAGCGGCGGATGCGTCGTCTTCACGGCACTCGGAGGGTCTCCGAGGCGGCACAGTGGTGTCATGGAGATGATCTTCGCGATGCTGGGCGGCAAAGGTCTGTCGAGTCTGCTGAAGACCGGGACGGCGGTGCTGACGATCCTGCTGGTCGTTCCCGCGATGCTGAAGCTCTTCATCGTCACCGTCGATGAGGGCTGGGCTGCGATCCGCACGCGCAACGGCAAGCCGATCATCCGCAACCGCCCGCAGCGACGGCCCACCAACCGGGGAGGCGCGGTCGGCGAAGTCGTCGTGCTCGACCCGGGATCGCACGGAGCCTTCCCGCTGTTCTACTGGTATCGCCTGATCGACGTGCGCTGCCGGGCGACCGACCTGCCCGCGCGTGAGATGAGCGGTGCGAGCGGACATCAGCACCGCGTGCACGCCTCGTTCGAATGGCGGCCGATCCCGACGGGTCGAGATCTGCGCGTGTTCGAGCTCGACGTCGTGAACGTCAAGGAACGCGCCTCGAACATCGTCGGGGCCGCCCTGCGAGACGTGATCCGCGGAATGGACGGCCCAGAGCTGCCGCACAACGACGAGATCAACACGCGGGTGATCGCGGCCAGCGCCGATGAGGTGCGTCGCGCGTGCGGCGTGGAACTCGTGCGCGTGATGGTCACGGGTGACGCTCTGACCGACGGATATCTGCTCTCGACCGCGCTGCGCGACGCCGACCGAGGCGCTCAGGCTGTCGCGGCCCTGCACGCGCTCAACTGAGGATCGGCTCAGCGCCGCTCGTGCAGCGGCAGATCGATCGCGCCCGTCTCTCCCGCGTTGCGCGCGACCGGGATTCGGGTGCCGAGGACCTGCGCGACCACGTCCTGCGCGATCTTCGAAGCGGTGAGTCCGGCATCAGTCAGCACCTGGTCTCGCGACGCATGATCGATGAACTCGTCAGGAAGACCGAGCTCGTCGACGGCAGTGTCGATCCCCGCCTCGCGGAGCACCTGGCGCACACGCGTGCCGATGCCCCCGACGCGGATGCCGTCCTCGAGTGTGATGACGAGCCGATGATGAGCGGCGAGCTCGACGACGGACGGCTGAACGGGGATCGCCCAGCGAGGGTCGATCACCGTTGCGCCGATCCCCTGGGCTCGCAGTCTCGCGGCGACCTCCATCGCGAGCGCGGCGAACGGTCCGATGCCGATGATGAGCACGTCTTCAGACTCGCCGCGGGCGAGCACGTCGACCCCGTCGTCCAGGCGCTCGATCGCGGGGAGTTCGGCAGCCACCTCGCCCTTCGGGAAGCGGATGACGGTGGGCGCGTCGTCGATCAGCACGGCCTCGTCGAGAGCCTCGGCGAGGCGCGCACCGTCGCGCGGAGCCGCGATGCGGATGTGCGGCACGATCTGCAGCATCGCCAGGTCCCACATGCCGTGATGACTCGGGCCGTCGGGGCCCGTCACGCCGGCTCGATCGAGGACGAAGGTGACACCCGCGCGATGCAGGGCGACGTCCATGAGGACCTGGTCGAACGCGCGGTTCATGAAGGTCGCATACAGCGCGACGACCGGATGCAGGCCGCCGAAGGCGAGACCGGCCGCAGATGCGACGGCATGCTGCTCGGCGATGCCCACGTCGTACACGCGATCGGGGAATCGTTCCGCGAACGGTGCGAGACCGGTGGGACGCAGCATCGCCGCGGTCATCGCGATCACCTTCGGGTCGCGCTCTCCCACGGCGACGAGCGCCTCGGAGAACACGTCGGTCCAGCCGCGACCGCTGCTGGAGAGCGGTTCGCCCGTGATGGGGTCGATGCGGTTGACGGCATGGAACTGATCGGCCTCGTCGTCGCGTGCGGGCTGATAGCCGCGGCCCTTCTCCGTGATGGCGTGCACGATCACCGGGGCGCCGTAGGACTTCGCGAGCTCGAGCGTCTCCAGAAGAGCAGGAAGGTCGTGACCGTCGACCGGGCCGAGGTACTTGATGTCGAGATTCGAGTACAGCGCCTCGTTGTTCGTGAAGCGCGAGAGGAACCCGTGCGTGCCGCCACGGACGCCGCGGAACACGGCACGTCCGACGGGGCCGAACGCACGGAACAGGCGGTCGGACTTGCGGTGCAGGTCCTTGTAGGCCGCGGCCGTGCGCACTCTGTTCAGGTACCGCGACATGCCGCCGATCGTCGGGGCGTAGGAGCGGCCGTTGTCGTTCACGACGATCACCAGATTGCGGTCGTTGTCGTCGGAGATGTTGTTGAGCGCCTCCCACGTCATGCCGCCGGTGAGGGCGCCGTCGCCGACCACCGCGACGACGTGCCGATCTGCGCGCCCTGTCGCGGTGAGAGCGCGGCTGATGCCGTCGGCCCAGCTCAGCGAACTCGACGCGTGCGAGGACTCCACGACGTCATGAGGACTTTCGCTGCGCTGCGGGTACCCGGCGAGGCCGCCACGCACTCGCAGAGCTGAGAAGTCCTGACGACCGGTGAGGAGCTTGTGCACGTACGACTGGTGGCCGGTGTCGAAGATGAACGGATCGTCCGGCGACGAGAACACGCGGTGCAGGGCGATCGTCAGCTCCACCACGCCGAGGTTGGGACCGAGGTGTCCGCCCGTGCGGGAGACGTTCTCGACGAGGAACTCGCGGATCTCTCCGGCGAGCTCGGTCAGCTGGTCTGTGGACAGTCCGTCCAGATCTCGGGGACCTGAGATGCTCGGAAGAATGGGCATCTGCGCCTCCTCACAGGCTCCGTGCGCGGCATCCGAGTTCCGGTTCGGGCGCCTCTGCGATCCTATCGCGCCGCCCCGGGAATCCTCCGTGAGACCGGTCGTCCGGACGACCGGTCCGGGCCGATGGAAAGCGCCCCACCCGGCCGGAGCCGGATGGGGCGCTGAGGTGCGACGCTGATCAGACCAGCGAACGCAGAACGTACTGCAGGATGCCGCCGTTGCGGTAGTAGTCCGCCTCACCGGGGGTGTCGATGCGGACGACCGCGTCGAACTCGATGATCTGCTTGCCCTCGGGCGAGTGCTCGCTCGGAGTCGCGGTCACGCGGACCGTCTTCGGCGTGACACCGTTGTTGAGCTCCTCGAGACCGGTGATCGAGACGATCTCGGTGCCGTCGAGGCCCAGCGACTCCCAGCTCTCGCCTGCAGGGAACTGCAGCGGGACGACGCCCATGCCGATGAGGTTGGAGCGGTGGATGCGCTCGAAGCTCTCGGTGATGACCGCCTTGACGCCCAGCAGGCTCGTGCCCTTGGCCGCCCAGTCACGCGACGAGCCGGAGCCGTACTCCTTGCCGCCGAAGATGACGAGCGGCGTGCCCTGCTCGGCGTAGTTCATGCAGGCGTCGTAGATGTACGACTGCGGTCCTTCGGGCTGGGTGAAGTCGCGGGTGTATCCGCCCTCCACGACCTGACCGTCGTTGACGGCCGAGACCAGGAGGTTCTTCAGACGGATGTTCGCGAACGTTCCGCGGATCATGACCTCATGGTTGCCTCGACGCGAACCGAAGGAGTTGAAGTCCTTGCGGTCCACGCCGTGCTCGGTGAGGTACTGAGCGGCGGGAGTGCCGGCCTTGATGTTTCCGGCGGGCGAGATGTGGTCGGTGGTGACCGAGTCACCCAGGGTCGCCATGACGCGCGCGCCCTCGATGTCGCGCACCGGGGTGAGCTCCATCGTCATGCCGTCGAAGTAGGGCGCCTTGCGCACGTAGGTGGAGTTCTCATCCCACTGAAAGATGTCGTCTTCCGGAGTGGGCAGGCTGCGCCAGCGCTCGTCACCGTCGAAGACGGTCGCATACTGCTTGATGAACTGCTCACGCGAGATCGACGAGTCGACCAGCTCCTGGACCTCGGCCGGGGTGGGCCAGATGTCCTTCAGGAAGACATCTTCGCCATCGGTGCCCTTGCCGAGAGCGTCGTTCTCGAAGTCGAAGTGCATCGACCCTGCGAGTGCGTACGCGATGACCAGCGGCGGGCTGGCGAGGTAGTTCATCTTCACGTCGGGGCTGATGCGACCCTCGAAGTTGCGGTTGCCCGAGAGCACGGCGGTGACCGCGAGGTCGTGCGAATTGATCGCCTCCGACACCTCTTCGATCAGCGGACCCGAGTTGCCGATGCAGATCGTGCATCCGTAGCCGACGGTGTAGAAGCCGAGGCCCTCGAGGTCCTTGTCGAGTCCGGACTTCTCGTAGTAGTCCGTGACGACCTTGGAACCCGGGCCGAGCGTGGTCTTGACCCACGGCTTCTGCTTCAGGCCCTTCTCGAGCGCCTTCCGTGCCACGAGACCGGCGGCGATCATCACCGACGGGTTCGACGTGTTGGTGCACGACGTGATCGCCGCGAGCGTCACAGCGCCGTTGTCGAGGATGTACTTCTCCCCCGACGGCGTGGTCACCGGAACGGGCGTGGAAGCGTTCGCCGGAGCGCCGCTGTTGATGTGCACCGGCCGGGTGGTCGTCTCCTCCTCGCCAGGCACCGATCCGGGGTCGGATGCCGGGAAGGAGTGCTTCGAGTCGAGGTCGACCATCGAGTCCGACGTCGACGGGCTCGCGTAGTTGAGGATGTCCTGCTCGAACTGCGACTTCGCCTCCGAGAGCAGGATGCGGTCCTGCGGGCGCTTCGGGCCGGCGATCGACGGCACGACGGTGCCGAGGTCGAGCTCGAGGTACTCGCTGAACGTGGGCTCGTGCGACGGATCGTGCCAGAGCTTCTGCTCCTTGGCGTACGCCTCGACGAGAGCGACGGCCTCGTCGCTGCGACCGGTGAGGCGCAGGTAGTCGAGGGTGACGTCGTCGATCGGGAAGATCGCCGCGGTCGAGCCGAACTCGGGCGACATGTTGCCGATGGTGGCGCGGTTGGCCAGCGGCACGGAGGCGACGCCCTCGCCGTAGAACTCGACGAACTTGCCGACCACGCCGTGCTTGCGCAGCAGGTCGGTGATGGTGAGGACGACGTCGGTCGCGGTGACGCCAGCAGGGATCTCACCCGAGAGCTTGAAGCCGACGACGCGCGGGATGAGCATCGACACGGGCTGGCCGAGCATGGCGGCCTCTGCCTCGATACCGCCGACGCCCCAACCCAGCACGCCGAGGCCGTTGACCATGGTGGTGTGCGAGTCGGTGCCGACGCAGGTGTCGGGGTACGCACGCAGAACGCCGTCGACGTTCCGGTCGTAGATCACCTTCGCGAGGTGCTCGATGTTCACCTGGTGCACGATGCCGGTTCCCGGCGGGACGACCTTGAAGTCGCTGAAGGCCGTCTGGCCCCAGCGCAGGAACTGGTAACGCTCGCCGTTGCGCTCGTACTCGATCTCGACGTTGCGCTCGAGCGCGTTCTCGGAACCGAAGAGATCGGCGATGACCGAGTGGTCGATGACCATCTCAGCGGGCGAGAGCGGGTTGATCTTGTTGGCGTCGCCGCCGAGAGCCGTGACGGCCTCGCGCATGGTGGCGAGGTCGACGATGCAGGGAACACCGGTGAAGTCCTGCATGACCACACGGGCCGGCGTGAACTGGATCTCGGTGTTCGGCTCGGCCGCGGCATCCCACGACCCGAGCGCCTCGATCTGCGCCTTCGTCACGTTCGCGCCGTCCTCGGTGCGAAGCAGGTTCTCAAGGAGGACCTTGAGACTGAAGGGGAGCTTGTCGAAACCGGGCACCGTGTCGATGCGGAAGATCTCGTAGTCGGTGCTGCCGACCGTCAGGGTGCTCTGGGCACCGAAGCTGTTCACCGTGGACACGAATCCGTCTCCTTCTATTCGGATGGGAGCGACAGGCGCCTCCATCTTGCTCGCCAGCGAGCCCGGTCGGCTAGCAAGGCAGACCTAACCAGTCTGCTCCCGCAGCGCCGTGGGCGGAAGCCTGCAATTTATCTTGATATCAAGATAAATCTATCACGAGCCAGACACAGCTCCGGCATCCGACTCACGCGGATAGAGCCGCCGGGCGACGACCCAGGTGGTCGCGAGGAGCACCGCGAAGAACGGGATGCCCATGATGATCTTCACGGTGCCGAGAGTCGCCACGTCACCGGAGAAGTAGAAGGGCAGCTGCACGCCGAGGCGAGCGAGGAACAGCAGGGCCCACGCCACCGAGAGCCAGAAGAAGGTCCGGCGCTTGCGCGGATCCGCACGCCAGGAGACGCCCTCGCCCATCAGGAATCCGACGACGACGCCGATCAGCGGCCAGCGCACGGCGGCCGACACGAGGAATGCGGTGCCGTAGGCGATGTTGGTGATGAACCCGATGACGAACTGATCGGCGGCACGACCGGTGAACAGGGGCAGTCCCGCGGCGATGACCGCGGCGACCAGGCCGGAGAGCGCTGCGACCGGCGGCGATTTCATCAGCAGGCGGACGATCGTGAAAATCGCCGCGGAACCCACGGACAGGATCAGGGCCAGAACCAGGTTGCTGCTGACGGTGTACGTGACGATGAAAGCGAGCAGCGGCAGCACCGACTCCACGATCCCCCGCCAGCCGCCGATGACGCCCCAGACCATCTGGCCCGTCGAGACGTCGGCGTCGGGGTCGATGCCCGCCTTGCGAGCAGCGCCGCCGAGGGCCGCTCCGAAGATCTCAGAGGCGGACGGTTCGCGCTCCGCGTCGGGATCAGGAGTGCTCACGCTGAGCCCGGCGTCGCCGGCATCTTCAGAGGGATCAGATCACGGGGCGGCATCGGGGCGCCGCCGCGGACGACGACGATCGACCGGAACAGGTCCTCGACCTTGGCCGCCGCTTCGAGATCGGATGCTGCGGCGCCGCCGATCACGCCGCGCAAGAACCACCGCGGCCCATCGACGCCGACGAAGCGGGCGAGCCGCAATTCGGATCCTTCGCTGGCCGCGGCGGGCACCTCGGCCAGCAGCTCTTTGCCCAGCGGCCCCTCGCGCTCCTCGACGCGGCCGCCCTGAGCTTTGACCTGGTCGCGCAGCTGCACGCGCGTCTCGTCCCACAGGCCGCCGGAGCGCGGCGCCGCGAACGGCTGCACCTGCAGCGAGGAGTCGGCGTAGTCGAGTCCGACGGCGACGATGCGCTTGGTCTGCTCCTCGACCTCGAGGCGCAGGTTGAGACCCTCGCGCGGCAGGATCTTGATACCGCCGAGATCGATGTACGGGCGGACCGGGTTCGCCTCGGAGTCGTCCAACGGCCCTTCTGTCGCACGGTTGTGCGGTGCCGACTTCGAGGGTGTGGCGTTGTTGTCAGTCATCAGCCTTGTCCTGCTTCGTTACTGGTGGGGTGCTGCCTGATATCCGGTGGACCCGAATCCGCCCTCGCCGCGGGTGCTCTCGGGGAGCTCCTCGACGGGGATGAACGTCGCTCGGGTGACCGGCATGATGATCAGCTGGGCGATGCGATCGCCGACGGCGACATCGTACGCGCTGCGGGTATCGGTGTTGATCAGACTCACTTTGATCTCTCCGCGATACCCCGCGTCGACGGTCCCGGGCGAGTTCACGATCGAGATGCCGTGCTTGGCGGCCAGGCCGCTGCGCGGCACCACGAAGGCCGCGAAGCCCTCAGGCAGAGCGATGCGGACTCCGGTCTCGACCAGCGCGCGCTCCCCCGGCTCGAGGTGCACGGCGACGGCTGCGACGAGGTCGGCGCCTGCATCGCCGGGGTGCGCGTAACCGGGCACGACAGCGAGTCCATCGAGCACAGGGGCGATAATGGGGACGTCAACCGATTCAGTCACCCCATGAGGCTAATGCAGAACCGCACCGCTGAGACACGTCCGCAGTATCGCGAACGGCTGTCGCCGAGCCTCCGGCTTCTGGTGACCGTCGCACTCGCCGGCCCCATGGTGTCGCTCGTATTCGTGCCAGTCGGCTCAACGATCGCCCTGGTCGCAGGGGGCGCGGTCTCCGCAGCCCTCGTGGCGATGTTCGTCTGGCTCACCCCCGTGGTGGCGGTGGACGGCTCCGTGCTGCGCGCCGGACGCGCCCACATCGACGCGAGATTCCTCGGCGAACCCGAGGTGCTCACGGGAGACGAGGCGCGGCAGGCGCGCGGTCCGCGACTGCCCGCGCGGGGCTGGCACCTGATCCGCGGCGGGATCGACGGACTGATCGTCGTGCCGAACATCGACGAGGACGATCCCGTCGAATCGTGGACCATTTCGTCTCGCACACCCGACCGCCTCGCCGCGGCTGTTCGGGCGGCACGCGAGTCGGCGTCCGCCGACTCCTGACCGCGCGCCTCGCCCTCGGAGTGCGCCCGGATACGACGACGCGCCCGGAACCGTGAGGTCCTGGGCGCGTGACGCGTGTATCGACGCTGCGGTCAGGCAGCGCACTCCTTGCAGATCGGGCCGGACGAGCCCTCGTGGTCGAGCTGAGAGCGGTGCTTCACCAGGAAGCAGCTCATGCAGGTGAACTCGTCATCCTGCGCGGGCAGCACGACGACATCGAGCTCGAGATCGGACAGATCGGCACCGGGAAGGTCGAAGCTGGACGGGTTGTCCGAGTCCTCATCGCCGGACGAGCCTGACAGCTTGTCCGGCACACGCTCCTTGAGGGCTTCGATCGACTCGGAGTCGTCTTCACTCTTTCGGGGAGCGTCGTAATCGGTTGCCATGGGGTAGTTCTCCACTTTCATGGTGCGAGTGGTGGGAGTTGTGCCGCAGGGTTCGGCGGCCATAGTTTGCACGACCGCGAGAGATTTCGCAAATGTCGCCTCGTGCGACTGAGCAAACTGACGGCACGCCCAGGGTATTCCCGCCTGCTGTGGAACCGGCGTGACACCATGGGCGAACACCCATTCCTGAGGGGCATTCGCATGGAAAACGTCACCATCGTCGGCACTGAAGCAGGAGTCCTCGTACTCGCGACCGAATCCGGCGCGCGTTTCGCGCTGCCCATCGACGACGTGCTGCACCGCGAGATCCGTCGCGCGACACGCCAGGGCGAGCCGGTCGCGCAGAAACTCGCGGCCAGCCCGCGCGACATCCAGGCGCAGATCCGCGCCGGACTCACGGCTCCCGAGGTCGCCGAACTCCTCGGCATCGGCGTCGACGACGTCATCCGCTTCGAGGGTCCGGTCCTCGCCGAGCGCGAGCACATCATCGGACAGGCGCTCGCCGTCCCTGTTCTCATCGGCAGCGAGGTCGAACCCGACGCACAGCCCACCTTCGGGACGGCGATCCGAGCCAAGCTCGCCGATCTCGAGGCGACGGCGGAGCGCTGGGCGAGCTGGAAGGACGAAAGCGGATGGATCATCAAGCTCGAGTTCACCGCGAACGAGGTCGAGCATGACGCACGATGGAGCTTCGATCCCCGCCGTAGCGCACTCGCGCCGCTGAACGCCGACGCCACCCAGCTCTCGAGGCAGGGGTCGCTGCCCGAAGGTCTCATCCCTCGGCTGCGCGCGGTTGAGGCCGAGCGCACAGCATCCCCGTACAAGGACGACAGCCGTTTCGATTCCGGCGCCTTCGGTCCGCGTCTGGTGCCGACACCCGAAGCCGAGATCGAGGATCCCTCGTTGCCGGAGAGATCGGCATCGGCTGTGCAGGATGCCGCCATCAAGCGCGCTCCTGAGTCTCAGACGACCAGCCCTGAAACCGCCGACCTGCTCGAGGCCCTGCGACGCCGGCGTGGCCAGCGCGAGAGTTCCCCCATCATCGATCTCGATGACGACGTCGAGGTGGAGGACTCCAGCCCGATCGCCCTGTTCGACGCGCTGGAGAACGATCAGGACGACGAGGAGCAGCCTCCGCCCGCTCCCGAGCCTGCACCGGACAACGGTCGCCGTCGTCGTCGCAACGCGATGCCGTCGTGGGACGAGATCGTCTTCGGGGCGCGCACCGACGAGTGACCGTCGCGTTCGAGTGACTGCCGCACCTCGGCGACAGACCGAGCGGCGGCGGCTCAGCGGGCGAACGCCCCGAATCGCAGCAACGGCACCTGTCGTTCCTCCGGTGTGAGACCACCGTGCTGGCCGACCATGCCCCGGCTGCGCTGATCGGCCGCCGTGCCGTCGTACACCGCGCCGTTGCCCCGTGCGACGACCAGCAGGTCGCCGATCCGTGACGCCGCAGCTTCCGTCACCGTCGGGCCGAACAGACCCGACGCGATCGTCTCGGCACGGCCTCCCACGTCGGCGGCGCCGTCGAGATCTCGTCGCCAGCGCGAGAGGATCTCGGCGGCATCGACGTCAGGGTCGAGATACACGTGCAGCATGCGCGGCTCGCCGCCGATGCTGCTCACGCCGACGAGATGCTCGGACTCGAGAACCACCTGCTTGTGCCCCGGTACGTCGACCATCCCGTGGTCGGAAGTCACGATCACCCCGACGCCGGGAGGAACGCGGCGCGCCAGGGCGGCGTCGACGTCCTCCAGTGCCGACACCCACTGGCGGGACACGATTCCGTGTCTGTGGCCGGCCTTGTCGACCTCGGGCAGGTAGCAGTACACCAGGGATCCGGGGTTCCGCTCCGCAAGGTCGTACGCGGTCGCGACGCGATCGGCGGGCGACGCGGCGGAGACGAACTCGGCCCCCCGCAGCGTGGCCCTGCTGAAACCGCTGCCCGCATAGGCGGCGACGCCCACCGCGAACACGGGGCGTCCGTCGGCTGCCGCCTGCTCGAACACCGTGGGCGCGACCTGCCAGGACGCGGGATCGACGCCGGAGCTCTCCCATCCGGAGAGTTGATTGACGATGACCCCTCGAGAGCGGTCCAGCACGCTGTAACCGACGAGTCCGTGCTCGCCCGGCCACACACCGGTCAGGATGCTCGTCAGAGCCGCGGCCGTGGTCGACGGGAACACCGAGGAGGCGACGTCCTTCTTCGCCATTCCTGCCGTCAGCGCCCGAGCGTGACCCGCATGCGCGCGCAGGCTGATCGCCCCGAGGCCGTCGATCAGGACGAGCACGACGGACTCGGCCCGCGGCAGGGTCGCGGATTCGCCGCGGAGAGCGGCGAACAGGTCGCCCGCCACCCCGACGATGCTCCGGGCCGTGGGCGACTCGGACGGTAGCATGAGGGACATCCGAGCCAGTCTGTCACAGGCTCCCCGCGCCCTTCAGCCTCTGCAACATTTCCAGGATGGCCATGCCGAAAACCCCGCCGCCCGAGCTCGCCCCGGAGCGAATCCAGGACATCGACCTCGAGAGCGAGATGCAGGGCTCGTTCCTCGAGTACGCCTACTCGGTGATCTACTCGCGCGCCCTGCCCGACGCGCGCGACGGTCTCAAGCCTGTGCAGCGCCGCATCCTGTATCAGATGGCCGAGATGGGCCTGCGCCCCGATCGTGGTCATGTGAAGAGCGCCCGCGTCGTCGGCGAGGTGATGGGAAAGCTGCACCCGCACGGCGATTCGGCTATCTACGACGCCCTGGTCCGACTCGCGCAGGACTGGGCGCTACGCGTTCCGCTCGTCGACGGTCACGGCAACTTCGGATCGCTCGACGACGGCCCCGCCGCAGCCCGTTACACCGAAGCTCGGCTGGCGTCGCCCGCCATGGCGCTCACCGAGAACCTCGACGAGGACGTCGTCGACTTCATCCCCAACTACGACGGTCAGTTCCAGCAGCCCGCCGTCCTCCCCGCGGCCTTCCCCAACCTGCTCGTCAACGGCGCCAGCGGCATCGCGGTGGGCATGGCGACAAACATGGCACCGCACAACCTCATCGAGGTCGTCGCCGCAGCCACGCATCTGCTCGAGAACCCGGACGCCACGACCGAAGAGCTCATGGAGTTCGTGCCCGGTCCCGACTTCCCCTCCGGCGGCATCCTGATGGGCCTCGACGGCGTGAAGGACGCGTACACCACCGGCCGCGGCGCGCTCAAGGTCCGCGGCAGGGTGTCGGTCGAGCAGATCGGACCGCGTCGCACGGGCATCATCGTGTCCGAGCTTCCCTACATGGTCGGACCCGAGCGTCTGATCGAGAAGATCCGCGACGCCGTGCAGTCCAAGAAGCTGCAGGGCATCAGCGATGTGACCGACCTCACGGACCGCAACCACGGCCTGCGCGTCTCCATCGGCATCAAGACGGGCTTCGATCCGAACGCCGTGCTCGAGCAGCTGTACCGGCTGACCCCGCTGGAGGACTCCTTCAGCATCAACAACGTCGCCCTCGTCGACGGGCAGCCGCGCACGCTCGGCCTCAAGGAGATGCTCAGCGTCTACGTGATGCACCGTCTCGAGGTCATCACACGCCGCAGCCGGTACC
This sequence comes from Microbacterium sp. ZW T6_19, assembly GCF_044987465.1. Taxonomy (NCBI): domain Bacteria; kingdom Bacillati; phylum Actinomycetota; class Actinomycetes; order Micrococcales; family Microbacteriaceae; genus Microbacterium; species Microbacterium sp. ZW T6_19. The sequence continues at coordinate 85,655 of NZ_JBJDRH010000002.1, read as the reverse complement.
GGCTCGCCCGCCGCGAGGAGCGCCTGCACCTCGTCGAGGGTCTGCTCATCGCGATCCTCGACATCGACGAGGTCATCCAGGTCATCCGCTCCTCGGATGACTCCGAACAGGCCCGCGCCCGACTCCGGTCGGTGTTCGATCTCAGCGAGCTGCAGGCCGAGTACATCCTCGAGCTGCGCCTGCGCCGTCTGACCAAGTTCTCCCGCATCGAGCTCGAGGCCGAACGCGACGCCCTGCTCGCCCACATCGCCGCGTTGAAAGAGCTTCTCGGCAGCCCGGCACGGCTGCGTGCGGCGGTCGCGAGCGAGCTCGACGCCGCGGCCGACGCATACGGCACCCCGCGGCGCACGCTGCTCATGAACGCCGCTCCGCCGAAGCCGCGCGCGGCGAAGGGCGCACCCGACCTGCAGATCGCCGACGCACCGACCGTTCTCGTGCTGTCGACCACCGGTCGAGCGGTGCGGGTCGACCTCGCCGAGGGCCAGGAGCTCTCGGCACCCGCCCGCCGCAGCAAGCACGATGCGATCCTCACGACCGTCGAGACGACTGTGCGCGCCGAGATCGGCGCGTTGACCAGCGCCGGGCGCGTGGTGCGCTTCTCCCCCGTCGACCTGCCGTCGGTGCCCTCCAGCTCTGTGCAGCTCGCCGCCGGCACGCCGCTGCGCGACTATCTCGGCATCACCGCGCGAGGCGAGCGGATCGTCGGCTTCGTGCGATTCGACAGCGAGACGCCGGTCGCGATCGGCACGGCCCAGGGCACGGTCAAGCGCATCGTCCCCTCGACGCTGCCGGTACGCCCGGAGATCGAGGTCATCGGCATGAAGGCCGGCGACACAGTCGTCGGCTCCGCCGAGGCCCCCGACGAGGCCGAACTCGTGTTCGTCACGACCGATGCGCAGCTGCTGCGGTTCACGGCATCCGCCGTGCGCCCGCAGGGAGCTCCGGCCGCCGGCATGGCCGGCATCAAGCTTGGCGCGGGTGCGTCGGTGCTGTTCTTCGGCGTCGTGACCCCTGACGCGGATGCCGTCGTCGCCACGGTCTCGGGCGGAGAGAGCATCCTCCCCGGCACCGACCCCGGCCGGGCCAAGGTCTCCGCCTTCGCCGAGTACCCCGCGAAGGGACGTGCCACGGGTGGCGTCAGGGCGCACGCGTTCTTGAAGGGCGAGGACCGCCTGACGGTCGCGTGGGTCGGACCTTCTCCGGCTCTCGCCGTCGACCCGACCGGCGCCGTGCGCAAGCTGCCCGAGCCGGGTGCCCGCCGAGACGCTTCGGGCCAGCCCATCGACGGCGTGATCGGATCGATCGGCCGCACGATCGTCTGATCCCGTCGTCCTCACGGGCGCCGGCCATCACACGGTCGGAGCAGCGGCCTCCTCGCCGAGGTGCACGAGTCCCTCGGACACGATGGCGGCCACGGTTCGCGCGTGGGCGCCGTCGGGGTCGAGGTCGGGGTCGAACACCGTCACAGAGGCTCCCCAGGCCCGGGGAGCGAGCACGCGCAGGAGATCGACCAGCTCATCGGGCGACAGTCCGCCGGGGTCAGGGCTGTCGACCGCCGGCATGTGCGCAGGATCGAGCACGTCGACGTCGATCTGCAGCCAGAACCCGTAGTCGAGTCCCGGCACCGACAGGATTCGCGATGCGGCGCGTGCTGCGCCGTAGAGGATGACCTGATCTGCAGGGATCATCAGGGCGATGGCGTCGGAGACTTCGGCGATCTCCTCATCCTCACGACGGCATCCGACGTGGGCCGCGGCCGCGGCATCGAAGTACGGGCCGAGCCCGTCGATGTCGGCGATCCCGGGAAGATGACGTCCGATCGCCGCGGCGAGGTCCTCACCGGCCAGCGCGCCGTAGGAATCGCTGTTGCCTGGGTGGCGGAAGTCGGTGTGCCCATCGACGTGCACGAGGCCCCCGCCACCGCTGACCTTCGAGGCGAGACCGGCGGCGATCACCAGGCTGCAGTCACCGCCGAGCACGAGAGGCGCATGGCCCTCGCGACGAAGGGTGACGAGCCGGCGCGCCAGACGACGGGCATGATCGATCAGCGCCGGTTGATTGCGCACCGTGCCCGCTGGACGTCTCTCGTCATCCAGATAGCGCCCGGGAAGCACGACTCCGGCATCGAACGCACGTCGGGCGAGGGAGGCGTGCAGCCCGGCCTCCCGCAGCGCCTCCGGTGCCTTGGCCGTGCCGGGAACAGCGCCCCGCTGCGGAGGGCGTAGGCCCAGGTTCGACGGCGCCGAGACGATCGCGATCATCGCCCCATCCTCGCAGGAGGCGCGGTGCGGCTCCTGCGAACACGCAGGCCGGGCGCTCCCGCAGCTCCACGGATCGCCCGGAGGTCAGGCGTCGATCGACTCGCGAGAGAGCCGGTCGGACGACTCGATGATGAACTCCCGGCGCGGCGCGACCTCGTTGCCCATGAGCAGTTCGAAGACGCGGCCGGCGGCCTCGGCATCCTCCATGCGCACCCTGCGCAGCAGGCGCCCTCCGCGGTCCATGGTGGTTGACGCCAGCTGCTCGGCATCCATCTCGCCGAGACCCTTGTACCGCTGAATCGGCTCGTGCCAGCGCTTGCCGGCCTTCTTCAGCTTCGTCAGCAGGGCGTGCATCTCCTGCTCGCTGTACGTGTAGATGGTCTCGTTCGGCTTCGAGCCCGGGTTCATCACGATCACACGGTGCAGCGGGGGCACGGCGGCGAACACGCGCCCCTCCTCGATCAGCGGCCTCATGTAGCGGAAGAACAGCGTCAGCAGCAGGGTGCGGATGTGCGCCCCGTCGACGTCGGCGTCGCTCATCAGGATCACCTTGCCGTAGCGCGCCGCGCCGATGTCGAAGCTGCTCCCCGAGCCCGCGCCGATCACCTGGATGATCGATGCGCACTCGGTGTTGGAGAGCATGTCCCCCACTGACGCCTTCTGAACGTTGAGGATCTTGCCTCGGATCGGCAGCAGCGCCTGGAACTCGCTGTTGCGCGCGTTCTTCGCGGTGCCCAGAGCCGAGTCGCCCTCGACGATGAACAGCTCGCTGCGCTCGACCTCGTTCGTGCGGCAGTCCACGAGCTTGGTCGGCAGGGTCGAGGATTCGAGGGCGTTCTTGCGCCGCTGCGTCTCCTTGTGCGCGCGCGCCGACACGCGTGCCTTCATCTCCGCGACGATCTTGTCGAGCAGCTGGGTCGCCTGACTCTTGTCGTCGCGCTTGGTGGAGCTGAACCGCTCGCCGAGATCCTTGCGCAGGACCTGCGCGACGATCTGACGCACGGCGGGGGTGCCGAGCACCTCTTTGGTCTGGCCCTCGAACTGCGGTTCGGGAACGTTCACGGTGAGCACAGCGGTGAGCCCCGCCAGGACGTCGTCCTTCTCGAGCTTGTCATTGGCCCCGACCTTGAGCCGGCGGGCGTTCTGCTCGACCTGCGTGCGCAGCACCTTGAGCAGCTCCTGCTCGAAGCCCTGCTGGTGGGTTCCGCCCTTCGGCGTCGAGATGATGTTCACGAACGATCTGGTGGTCGTCTCGTAGCCCGTTCCCCAGCGCAGCGCGATGTCGACGCCGCAGACCCGCTCGACCTCGGTCGAGACCATGTGTCCGTCCGCTTGGAGCACCGGGACGGTCTCCTTGAAGGTCCCCTCGCCCTGGATGCGCCAGGTGTCAGTGACGGGAGCGTCGGACGCGAGATACTCGACGAACTCCGAGATCCCGCCCTCGTAGTGGTAAGAGGTCTCGTTCTGCTCCTCGGCCCGCTGGTCGCGGACGACGAGCTCGAGCCCCGGGACGAGGAACGCGGTCTGCCGCGCCCGCGTCTCGAGTTCGCCGAGCTGGAACGCGGCGTCCTTCGTGAAGATCTGACGATCAGCCCAGTAGCGGATGCGCGTCCCGGTTACGCCGCGGGGCGTCTTGCCGACGATGCGAAGCTCGCTCTTCTCCTGGAACGGAGTGAACGGAGCATCCGGATGCTTCTCTCCGCCTTTGTCGTCGAAGTTGCCCGGTTCGCCGCGACGGAACGACATAGCGTAGGTCTTGCCGCCACGATCGACCTCGACGTCGAGGCGCTCGGAGAGCGCGTTCACGACGGACGCGCCGACGCCGTGCAGGCCGCCGGATGCCGCGTAGGAGCCGCCGCCGAACTTGCCGCCGGCGTGGAGCTTGGTGAAGACGACCTCGACGCCCGTCAGGCCGGTGCGAGGTTCGACGTCGACGGGGATGCCGCGACCGCGGTCGTGCACCTCGACGCTGCCGTCGGAGTGCAGGATGATGTCGATCTTCGTGCCGTTGCCGGCGACCGCCTCGTCGACGGAGTTGTCGATGATCTCCCAGAGGCAGTGCATGAGGCCCGGGGATCCGTTCGACCCGATGTACATGCCCGGGCGTTTGCGGACGGCCTCGAGCCCCTCAAGAACCTGAAGATGATGGGCGGAATACTCGGCTGTCACAATCTCCGAGTCTATTCGTCGGACCCCGCTGTGAGCTGCAGACACTCCCCTGACGGAGCCACCTGGGGCCCCGGACGTACGCGCTGAGCGAAACACGCCGTGATCCGGGCATGCACCCAGGCTCCGCGTGGTTGTATTGATCAAGTCCCGACAGCGAACCCGACACTCAAGGAGGCACCGAGATGAATGCAACGACCGAACGTGAGGCCTCCGCCGCAGAGTTCCGGCTGACCGCCATGGACCGCTGCGACTCGTGCGGCGCACAGGCGTACATCGCCGCCGAGGTCAATGGCACCGAGATGCTCTTCTGCGCCCACCACGGCCGCAAGTACGAAGAGAAGCTCCGCAGCATCGCCACCAGCTGGCACGACGAGACTGCCCGCCTCATCGAGGCCTGAGTCCGTCGTCAGGTTCAGGAGCCGGCTCCTGAACCGTCCGCTCAGTCCGAGGCCACTCGCCGTACACGCGCCGTGAGTCGGGTGAGGATCTCTTCGCCGACCGTGTCGATCCGCTCCGCGAGCGTCGTGGCAGTCGCCTCGCCGTGCGTTCCCGTGCCGAAGATCCAGACGCGGTCGCCGACCTCCAGTCCCCCGCCTTCGACGAGCGATGTCGTGAGGTCGATCGACGCGACGATCCGCGTGCCCCGCTCAGTACCCACGGGCATCCCCGCCAGCGTGGACGGCAGACCGTCGAAGGACCCGATCGAGATCACCGCGCCCTCGTCGACCACGTCGATCACGGTCGCCGTCAGTTCGGCCACCGGAAGAACACCCTCGAGCTCGGGACCGTCAGCCGAGCGGATGCCGTAGCAGAAAGCGCCGATGCGCGAGAGGGTCCCCCGGAGTTCGGGGCGCCACCACGAGGCTGCGGACGCCGTCAGATGCTGCCATTGCGGCGTCGGCCCTGATTCTGCCGCCGTCGTGATCGCGCGGAGGAACACCTGCTGGGCATCATCGTCCTCCGCGTCGCTCGCCTCGGCGAGATGGCTCCACACGCCCACGAGTACGAGCGCGCCGGCCTCTTCAGCCCTGCGGACCGCGTCGATGGTCGCCGGCCAGTCTTCGAACAGCACTCCGTTGCGGTGCAGACCGGTGTCGATCTTCAGATGCACGCGCGCCCGGATACCGAGAACCGTCGCCCGGCTGATGACCCGCGAGAGGTACTCCGCGGTGCCGACGCCGAGATCGATCCGCTGCATGAGCGCCTCGTCGATCTCGGAATCCGTCGACGTGGCCCAGGCGAAGACGTCCGCAGGTCGCTGGAGGATGCGCCTGATCTCCACTCCGCCTGCCACGTCGTAGCTGCCGAACCAGTCGACGCCGGCGCGCTGCGCGGTCTCCACGGCCCATGTGATGCCGTGCCCGTACGCATCGTCCTTCATGACCAGCATGAGGACCGACGGCGAGATGCGGGTGCGCACGGCCTCGATGTTCGCGATGAACTGCTCACTGCTCAGGCGGAGCTCGGGCCGGCTCATGCTTCCCACTCCCTCTGTGCGTGCGAACCGGTCACTGCCACGAGCTCGGCGACGGTGAGGCCGGTGACCGCGCTCCAACGCGCCAGCGCTGGAGCGGCCGGTCCGATGCCCCCGAAATAGGTGACCTCGCTGCCGACGGCCGCCTCGTGCCCCTGCAGGTCGACGACGCACACGTCCATGGCGACACGGCCGATGATGGGCCGCTCTACGCCGTCGACCTCGACGTGCGCGTTGTTCCCGAGCGCCCGCACGATCCCCTGCGCATAGCCGCCTGTGACCAGTGCGACGACCGTGTGCTCGGACGCACGGTGCGTGTACCCGTACGACACGGCATCGCCGGGCTTCAGCCGCTTCGTGGACAGCACGCGCCCGGCGAGACGCAGGATAGGGCGGTTGGCGAGCACGCCGTCGGCATCGGGCAGTCCGTACAGCAGCGTCGAATCGATGTCGGGCTCTTCGTCGACGACTGCATCGATCCCCTCGAGAGCGAGCGCCTCGGCCTCGCTCTGTGAATCGACCAGCACGTGCGCGATGCCGGCGACACGCGCGGCCTGCCCGACCGTGAGGACGCCGTGCCCCCACGCGTCACGCCGGAGATCCGCGATGCGGCCTCCGGCCGCGACGGCCGCGGCGGCCGACGCGGTGAGCGCCGACCGGGAGATCACCGCGCGAGGAAGCGCACTGCTGGAGAGCATCAGAGTCCGATCGTACGGAAGTCCTTGCTGTGGATGAGGTGCTCGATCGCCGCACGAGCGCCGTCGGCGTACTCGTTCAGATGAGCGTGAGCTTCGCCAGCCGACCACTCGATACCGCGACGCGAGGTCACCGCCGAGAGGATCGCGTCCGCCCACTGCGGATTCAACGGCAGCGCCGGACCCTGCACGTTCGACGCGTAGGCCTCTCCGCGCCGGACGATCTCGCCTGCGCCGCTACCGCCTTCATCACCGACGCCTCCGGCGCGGGCGAAGCTTCCCTTGCCCGCCACGACGGCGCCGTACGGCACGGCATCCGCTCCGAGCATCCACCGCGACGCGTGGTCCTCGAAACCGATGACCCGGCCGTCGACGGTGTCGGCGATGATGTAGCCGACGTTGCGCTCGCGAGTGCGTGCGACTCGGAACGGGAAGATGCCGAGGCCTTCGAGCTTCTCGCCGTCGAGCAGGTCGACGCCTTCACTGAGCAGTTCTGCAGAAGCGCCGATCGAGAACAGCGAACCGCCGGCGGCGACGAAGGCTTCGAGCTCCGCCGAGCGCGCCCGCAGATCGTCTGCGACCAGGCGCATGGCCGAGAGCGGGCCGTTCCCGAACACGAGGATGTCCGCGTCAGCGGGAAGCGGGTCGCCGATACCCACATGCACCACCTCGACGGGGACCCCGGCTCGCTCGAGACGCACCTGCAGAGCGCGGACGTTGCCGCGGTCTCCGGTGATGCCGAGCTCGACGGGATAGAGCTGGACGATACGCACGGTGTCGGTCATCGGCGGGCGATCTCCTGATCTCCGTGACCGAGCAGCCGTCGCCCGATCATCATCAGCTCGTAGTTGACGAACCAGGTCTGGGTGCCTGACGGCGAGGGCGTCAGGGCGCGCATGAGCGCGACGGCCTTCTCCATGTCGGGCTCGACGACGCCGATCTCGACACCGGCATGCTCGAGGCTGAGGGCGAGCTGGTACGCCTTCTCGCCGGTCACGACGTCGATGCGCTTCAGCACGTCGAAGTCGACGTCGTAGAGCCAGGAGACGTCGGGCGTGCCCTCGTCGATCGCGATCAGAGCGCGATCGGGCGCGGTTTCGAGAGCGTCGAGATTCATCTGCAGACTCGGCGCATTCTTGAACATCACGAACTCGACCTGCTCGCCGGCGGGGTCGCGGCGCAGCGGGATGACCTCACCGCGTCCGTATGCCGGAGCCATCTTCGCGAAACCGTTCGCCGCCTTGTCGACAGCGAAGTCGGCGCCGAGAACCCGCGAGGCCACCGTCAATGCCGCCGCAGCGTCAGCCGCGTAGTGCAGACCTCGGGCGGGCAGCGTGATCGGCGCATCCGTGCCGTCCACACGCACGACCACCTTGCGCCCCTCGGCGCTGATCACCTCGGCGTACGCCTCGTGGTCGAGGATCCCCGCGATGCCGCTGCGCGTATCCGCCGCGTTGGCGAGGCCGTGGGCGGATGCGGCGACGAGTTCGCTCGATACGCCGAAGAACGATACCTCTCCGCGCATGGCGCTCGCATCGATCTTGCTCAGATACGGGTCGTCGCGATTCACGACGACGTGTGCCGACGCGCGCTGGGAGGCCTCGAGCATCATGTCTGCGACGCGTTCGGTCTCGTAGAAGCGGTAGAGCTGGTCGACCTGCACGTTCAACGACAGGATCACCGCGGGTGAGAGCCGGTCGGCGAGATCAGCCGCGTAGCCCTCGTCGATCTCGAGCACCGCGACGTCGGCCTTGATGCGGCCCGTCAGGGTGGCGTCGGCGAGGAGAGCGCTTGTCACGCCCTGAGGCAGATTCGCGCCCGTGGGGTTCGTGAACACTTTCAGCCCGTGTGCGCGCAGCACCTCGCTGATCATGTGGGTCGTCGTGGTCTTCCCGTTCGAGCCCAGCACGAAGACCACGCCGTATCGGAACTGTCCGGCGAGCGTCGGGAGCAGTGTGGGCGCCAGCCGGTTGGTCAGATAGCCGGGGAACGCCGATCCACCACCGCGCAGCCGCGTGGCGAACCGCGCGAGCTTTCCCGCGAGGACGGGGAAGACGTAGCGGATACCTGCCGAGCGCGCCTGAGGTGCGCCCGACATCATTCGAGGTAGTCCCGCAGCGACTGCGACCGGCTCGGGTGGCGCAGCTTCGCCATCGTCTTCGACTCGATCTGACGGATGCGCTCACGCGTCACGCCGAACGTGTCTCCGATCTGGTCAAGCGTCTTGGGCTGGCCGTCGCCCAGGCCGAAGCGCATCCGGATGACGCCGGCTTCGCGCTCGGAGAGGGAGTCGAGCAGCTGCTCGAGCTGGCGCTGCAGCATCGTGAAGCCCACCGCATCAGCCGGCACGACCGCTTCGGTGTCCTCGATGAGGTCACCGAACTCGCTGTCGCCGTCTTCACCGAGAGGCGTGTGCAGCGAGATCGGCTCGCGACCGTACTTCTGCACCTCGACGACCTTCTCAGGCGTCATGTCGAGCTCACGGCTGAGCTCCTCGGGCGTGGGTTCGCGGCCGAGATCCTGCAGCATCTGGCGCTGCACGCGGGCGAGCTTGTTGATGACCTCGACCATGTGCACAGGAATGCGGATGGTGCGGGCCTGGTCGGCCATGGCACGCGTGATCGCCTGGCGGATCCACCACGTTGCGTAGGTCGAGAACTTGAAGCCCTTGGTGTAGTCGAACTTCTCGACCGCGCGGATGAGACCGAGGTTGCCCTCCTGGATCAGATCCAGGAACTGCATGCCGCGGCCCGTGTAACGCTTGGCGAGGGAGACGACGAGACGAAGGTTGGCACCGAGCAGATGGCTCTTGGCACGCTGACCGTCGCGGGCGACCCACTGCAGGTCGAGACCCAGCTGGCTGGTCTTCTCGGCTGCCGTCATCGTCGAGAGCTTCTCTTCGGCGAACAGACCCGCCTCGATGCGCATCGCGAGCTCGACCTCTTCAGCCGCGTTCAGAAGCGCGACCTTTCCGATCTGCTTCAGGTAGTCCTTGACAGGGTCGGCCGTCGCGCCCGTGATCTGCGTGGAGTAGACCGGGACGTCCTCGTCATCGTTCGACGAGATGACGATCGCGCCTGTCGGCAGCGGCTCGGTGAACTTGGGCTTGGCGTCCTCGTCGTCGTCGTCGGCATCCTCGGCCGGCGCGGCGGGTGCATCGTCGTCTTCGACGATGTCGTCGGACTTCTTCTTCTTCACGGGAGCACGCTTCGCGGCGGCACGCTGCGCCGCCGTCTTGGGCACGGCCTTCTCCTCGACCGCGTCGACCTGCTCGTCGGTCTGAGGCGCGTCGGCGGTCTTCTTCGTCCGGGATTTGTTTGTCGTGGCAGGAGTCACGTTTCGCCTTTCACGGGGCAGCTGCATCGCCCCGGGACTTTCGGACACTAGTAAGACCCTTGTCAAGTCCAGCCTCCGAAAAGACTGATTGACAACGGGTCAGACACCTAGTATCGCACACGTATCGGAGTGCGGGTGCATTCGCTCGGGATTGCCCCGCAATACTCAGCGGCGGCCCTGCTTGTCACTCAGCCGCGGCCCTGCTTGTCGTCGTCGCCGGACGGGCGCGATGCGAGGTAGCGCTCGAGTTCGGCCGCGAGTTCGTCGGCGCTGGGAAGGTCGCGCTCGTTGAAGCCGCCCTCGTCGTACGAGCCGTCCTCCGGATCGCGTCCGGCCATGTAGGCGTCGTAGCGGCGTTCGAGATTGTGCACCATCTGCTGCAGCTCATCGTTGCCGATGACCTGCTCGTCAACGCGCGCCAGGTAGTCCTCGCGCCGGCCCCGCACCTCGTCGAGCATCAGCACGAGTCCCGTGGCGGCCATCAGCCGCTCGGCCGCCGTGATCACGGCATCCGGATTCTCGGTCTCTGCCAGGTAGTGCGGTACGAGCAGTACGAAGCCCACGACCCGATCGCCTCGCTCTGCGAAGCGGAACTCGAGCAGGTGGCCCGCGGTCGCAGGCACCTGGGTGCGCGGCCGCCACACCGAATGCGCCACGGTGAGCTCGCGTCGATTGCCGCTGACCGTGGTGCCGATGGGCCGGGTGTGCGGCACGGGCATGGCGATCGAATGCACCCAGTTCATGCCGGACACCTCGAGTTCATCGGCGAGGGCGAGGACGACTCGTGCGAACTCGTTCCAGAGGAAGTCGGGTTCGTAGCCGGCCAGCAGCAGGAACTTCTGTCCCAGCGCGTCAGTGCCCAGCGACAGTTCGAGACGCGGCGGGCGGAACTCGGTCAGATGATCCTGGTCGAAGGAGATGACCGGGCGGCGAGCCCGGTAGTCGAGCAGCGCGTCGTTGTCGAAGACCACGACGGGCTGCAGATCCGCACTCTCACGGAGGTGGTCGATGAGCCCCGACACCGCGCTGCCCGCATCGGTGAAACCGGTCAGCAGGACGACGAGCGGAAGGCCGTGCGGCACCGCCGGGGCGTTCGCGACGCGTTCGTGGATGTCTGAAGGGTTGGGCATGCTTCCATGCTACGAGCCGTGTCGGTCTTGGGGGCGGCGCCGGTCTTGCTGACAGCGAACACGCCACGGCCGGGTACGGCCGAGCCCGGTGCACCGGCTCTCTAGGATGGAGTCATGACGCTTCCCGCGCTCTCACGCACCACAGACCCGTTCCCCGGAAGCGCTGCAGATGCCGCAGTGCTCGTCGTGCCCGACATCTCGGACTCGATCGATTCCCTCGCCGCATACCCCGGCCTCGCAGAGAGCCTCGCCGCCGTCGGCTTCACCGGTGCCGCCTCGGCCTTCGCCCGCGTCTACGCTCCCGACGTCACCTCCGTGCCGCTCGCCGTGGTCGGAGCGGGTGCATCGCCGACCGCCGCCGCGGTGCGGAACGCCGTCGGCGCGGCCCTGCGCACCCTCACCGGGTTCGAGACGGTCTCGCTCTCTCTTGCTTCCGGCCTCGAGGGATTCGCGGATGCCGCGGCCGAAGGCGCCGTGCTGGGCGGTCACCGCTTCGACGGCTACAAGGCCGACCCGCCCAAGGCGCGTGCCCGCAATGTCGTGCTCCACGCCGACATCAGCGACGAGTCGATCTCCCGGGCGAACGCGGTCGGCGCCGCCGTCGCACTCGTCAAGGACCTCGTGAACGTGCCCGCGGAATGGCAGAGCCCCGCGCAGCTCGCGCAGAGCGCAGCCGACAGCGTCGACGGACTCGACGTCTCGGTCGAGATCTTCGACGAGAAGGCGCTCGCCGAGCAGGGCTTCGGCGGGATTCTCGGCGTCGGACAGGGCTCCGACCGCCCGCCGCGTCTGGTGCGCCTCGACTACTCCCCCGCCGGGGCGCTGCGGCACATCGCCCTCGTCGGCAAAGGCATCACCTTCGACACCGGAGGTCTGTCGCTGAAGCCCGCCGCCTCCATGGTCGGCATGAAGTTCGACATGGCGGGCGCCGCCACTGCCCTCGCCGCCCTCCGGGCCGTCGCAGCTCTCCGCGTTCCCGTGCGCATGACGGCATGGCTGTGCATCACCGACAACATGCCGTCGGGCCGGGCGATCCGCCCCGGCGACATCCTGCGCATGCTCGACGACACCACGGTCGAGGTGACGAACACCGATGCGGAGGGCCGTCTCGTGCTCGCCGACGGACTGGTCGCCGCCAGCCGGGAGCATCCAGATGTGATCATCGACGTGGCGACCCTGACCGGCGCCATCGTCGCCGCTCTCGGCCACCGTCACACCGGCGTGTTCGGCGACGACGCGACGGTGGCGGAGTTCCTCGCCGCCGCGGATGCTGTCGACGAACCAGCCTGGCACATGCCCCTTCCGGCGTATCTGGAGGATGCGATGGACTCGCCCATCGCCGACCTGCAGAACGCCAACATGGGTGACCGGATGGGCGGCGCATCCTATGCCGGCCTGTTCCTGCAGCGCTTCATCGGCCGCACGTCCGACGCCGACGACGCACCCCGCATCCCCTGGGTGCACCTCGACATCGCCGGCTCGAGCGAGCACAACGGCGCACCCTACGGCTTCATCGAGAAGGGCCCCACGGGGGCGATGGTCCGATCGATCATCGCCTTCGCAGACGCATCCCACCAGGAGGCAAGATCATGACCACACACACCTTCGACGTCGTCGTCCTGGGTGGCGGCAGCGGCGGCTACGCCGCTGCTCTCCGCGCCAGCGAGCTCGGCAAATCCGTGGCGCTCATCGAGAAGGACAAGGTCGGCGGGACCTGCCTGCACCGAGGCTGCATCCCGACCAAGGCGCTCCTGCACGCCGCCGAGGTCGCAGAGCACGTCCGAGACGCCGCGCACGTCGGCATCTCGGCGACGCTCGACGGTATCGACCCCGCCGGCGTGCGCGCCTATCGAGAGGGCATCGTCGCCAAGAAGTTCAAGGGTCTCGAAGGACTCGTCAAGGCACGCGGCATCACCACCGTCGCCGGCACGGGGCGCCTGAACACCGATCGATCGGTGAGCGTGGGCGACGACGTCTACGTCGGATCCGATGTCGTCCTCGCCACAGGGTCGTACAGTCGCACCCTGCCGGGGCTCGAGATCGGCGGACGGGTCCTCACCAGCGAGCAGGCGCTCGCCCTCGATGTGATCCCCGAACGCGTGCTGATCCTCGGCGGCGGAGTCATCGGAGTCGAGTTCGCGAGCGTGTGGCGATCCTTCGGCGCCGAGGTCACCATCATCGAGGCGCTGCCTCACCTGGTCCCCAATGAGGACATCGCGCTAAGCAAGGGACTCGAGCGGGCGTTCCGGCGTCGCGGCATCCAGTACTCCCTCGGCATCCGGTTCGCCTCAGCCGTGCAGGACGACGACTCCGTCACCGTGACTCTGGAGGACGGCAAGGAGTTCACCGCCGATTACCTGCTCGTGGCCGTCGGCCGCGGGCCGGTCACCGCCGACCTCGGCTTCGAAGAGGCAGGCGTCGCTCTCGACCGCGGTTTCGTGACGGTCGATCAGGATCTCCGCACCGGCGTCCCGGGCGTCTGGGCGGTGGGCGACATCGTCCCCGGCCTTCAGCTCGCGCACCGGGGCTTTCAGCAGGGCATCGCGGTCGCCGAGCGCATCGCAGGCCTGTCGCCGGTGAACATTCCGGACTCGCAGATCCCGAAGGTCACATACTCGAGTCCAGAGGTCGCGTCGGTGGGCCTCAGCGAGGAATCGGCGGTCGCCGCGCATGGAGCGGATGCCGTCGCCTCGTACGAGTACAACCTCGCCGGCAACGGCAAGAGCGAGATCATCGGCACCGGTGGCCTGGTCAAGGTGGTCCGCCTGAAGGACGGCCCTGTGCTGGGGGTCCACCTGCTCGGCGATCGCGTGGGCGAACTCATCACCGAGGGCCAGTTGGCCGTCGTGTGGGAGGCGCACCCCGAGGACATCGCGCCCCTGATCCACGCACACCCCACCCAGAGCGAAGCGCTCGGCGAGGCCTTCCTGGCGCTGGCCGGAAAGCCGCTTCACGCCCTCTGAGCACCAATCGGTGCGCAGTTCACTAAGCTAGACACGCGTCATACAACATCTTGAAGGAGACTCCGTCATGAGCACATCCGTGGTCCTCCCCGCTCTCGGTGAGAGCGTCACAGAGGGTACGGTCACCCGCTGGCTGAAGCAGGTCGGTGACACAGTGCAGGCGGACGAGGGCCTGCTCGAGATCTCGACCGACAAGGTCGACACCGAGATCCCGTCGCCCGTCACCGGTGTGATCGAGGAGATCCTGGTCGCCGAGGACGAGACCGTCGAGGTCGGCGCTCTGCTCGCCCGCATCGGCGATGGCAGCAGTGCCGCGCCCGCTGCGGATGCCCCCGCGGCCGCTGCCCCGGCAGCGGAGGCCGCCCCCGAGCCTGCCGCCCCGGCAGCCGAGGCCCCGGCTGAGGCAACACCCGAGGCCGCTCCGGCCGCAGATGCCGCTCAGGCCGCAGCACCCGCTGGCGACGCGACCGACATCGTGCTCCCCGAGCTCGGTGAGAGCGTGACGGAGGGCACCGTGACCCGCTGGCTCAAGCAGGTGGGTGACACCGTCGCCGTCGACGAGGCTCTGCTGGAGATCTCGACCGACAAGGTCGACACCGAGATCCCCTCCCCCGTGGCCGGCGTCCTTCAGGAGATCGTCGCGGGAGAAGACGAGACCGTCGCCGTCGGCGCCGTCCTCGCACGTGTCGGCTCCGGAACGGCTCCCGCTGCTGCCCCGGCACCCGCACCCGCTGCCGAGCCGGCGCCCTCTGCCGCTCCGGCACCCACGGCTGCTCCTGCCGCTGCACCTGCTCCTGCCGCTGCACCTGCACCTGCCGCTTCGCCCGCACCCGCTGCTGCTGCCCCGGCGCCCGCCGCTGCTCCGGCAGCCCCGGCCGCCGCGGAAGAGAACGACAATCTGTATGTCACGCCGCTGGTGCGCCGCCTGGCGACCCAGCAGGGTGTCGATCTCGCCACCGTCAAGGGCACCGGAGTCGGTGGACGCATCCGCAAGGAAGACGTGCTGAACGCCGCTGCGACCGTGGCCGCTCCTGCGGCTGCGGCACCCGCTGCAGCCGCCCCGGCTCTCGAGGTCTCGCCGTTGCGCGGCACGACCCAGAAGATGTCGCGTCTGCGCAAGGTGGTCGCGGAGCGCGCTGTCGCCTCCATGCAGCAGACCGCCCAGCTGACCACGTTCGTCGAGGTCGATGTCACTGCTCTGGCGGCCTACCGCGACAGCGTGAAGGTCTCGTTCCAGCAGAAGACGGGCGACAAGCTGTCGTTCCTTCCGTTCTTCACGCTGGCTGCTGCTGAGGCGCTGCAGGCGTTCCCGATCATCAACTCGACGGTCGACGGCGACAGCATCGTGTACCCGGCGTCGGAGAACATCTCGATCGCCGTCGACACCGAGCGCGGCCTGCTCACACCCGTCGTCCGCGACGCCGCGAGCAAGAACCTCGCTCAGCTGGCGCACGAGATCGCCGATCTCGCCGCCCGGACGCGTGACAACAAGCTGAAGCCAGACGAGCTGGCCGGCGGCACGTTCACGGTGACCAACACGGGCTCGCGCGGTGCACTGTTCGACACGCCGCTCGTGTTCCTGCCGCAGTCCGCGATCCTCGGCACCGGCACGGTGTTCAAGCGCCCCGGAGTGGTGACTGTCGACGGCGCGGATGCGATCGCCGTGCGCTCGTACGTGTACCTCGCGATCTCGTACGATCACCGCATCATCGACGGCGCCGATGCCGCACGCTTCCTGGGGGCCATCAAGGCCCGCCTCGAGGGTGCGAACTTCGCAGCCGTTCTCGGAGCCTGATCACACGATCACCCTGGCTGGTCCGCGACGCCGTAGACGTCGCGGACCAGCCATTTCTCTGCCAGTCGCACGAGCACCAGCATGAGTTCGCCTGCCGTCTCCTCCGCGGTTCCCGACGCAGGTGAGAGACGGATCACCGCGATGTCACCATAGGCGTCGACGAGCTCGGTAGCGGGAGCATCCGACTCCGAGGCCTCACCCAGGGCGTCGACGATTCCCGCTGCCCCACTCGCCACCGCGCCCTCGCACGTGGTGTCGCCCCGACCCGCGCACGACGCGATCTCCTCGAGCAGTGCTGTCGCCGCCGCCACAGGATCGTCAGACGTTCCCCGTGGGTCGGGTGGTCTCGGTGACTCCGCCGGGTCGTCCGCGTTCGGGTTCGCGGACGATCCGGTGGGGTTCGGGCCCTCGTCCGACGCCGGACTCCTCGACGGCGCGGCTGAGGATGCGGCTTCCCCTGTGGCTCCCCCCGGCCACAGCAGTCCTCCCGCGATCACCACGACCGCGCAGGCCCCCGCGATCATGATCTTGCGACGGGCCGGAGGTGAGGCGGTGCCCGACGCCGTGCGGGCGAGATCGCGCTCCCGCCGTCGGAATCGAGCCGACAGAGCGCTTCCCGCGCGATGCACGCGCTCGGCCGCGTCCGCCACCGCCGGCCGCAGCCTCGCACCGAAGACGCCTTGTCGCGCAGAGCTCCGCGACGCGCGGCGGGTCGTCGGCGGACGTATGCCGCCCTCGCGGAGCATCTCGATACCGCGCACGCGCTCGGGGGCGTGCATCGCAGTGTCGAGCGCCCGCGGCGCGGCGATCTCGAACAGCTCGGCTTCCCAGCGCTCGAGCTGCATCGGCGACATGCGCGGTCGGTCCCTGCCGTCCCGCAGTCCGTCACGCACCGCGGCGAGCAGGCGCCCCAGCGCCCGGTCGCTCCCTTCGCGGTGAACCCGGTCGACGACCGCGGCAGCCGCATCTCGCACGTCGTCGCCTTCGCCGATCACGAACACCGGCCGGCCACCGTCGGTGAGCCACCAGCACCCATGATCGCCCTCATCGACAACCTCACCGACTCCCCGGATCAGGCTCACGACGAGAGTGCTCGCCTCTCCGGCGGTGAGCGGTGCCCCGATCGCGGCGCGTCTCCCCAGGAACGCGTCGACGGTCTCGGTGCACCACGGCAACAGGACGCCGTGACCATCAGCGCGGCGCACGAGATCGAGAGGACCGGCGACATGGTCGCTGCCCGCATAGCTCCACCCGGCCCACCCGCTGAGATCGTCGGCGTCCGTCATCACGGCGATGGCCTCCCCTGCCGTGACGAGAGCCCCGCGGAACGGCCCTTCGTCGGCGCCGAGCACACGGATGGTGCGGTGGGCGCCCGGCACCAGTGCGGTGCCGCCTTCCGTCTCTGAGGTCATGCCCCTATGACAGCGCATCGGCAGCCTTCGCGGGGCCGGAAAGCCGCGGATGTGGAGCGATTCGCATGAAAGCCGAAATGTGCAGGAGGAGTCGAATCCGCCCGACGCGAACGGGACATCGCAGGCATGCCGGAATCGGTAGGCTGGTATACATGGCAAACCGTACGTCTGAACCTGAGAAGCGTCCTGGGTTCTTCTCCCAGATCAAGTCCCTCTTCACGTTCACCCGCGAGATCTACCCCTGGCTCCCCTGGGCGCAGATCGCCATCATCATCGGCGGCGTGCTGATCGGCCTGCTCGTCGGGGCCTTCATCCCCCCGGTGAACGTCTGGACCATGGTCCTGTGGAGCATCTCGGGTCTCATGCTCGGCGTGCTCGCCTCGATGTTCCTGATGACGCGGCTCTCGACGTCGGCGATGTACCAGAAGATCGACGGGATGCCCGGCGCCACCGGTCATGTGCTGAGCACGAGCCTCGGCCGCAACTGGCAGGCCTCCGAGGCGCCGGTAGGCATCAACCCGAAGACGCAGGACGCGGTCTATCGCACTGTCGGTCGCGGCGGCGTCGTGGTCGTCGGCGAAGGTTCCCGCGGTCGCCTCACCCGCCTGGTCAACGACGAGCGCAGCAAGGCGGCACGCGTCGCGCACGGTGTGCCCGTGACAGTGCTGTACGTGGGCCACGGCGACGACGACGTCTCGATCGCGGACCTCGCCAAGACGATCAAGAAGCTTCCCAAGGCCATCGACAAGACCACGATGGCTGCTGTCATCCGCCGCATCGACTCGGTCTCGCAGTCGATCTCCTCGCTGCCGATCCCGAAGGGCATCGACCCGACGAAGGTGCGTTCGCAGCGTCCACGCTGATCCATCGACAGGGACCACGAAGAAGGGCCGCTCTCCTCCGAGAGCGGCCCTTCTTCTGTCAGTCCGCGAGGAACTCCTTCGGGAGCCGTCGCACCTTGGCACGGCGCCGACGGCGCTCCGGGATCATCGAGCGCATCTCGTCGAGCTTGCCGAAGCAGAGCAGCCGATCCTCGTCCTGAAGCAGGACGTGCTTGCGCGGGTTCGGGATGACGGTGACGCCTCGATGCAGGGTGAGCACCGTGATGTCCCGATCCCACAGGCCGAGATCACCGAGCTGCTTTCCCACCTGCTCGGCTCCCGCGTGGATCACGAGCTCGGCCACGCCGTAGCCCGTCGAGACGCTGAGGCGCTGGCGCACGTCGATCTCGGGGAAGTTCACCTGGTTGGCGATGTAGTCCACGATCGCGCCGGCGACGTCGAGTCCCGTCGCCTGCTCGATGCCCTGCAGGCCCGGCGAGGAGTTGACCTCCATGACCAGCGGGCCGTCCTCGCCTTCGAGCATGTCGACGCCCGCCACTCGCAGGCCCATGATCTGCGCGGCTCGGACGGCTGTCTGCTCGTATACGGGGTCGAGCGTGACGGCCGCGACCGAGCCGCCGCGGTGCACGTTCGAGCGGAACTCGTCTCCTGCTGCCGAACGCCGCATCGCGGCGACGACCCGGTCGCCGACGACCAGCGCACGGATGTCGCGTCCGCGGCTCTCCGCGATGAACTTCTGGATCAGCACGTTCTGCTTGGTCGAGTGCAACGTCTCGATGATCGCCTCGGCGACCTTGACCTGGGGAGCGAGGATGACGCCGATCCCCTGCGTGCCCTCGAGCAGCTTGATGACGACCGGCGCGCCGCCCACGCGCTCGATCGCAGGCCGCACGTCGGCGCGGTTGCGCACGAACGCGGTCGGCGGCATCGCGATGTTGTGCCGCGACAGGATCTGATTCGCGCGCAGCTTGTCACGCGCGCTCGAGATGCCGTTCGCGGTGTTGGGCGTGTACACGTCCATCTGCTCGAACTGCCGGACCACAGCCGTGCCGAAGTACGTGATCGAGTTGCCGATACGCGGCAGGATCGCGTCGTAGTCGCTGAGCTGGCGGCCCCGGTAGTGCAGATCTGGCGCATCGGCGGTGAGATCGATCGCGAAGCGCAGGGTGTTCAGCACCTTCACGTTGTGTCCGCGCTGCAGGGCGGCAGAGCGCAGTCGTTGAGTGGAGTACGCCTGGGGCGCACGGGACAGCACTGCGATCTTCACAAAGAATTCCTGCCAGGATGTACGGGTGAGTAAGACATCCCATTCAAACACTCTTATCGGGTGGCGAGAATGGGTGAGCCTGCCCGATCTCGGCGTCGACTGGCTGAAAGCGAAGATCGACACCGGTGCGCGGACCTCCTCACTTCATGCTTTCGGCATTCGCGAGTTCGAACGCGACGGCGAGAACTGGGTGCGCTTCTGGGTGAAGCCGTGGCAGCACAGCCAGGACGACGCCATCGAGGTCGAGTGCCCTGTGCACGATCGCCGAGCCGTGCGGAGCTCCTCGGGCCACGCGCAGACGCGTTTCGTCGTCGAGCTCCTCATCCGCCTGTATGACCGCGAGGTGCTGGCCGAGGTCACGCTCAGCAATCGGGACGAGATGGGATTTCGGATGCTGATCGGACGTGAAGCACTGCGACAGGGATACGTCGTCGACCCCGCTCGCTCTTTCGTCGGCGGCAAGGCCCCCCGCGATGCTCGCCGCCGCAATCGCGGCAAAGACACCCCAGCAGGCTCCGAGACCGCATAGACGGTCGGCTCCCGAAGCGGATCAGGCCCGGATCAGCACCAGGCCCGCGACCTTGTCATGCAGACCGCGCTGATCCGGATCCCACACGACGGCCGGGATCACGAGCACGAGCAGAAGCGTCCGCACGAGCGGGCGCCACAGTCCCACCCACCCCGGGCCCGAGAACAGCACCACGCGCATGCCCAGGATCCGGTGCCCCGGACTGCCGCCGGCAGTCGGGATGAAGAGGATCTGCACGACGGCGAAGACGATCAGCGTCGCCAGGGAGTCGTACTGGAAGAACGCGATCGAGATGATCACCGCGGCGGCCCAGTCGATCGCGAGTGCGCCGATCCTGCGGCCGGGACGGGCTATGCTCCCAGGGCCCTGCTCGGGGAGACCGAGTCGTTCGCCGGGGTAGGAATTCGCAGCATCCGTCACCCTCCCAGCCTACCGGCGCGTAACATGCTCGAAACAAAGCGGACACCAAGGGGAAATCGTTCGCACGTACTGTGCACAATGGCCGTGAAGCCCTCGATCCGCATTACAGGAGTCGTCCATGTTCAAAGATTCGTCCGAGGTACTGAGCTACATCAAGGAGAACGACGTCAAGTTCCTTGACATCCGCTTCACCGATCTCCCTGGCGTGCAGCAGCACTTCAACATCCCGGCATCGACGGTCGACGAGGACTTCTTCGTCAACGGCCAGCTCTTCGACGGCTCCTCGATCCGCGGCTTCGCGAGCATCCACGAGTCCGACATGCAGCTCATCCCGGATGTGACGACCGCCTACGTCGACCCGTTCCGCGAAGCGAGCACGCTCGTCATGGTCTTCGACATCTACAACCCGCGCACCGGCGAGATCTACTCGAAGGACCCGCGTCAGGTCGCCAAGAACGCTGAGAAGTACCTCGCGTCCACCGGCATCGCCGACACCGCCTTCTTCGCCCCCGAGGCCGAGTTCTACATCTTCGACGAGGTCCGCTACTCGGTCACCGCCGGCGAGAGCTTCTACAAGGTCGACTCCGAAGAGGCCGCGTGGAACACCGGCCGCGAGGAAGAGGGCGGCAACCTCGGCAACAAGACCCCCTACAAGGGCGGCTACTTCCCCGTCTCCCCCGTCGACAAGACCGCCGACCTGCGCGACGACATCACGCTCAAGCTCATCGATGCCGGATTCATCCTCGAGCGCTCGCACCACGAAGTGGGCACGGCCGGTCAGCAGGAGATCAACTACCGCTTCGACACCATGGTGCACGCGGCCGACGACATCCTGAAGTTCAAGTACATCGTCAAGAACACCGCTGACCTCTGGGGCAAGTCGGCCACCTTCATGCCGAAGCCGCTCTTCGGCGACAACGGCTCGGGCATGCACACGCACCAGTCCCTGTGGAGCGAAGGCAAGCCGCTCTTCTACGACGAGGCCGGATACGGCCAGCTCAGCGACATCGCGCGCTGGTACATCGGCGGCATCCTGGCGCACGCACCCGCACTGCTCGCGTTCACCAACCCGACCCTGAACAGCTACCACCGTCTGGTCAAGGGCTTCGAGGCTCCGGTCAACCTGGTCTACTCGGCCGGCAACCGCTCCGCCGCCATCCGCATCCCGATCACAGGATCGAACCCGAAGGCCAAGCGCATCGAGTTCCGGGCGCCTGATGCCTCGGGCAACCCGTACCTCGCCTTCGCCGCCCAGCTCATGGCCGGTCTCGACGGCATCAAGAACCGCATCGAGCCGCACGAGCCGGTCGACAAGGACCTCTACGAGCTTCCCCCCGAGGAGGCCAAGAACATCCCTCAGGTTCCGAACTCGCTGCTGGACTCGCTCGAGGCCCTGCGCGAGGACCACGCCTTCCTCCTCGAGGGCGGCGTGTTCACCGAGGAGCTCATCGAGACGTGGATCTCGTACAAGTACGAGAACGAGATCCTTCCGATGGCCCAGCGCCCGCACCCGTTCGAGTTCGAGCTGTACTACGGCGTCTGATCGAATCACACGAAGGCCCGCCCCGATCATCCGGGGCGGGCCTTCGTCGTGTCGGGAGACACCCGACGCGACGCGCGGTGCAACCGGCTTGACTCAGGAGCGCCCGCCTGCTCAACTGACAGTTCCGATCCGACACTCTGGGGGCACGATGCGACGTCGTCGACCGATCACCACGCCTGAACCGACGACCGCGGTGCAGCCTTATCAGGGCACGCGTCCGCACTCGCAGCCGACGACGGCCGCCGCGGCGATCGCCCGGATCAACCCGTTCATCTTCGGGCTTCTCGGCGCTCTCGGCGTCCTCGTCGCGCTGACCGTCGGTGGCATCGTCACCCAGCTCGGCACGGTGCTCGTCTACATCGGGTTCGCGGTGTTCCTCGCGCTCGGGCTCGATCCGATCGTCACCTTCCTCGAGCGACGCTTCTCGATGCCCAGGGCGGGGGCCGTGGCGATCGTCGTCGCGATCGTGCTCCTCCTGTTCGCGGGCATCATCCTCGCGATCGTCCCGATCCTCGTGACCCAGATCACGAACCTGATCGACAACGGCCCTCAGATGGTCGAAGACATCCAGCACGCAGACTGGTACCAGAACCTCACCGCCCAGTTCGGCGCCAACTTCGAAGACGCCGCAGCATCCGCCCTGACGTTCGTCAAAGACCCGACGAACCTCCTCAACATCAGCGGCGGCGTGCTCGCCGTCGGCAGCGGCATCGCGGGCGGCTTCACCGGCGTCACGATCGTGCTGATCCTGACGCTCTACTTCATGGCTTCGCTGCGGAGCATGAAGAAGGTGGCGGCCCGCTTCGTTCCCGCCTACCAGCGCGACACCTTCAGCAGCCTCGTCGAGGACGTCTCTGGCGCGGTCGGGCGCTACGTGATCGGCCAGGTCAGCCTGGCGCTCGTCAACGGCGTGCTGAGCCTGGTCATGCTGTCGATCATCGGCGCCCCGGTACCGGCGCTCCTCGCGCTCATCGCCTTCATCGGCTCGATGATCCCGCTGGTGGGCACGCTCTCGGCGTCGATCATCAACGCGTTGATCTGCCTCGTCGTGAGCCCGGTCACAGCGATCATCGCGTTCGCCTATTACCTCGTCTACATGCAGATCGAGGCATACGTGCTCTCACCCCGCATCATGAGCAAGGCCGTGGCCGTTCCGGGCTCCCTCGTCGTGATCGCAGCGGTGGCCGGCGGAGCGCTGGGCGGCATCGCCGGCGCCCTCGTCGCGATCCCCGTGGCGGCGAGCATCATCATCATCGTGCAGAAGGTGCTGTTCCCGGCTCAGGACCGCAAGGTCGTGCCGCCCGAGCTCATCGCACGATAAGCGCCATCGGCTGCACCGTGGCCACGAAGGACGAGACCTCGCCGACCTCCTCGCCGTCGACCTCGAACTGCTGAGGAGACTCCAGCGTCACCGAGACGGTCTGCGCGGCGACGTGGCGCGTCGACTCCGTGCTCACGGCCTCGGTCGTGCCGCCCAGAACGCGGCGGATGCCGTTGTCCCACACGACCGACCTCACGGTGTCGAGCCACTGCAGCGCGCCGTCAGCGCTCACGAGAAGCAGATCGAGCTGACCATCGTCGAGCACGGCGTCGGGAAGAAGGCGGATGCCGCCCTGGAGCATTCCGCAGTTGCCGACGATCATGGTGTGTCCGCGGACCTCTTGGGCGTCGCCATCGTCGATCGTCAGTGTGATGTCGGTCATCTCGGTGCCGGAGAGCGCCCGCCCCATCGCCTCGACGTAGGCGAGCCAGCCCGCGCGGTCCTTGAGGTCGTCGTTCGTCTCCACGAGCATCTGCGCATCGACTCCGAAGCCGACCATGACGGTGAAGGCTCGCTTCTCGCCCCCGAACTCGACCCAGCCGATGTCGATCTTGCGCGGCTCTCCATCGCGCACGCGCTCGAGCGCGGCCTTGAGATCGTCGAGAGGCACGCCCAGGTTCCGCGCGAGCAGGTTGCCCGTGCCCTGCGGCACGATGCCGAGTGCGACATCCGTTCCGGCCAAGACCTCCGCGACCGCTCTGACCGTTCCATCGCCGCCGACGGCGACGACGACCTCGCAGCCCTCCTCCACGGCGGCTGCGGCCATGCCTCGGCCGGGATCGTCTTCGCTGGTCTCCCACCACGTGACCTCGCCGGTGATCGACTCCGCCACGGCCGCGCGCAGCTGCTCCTCATCGATCTTCGAGGGATTCCAGATCACGCCGAGTCTTGAGATCGTCATGGAGACAGCTTGGGCGAGAGCCGAAGATATCGCAAACCGAACGCTCAGCCGTAGAAGAGCGCTTCGAACGCCTTCCTGGCTCGCCGCGTGACGCCGAGGTAGTCGTCCTCGAGCACGGTGGCCGACCGCTCCGGATAGCCGAGCAGGATGCCGATCGCGTCGAGCTGTCGCGGTTCGGTGGGCAGCACGTCGCTCGTCTGGCCTGTGAAGAGCGTGATGGCCGATCGCAGACGGCTCG
Source organism: Microbacterium sp. ZW T6_19 (assembly GCF_044987465.1). NCBI lineage: Bacteria > Bacillati > Actinomycetota > Actinomycetes > Micrococcales > Microbacteriaceae > Microbacterium > Microbacterium sp. ZW T6_19. The sequence goes on along the minus strand of NZ_JBJDRH010000002.1, from coordinate 61,359 downwards.
ACAGGCGCCAGGCGTCGCGCAGCAGGTCGGCGGAGGCCGACGGAACGAGATCCGCCTCGACCGCGGCGTCGAGAGCCGCGATGGTCGACGTGGTGCGCAGCGCGGGCACGCGGTGAGCGTGCTGCAGCTGCAGCAGCTGCACGAGCCACTCGACGTCGCTGAGCGTGCCCGGTCCGAGCTTGAGGTGACGACGCGGGTCGGCTCCCTGCGGGAGCCGCTCCCCCTCGACACGCGCCTTGATCCGCTTGATCTCCCGAGTGCCCTGAAGATCGACGGCTTCGGGATAGCGGATGCTGTCGGCGAGGGCCATGAACCTGCTCGTCAGCTTGGCGCTGCCGGCGACGCCGCGCGCGCGCAGCAGAGCCTGCGCCTCCCATGAGAGGGACCAGCGCCGGTAGTACTCCGCGTAGGCCTCGATCGAACGGGCGACAGGACCGCTGCGCCCTTCAGGGCGGAGGTCGGCGTCCAGATCGAGGGGAACTCTGTTGTCGGCGAGATGCTCGCGCAGGCCGGCGACGATCTGCATCGACAGCTTCTGCGCACGTTCAGGGTCGACCCCGTTGGCGTCGTAGACGAAGAGGATGTCGGCATCCGATCCGAATCCCAGTTCCGCGCCGCCGAACCTTCCCATCCCGATCACGGCGAAGTCGAGCGCACCGTCCTCCGGGGGGACGACCTCGCGGTAGACCGCCCGCAGTGCCGCCTGGATCGTGGCGTCGGTGATCTCGGTGAGTGAGGTCGCGACCTCCTCGATCGTGAGCACGTCGAGCACGGCTCCCATGGCCGTCCGCAGCAATTCGCGTCGGCGCAGCGCCCGCACGGCGCGCAGGGCGCCGACCACGGTGTCGTGCCTGGTCTGGATCGCCCGCGCCTCTTCGTCGATCGCCGCGCGGCTGCGAGGACGGAGCAGTTCGGTGCTGTCCAGCCAGGCGACCGATTCGGGGATCCACTCCATGAGCTCGCCGACGTACCGCGACGACGACAGCAGGCGGGTCAGGCTCTCTGCCGCGCCGGACGAGTCGCGCAGCATCCGCAGGAACCACGGAGTGTCGCCGAGCCGTTCGCTGATCCTCCGGAAGGCGATCAGCGCGTAGTCGGGATCGCTCCCGTCGGCGAACCAGCGCACCATGATCGGCATGAGATGGCGCTGGATCGTCGCCTTGCGGCTGAGGCCCGTGGTCAGCGCGCCGATGTGCCGCAGCGCACCGGTCGGGTCGCGGAAGCCGATGGCGGCGAGGCGGTCGTGCGCCTGCGCGGTCGACAGCGTGCGCTCGTCTTCGGGCAGCGCGGCCACCGCGCTCAGCAGCGGACGGTAGAACAGCCGGATGTGGATCTCGCGGACTTCCCTGCGCACGCTCTCCCAGCGCTGCCACACGGCCTCGCCGGATTCGGCCAGAGCCGTGCTGCGTGCGAGCACTCGGAGTCCGGCGGGCGTCCGCGGCATCAAGTGGGTGCGGCTCAGCTCGCGCAGCTGCAGGCGGTGCTCCATGAGGCGGAGCACGCGGTAGTCGTCTGCGAAGGTCGCCGCCTCGACCCGCCCGATGTAGCCGCCCTCGACCAGCGCGTCGATGCTCTCGAGCGTCCCGCGCGTGCGGATCGTCGGATCGGTGAGGCCGTGGACGAGCTGCAACAGCTGGACCGTGAACTCGATGTCACGCAGGCCACCGGCACCGAGCTTGAGCTGATACGGCGCGTCATCGGGGTCGATGTGCTCCATCACCCGCTCGCGCATCCGTTGCACGCTGTCGACGAAGTTCTCGCGCGCCGCGCTCGACCACACCTTCGGCTGCACGGCTTCGATGTAGGCCGCGCCGAGCGCGGCGTCTCCGGCCAGGGGCCGCGCCTTCAGCAGCGCCTGGAACTCCCAGCTCTTCGCCCAACGGTCGTAGTAGGCGAGATGCGAGGCGAGAGAGCGGACCAGAGCACCCTGCTTGCCCTCCGGCCGCAGAGCGGCGTCGACCTCCCACAGCGGCGGCTCGGCTTCGATGCCGCTCAGTCCGCGCATGGTCTCGCGGGCGAGGCGTGTCGCGACGTCGATCGCGCGGGCCTCGGACACCACCTCTTCGTCCGAGGTGCCGCCGACGAAGATCACGTCGACGTCGCTCACGTAGTTCAGTTCTCGGGCGCCCGCCTTGCCCATCCCGATGATCGCCAGCTGGGTCGCAGCGATCTCCTCATCGCCGAACGCCCCGCGAACCTGAGTGCGCGCGACTGCGAGAGACGCTTCCAGAGCTGCTCCGGCGATATCGGCAAGCGCCGCCGCCACGTCGCCGACGATGTCGACCGCGCTCGCGTGACTCAGATCGAACGCGGCGATTCCCGCGAGCTCTCGCCGGTACGCGACACGCAGAGCCACGAGCGCGTCATCACCCGCCGATGCCGCGAACCCCTCTCGAGCGCCGATCGCCTCGAGCAGCCTCGAGCGCAGCTCATCTGCCGACGGCAACCGCTCGGCAGATGTCGCCAACACCGACAACTCGGACGGATGCCGCAGGAAGAAGCCGCCCAGTCCCTGAGACGCGCCGAACACGCGCCAGGCCCGGCGACGCGAGTCAGCTTGGACGAACAGCGTCTTCAGGGGCGCAGCGTCGCGCCGAGCCACCCGCAGCATGCCCTCGACCGCGGCATCCGGGTCGGCTGCCTGCGCGCCGTCGAGCAGAGCGGCTCTGTCGAGGCCGAGCAGAGCGGCCAACTCGTCGAGCGAAGAGGCTGCCTCGCTCAGTTCTGCGAAGCCGAGCCTCGCCAGGGCAGAGAGCGAGACGGATTCGTCCGAACGGGCCATGCGCGCCTCAGAGGAGCTCGAGGTTGTTCTTCAGCTCCAGCGGCGTGACCTGACCGCGATAGGCCTCCCACTCCATGCGCTTGTTGCGCAGGACGTAGTTGAAGACCGACTCGCCCAGCGTCTCGGCGACGAGCTCGGAGTTCTCCATGTACTCCAGCGCGTGATCGAGGCTTGCGGGAAGTGCCGAGTACCCGAGCGCGCGGCGCTCGGCGTCGGTCATCTGCCACACGTTGTCCTCGGACTCGGGCGGCAGCTCGTAGCCTTCTTCGATGCCCTTCAGGCCCGCGGCCAGCATGAGCGCGTACGCCAGGTACGGGTTCACAGCAGAGTCGAGGGCGCGGTACTCGACACGAGTCGAACCGCCCTTATTGGGCTTGTACATGGGCACGCGCACGAGAGCCGAACGGTTGTTGTGACCCCACGTGACGAAGCTGGGCGCCTCGTCGCCGCCCCACAGGCGCTTGTACGAGTTCACGAACTGGTTGGTCACCGCCGCGATCTCGTTGGCGTGCTTGAGCAGGCCGGCGATGAAGTGACGTCCGGTCTTGGAGAGCTGATACTTCGCGCCCTCCTCGTAGAACGCGTTGCGCTCACCCTCGAACAGCGACATGTGGGTGTGCATGCCGCTGCCGGGGTGTCCGCTGAGCGGCTTCGGCATGAACGTCGCGTAGACGCCCTGCTCGATCGCCACTTCCTTGATCACGGTGCGGAAGGTCATGACGTTGTCGGCCATCGTCAGCGCGTCGGCGTAGCGAAGGTCGATCTCGTTCTGGCCGGGGCCGCCTTCGTGGTGGCTGAACTCGACCGAGATGCCGAGGTCCTCCAGCATCCGCACCGAGCGCCGGCGGAAGTCGTGCGCCGTGCCGCCGGGGACGTTGTCGAAGTATCCGGCGGAGTCGACCGGAACCGGTCCTTCCGGACCGAACGACGAGGACTTGAGCAGATAGAACTCGATCTCGGGATGCGTGTAGAACGTGAAGCCCGCGTCGGCTGCCTTGGCCAGGGTGCGCTTGAGCACGTGCCGCGGGTCGGAGACCGCAGGGCGCCCGTCGGGCGTCGTGATGTCGCAGAACATGCGCGCGGTCGGGTCGATCTCACCCCGCCACGGCAGGATCTGGAAGGTCGTGGGATCGGGCTGCGCCAACAGGTCGGACTCGTAGCTGCGGGTCAGTCCCTCGATGGCCGATCCGTCGAAGCCGATGCCCTCGGCGAATGCGCCTTCGACCTCGGCAGGCGCGATGGCCACCGATTTGAGGGTTCCGATCACATCGGTGAACCAGAGGCGGACGAACTTGACGCCCCGCTCCTCGATCGTGCGGAGCACGAAATCCCGCTGCTTGTCCATTGCTACTCTGCGTCCTGGCTCTTGGCGGCGTCTTCGGCCGCATCCTCGTCCGCCCACGCGCGGGCGCGTTCCCGCAGCAGCGCCGGCGCGTTCGCCGCCTCCGCCTCGGTGTCGAAGGGCCCTACGCGGTCGACCGACGGCGAGATCATGCCGAACTCGACCTGTCCGGTGGCCAGGTTGTACCAGTACTTCTCATCGCCAGTCGACATCAGCGCTCCTTCTTCCCGTGATGTCATCGATCCTACTGGCGCTGACGCCTGTCGCTAAGCTAGCGACCATGGCAAAAGCGATCGGCGTCGACATCGGCGGCACGGGTATCAAGGCAGGAATCGTCGACCTCGAGCACGGGACCATGGCGTCCGACCGCGTTCGCGTCCCCACTCCTGAGGGCGCATCGCCCCAGGACGTGCTGACAGCCGTCCAGACGGTGCTTCGCACGCTCGACGTGCACGAGTCCACTCTTCCCCTCGGTGTCGCCTTCCCCGCGATCGTCAAGCGGGGCAAGACGCTCTCTGCGGCCAATGTCTCCAAGGAATGGCTCGACTTCGACGCCGAGCGCTTCTTCCGCGACGGCTTGGGCCGCAACATCGTCTTCGTCAACGATGCAGACGCCGCGGGCGTCGCCGAGGCGCGCCACGGAGCGGCCCGCGACGTCATCGGGCTCACCCTGCTCACCACGCTCGGCACCGGCATCGGATCCGCCCTTCTCTACGACGGCGTGCTCGTCCCCAACTCCGAACTCGGACATCTGAACTTCCGCGAGTTCGACTCGGTGGAGAAGTGGGCCGCGACCTCTGCCCGCGAACGCGAGGGCCTCAGCTGGGAGGCATGGGCCGAGCGCCTCCAGGCCTTCTACTCGCACATCGAGTTCCTCTTCAGCCCGGATCTGTTCGTCGTCGGCGGCGGCGTGTCGAAGAACGCGGGCGACTTCCTTCCGCTGCTCGAGCTCAAGACTCCGATCGTCCCCGCGATCCATCGCAACAACTCGGGGATCATCGGCGCGGCATCCCTCGCCGGCGACTGAGCCGCAGGCATCCGAAACCTCTCGGGCCCCGTGTTCCTCCGGGAACGCGGGGCCTTCGCCATACCGGCTCTGCTACTGCTTGGCTACGAACAGGTCGGCGGGATCCACTGCCAGCACCAGCACGTCGCCGGGCTGGAGAACCCACTCCAGGCCGCTGTACTCCATGAACGATTGCGGCTCCAGACAGAATCGGTCGCCGATCGCGATCTCACCGTCGCCGTCTGCGACCGTGTACGACATGATGCGTCCGGCAGAGTCCCTCGCGACGGTCCCGTCGGCGGTGTCTCTGGATCCGCGATCCACCAGTTCGGGGCCGATCCAGAACACCCGATGCCCATCGTCGCCGTTGCCGTACAAGAACCCCAGCCCCGACCGCTCGATGCATCCGCTGCTGTCGGGAACCTTGGCGCCCCTTCGCAGAAGAAGACGATCCCCCGGCCCGATCGTCTCCGGGGCGATGCCGTTGAGCGAAGCCAGCCGGGCGACGCCGAAGCGCTGCTCGATCGCGCTTATGATGTCGCCGTACGTGACCACGTAACCGACGAGTGCGTCGTCGTAGAAGACGGCTTCTCCCTCAGCACCGTCGATGGAGCCGGTGTCGACAGGCTCCGGCTCCGCAGCAAGCGCGGGGTCGACGCTCGGTTCCGGCGACGGTTGAACCGCCGCTGGCGTCTCGGTGGGCTTCGGCTCCGGGGCCGTGCATCCGGTGAGCACGACGGCGACGAGGGCAGCGAGAAGTGCCGACCCGACCACTGCGCGATACGACATTGACGAACGCTACCGCGCGTGCGGCGATGAATCCAGTAGGGGGGTGCGAATGGGCCGACCTGTACGCCGGGTTCTGTTCCGGGGTTCTTCGCCCCTTCGACGGCCATCTCTCTCGGCGACACGTTGCCGTGGCACTCTAGCGGTCTACCCGAGGACTCGGCGAGCCGCGTCAACATCCTCTGTCTGACCTTGCTCCGGACGAGGTTTACCTGGCGGACCGTGTCACCACGGCCCCCGGTGGTCTCTTACACCACCCTTTCACCCTTACCCCTTGCGGGGCGGTCTGCTCTCTGTGGCACTTTCTCGCGGATTGCTCCGGGTGGGCGTTACCCACCGTCCTGCCCTGAGGAGCCCGGACGTTCCTCGGTGCGGTTGCCCGCCACGCGACCGTCCAGTCGACCCATTCGCCCGTCCAGTCTACCGGGGGGCCAGCCGCAGGTGTTCGGCGCGCACGACGCTCACTTCTCCGCCGACTCCGCGATGCGCAGATCCAGCGGCACATCGATCGGGAACGAGCCGAACAGCCGTCGGGTCGCCACGGCCGCCGCCTCTCGCACCGCGTCGGCCGCAGCATCCGCTTGCTCCAGCGGAACATGCAGGATCACCTCGTCATGCAGGAAGAAAGCGAGGTGAGGATGCCGGGAGAACGCCGCGGATGCCGGTGCCGGAACCGCAGACTCGGGAAACTGCCGCAGCCGATGCCTGATCTCGGCGAGCCAGATCAGTGACCATTCGGCTGCGGTCCCCTGCACGACGAAGTTGCGCGTGAACCGCCCCCAGTCGCGCGCTCGCCGGCGGGCGACCGCCACGTCCGCCGGATCGGCGTCTGCACCCGTCGCGCCCGCCTGCATGCGTGACCATTCCTCGGACGGCCTCGGAGACGACCGGCCCAGCCAGGTGGAGACCACTCCCCCGTCCTCACCGAACCTGGCCGCCTTGTCGACGAGAGCCATCGCGCGGGGGTACACCTTCCGCAGCCGCGGTACGAGTCGCCCGCTGTCACCCGTGGTGGCACCGTACATCGCACCGAGCACCGCGTACTTCGCCTCTTCACGCGTGGCGACCGCGCCGGACTCGACGACCCCCGCATAGAGGTCGGCACCCTGGGCCGCGCGCGCCATCGCGCGATCCCCCGCCATCGCGGCGAGCATCCGCGGCTCCAGTTGCGCGACGTCGGCGACGACCAGCGTCCAGCCCGGATCAGCCCGCACCGCCGTACGCAGGTTCCGAGGAAGCTGCAGGGCACCACCGCCTGCTGAGGCCCATCGGCCCGTGACGACTCCACCCGGTATGTAGACGGGCCGGAACCTGCCGTCATGGACCCACTCCGTCAGCCATGCCCACCCGTTCGCGCTGAGCAGACGTGAGAGCTTCTTGTACGCGAGGAGAGGCTCGACCACCGCGTGGCTGTGCTCTGACAATTCCCACTTGCTCGTGGACTCGACCTGCACGCCCACGCGGTGCAGGGCCCGTAGGAGCTTCGGCTGGCTCTCGAGGTTCACGGAGGCGTCGCCGAGGATCGAGCGCACCCGCTCGGCCTGGGCGGACATCCGGCTCGGCAGACCACCGGCGACCGGGCGAGTTCCGAGGATCTCGGTGAGGATCTGGTCGTGAACGGCCTCGTTCCAGGGCAGCCCTGCGGCCCGCATCTCCTCCGCGATCAAGCCGCCCGCGGACTCCGCCGCGCACAGGAGGGCCAGACGTCCGTCTTTACTGTCTGCGATCACCCGTCGCTGCTCGCGGTACTGCGCGAGCATCTCCGCGACAGGATCATCGGGGGCCCGTTCCTCGGCGACGTCGAAGAGCGCAGGCGCCTCCGCGGTCGGCTCGCGACGTACCCACCATTCCGACGGCGCCAGAGGCCTGGCGACCTTGTCGGTGTCACGGAGGATCGCGTGGCAGAGAAGCAGATCGTGCGCGCGACCGATGAGCACTCCGGCGTCGAGCAGCGCGGGGTACACGTCACGGGCGCTGCGGATCACCCAGCGAGGCGCCGCTTCGCGCTCGCGGGCCGCGACGAAAGTGGCCAGTTCGCTCGCGGAGAGGGCGCGCCGAGCGCCCTCGCCGCCGCCGTCGTCGAGATCGACCGCGAGGTAGCCGGACCTGCCGACCGCGATCAGCGCGATGCGGCTCTCGGCGCTATGTCGCGAGGTCACCGCTGTCGTGAGCGGGGCATGCTCATGACAGCCCGGACTCCTCGGTGCGCACGAGGATGCATCCGCACTCGGGGCACGAGACGACGGCGTCTTCGGGAGCACGACGGATGTCGTTGAGGTCGGTGCCCGGAAGCATCATGTTGCAGCCCTCGCAGGTGCCGCGGGTGAGGAGCGCTGCGCCGGCGCTGTTGCCTGCACGACGGGTGTACTCGGCGAGCAGCGCTGCGGGGAGCGCTTCGGTCACGGCCGCACGATCGCGCGCGAGCTGAGCACCGAGCTCGGTGGCCGAGGCGACGTCGGCCTTCGCCTGAGTCGTGAGCGTCGAGCCCTCGGCGGTCGTGGCGTCGAGCAGCGCCTGCTGCGCGGCCACGGCGGCTTCTGCCTCCTCGAGGCGCCCCATCACGTCGAGTTCGGCGTCCTCGAGGTCGCTCTGACGCCTGGCCAGGCTGTCGAGCTCGTGCTCGAGCGCCTGTGCTTCCTTCGAGTTGGTCGCGGTCGCCAGACGCTCGGCGTCGCGCGCTCGCCGCTGCTCGACGAGCTTCACGTCGGACTCCAGACGCGAGAGCTCGATGCGGACATCGTCCCGGGTTCCGGTGAGGGCGGTGAGCTCACGCAACTGGTCCTGGCGGACAGCGACGAGCTCGGTGATGCGGGGGCCCTGCACGGGCTTGGTGCGTGCACGCTCCGCCTGGAGGATGCGCCGATCGAGATCGGCGACGTCGAGCAGGATGCGCTGGTGTTCCGGGGAGGCGTTCACACTGTCAAATCTAGCCGGTGCGGGATGCCGAGCATCACTGCACCTCGCCATCCAGATAGAGCCAGCGACGGTCTTCGCGCACGAAACGACTGCGCTCGCGCAGCGAACCCCGGGCGCCGTCCTGATGCCAGTACGCCTCGAACTCGACCACGCCTTCGTCATCGAACGGGCCACCCGCGACCCGGTCGACGATCGCGAGCCGGCGCCATTGCAGGCCGGGCTCGAACTCGATCGAGCGCGGCCGGGTGGACGGATGCCATGAGACATGCAGGTAGCGAGCGTCTTCGATCGCGAACGCGGTGTACCGCGATCGCATGAGACGCTCGGCCGTCGGCGCCGCTGCACCGCGGTGCAGCGGCCCGCAGCATCCGCCGTAGACGTCACCGGATCCGCACGGACAGCGGGAGTCCTCATCAGGAATGCGGTCACCCGCCGTCGCGTTCTCCCCTGCCGTCATGGCTCCAGCGTACGCTGACGGCATGACAGCACTTCCCCGGTTCACCGCCCACAACGGCTTCTCCCTGCCCGCCGTCGGATTCGGAACGTACGCGCTCTGGGGCGACGAGGGAGCGGATGCCGTCGCTGCCGCGATCGGCGCCGGATACCGCCTGATCGACTCGGCGTTCAACTACGAGAACGAGGGCTCCGTCGGCCGCGGAATCGCCGCGTCAGGGGTCGATCGCAGCGAGATCGTCGTGACGAGCAAGCTCCCGGGCCGGCACCACAGCTCGTCGAAGGCCCGCATCAGCATCGAGGAGAGCCGATCACGGCTCGGCGTCGATGCGATCGACCTGCATCTGATCCACTGGCCGAATCCCTCTCAGGGAGAGTACGTGCAGGCATGGGAAGCGCTCGTCGACGCGCAGCAGCGCGGGGTGGTGCGTCACATCGGGGTCTCCAACTTCCTCCCCGAGCATCTGGAGCGCATCGAGAGCGAGACCGGTGTCCGTCCGGTCGTGAACCAGATCGAAGTGCACCCGTACTTCCCGCAGAGCGAGCAGCTGGCGTATCACCGTGAGCGGGGCATCATCACCGAGGCGTGGAGTCCGATCGGAAGGGCGGCCGCCCTGCTCTCGGAGCCGGTGATCGCCCAGGTCGCGGCCGCGCACGGGATCACCCCTGCCCAGACGGTGCTCGCCTGGCACGTCGCGCGCGAGACCGTGGCGATCCCGAAGGCGTCTTCGGCGGAGCACCAGGCCGCGAACCTCGCCGCGGGTGCCGTCGTGCTCGACGCGGCCGAGGTGGATGCCATCACCGCACTCGGGCGGGCGGACGGGCGGCTGTTCGACGCCGATCCGGCGACGCACGAGGAGTCCTGAGATCGACCGGATCACGGTCGCCGGAATCAGGGTCACGCCACGCACGGCACGGGCGTACTTCGGGTTCCAGGCGCTCGCCGGGGCGCTCTGGTGGATCGCCGTCTTCACGACTGATGCGGCGCGGCTCGCGACGCTCGGCGACCTTCCGGCAGGGGTGATCGCGATCGGCGACATCCCGCTGTTCGTGCTCGCCTCGGCTCTGGTGGCCTGGGGCATCCGTCAGGCGGTGTGGATCGCCGTCCCCTGGACGGTGCTGGTCGCGGCGGGGATGGCCGTGTACTCGACGGCCACGACTCTGGCCGGCTGGGGTGCGCTGCTCATGGCACTCTCCGCGATGGGCAGCGTGGCCGCGGGCATCGTGATCGTCTGCGGTCGCGCACCGGTCGAGTGGATCGTCAGAGGTCCATTCGCGTTCCGGACCGCCCGCAACGAGGGGCGCGCGCGCCTCGCCGCGCGGACCGTACGCCAGATGCTGCTGTTCTGGGTGCTGTTCCTGGGTGTGCTGCCGGTCGGCATCGCCGCTGTCGAGGCGAGATGGATGCTGCGCATGGACGTCCCGGTGCCCGTGCGGGTCGCGGGCGGACTGCTGTTCATCTCGGCATCCGCTCTCGGAATCCGCTCTGCCGTGTCGGTGCTCGTCGTCGGCGAGGGAACGCCGCTTCCGGCGCACATGGCCCGCCGCCTCGTGATAACCGGGCCTTATCGGTACGTGCGCAACCCGATGGCGGTGGCCGGTATCGCCCAGGGCGTCGCCGTCGGCCTGGCACTCGGTTCCTGGCTGGTCGTCGCCTATGCCCTGTGCGGTTCGCTGATCTGGAACACGCTCGTGAGGCCACAGGAAGAAGCCGATCTCGAGAGCCGCTTCGGTGCCGAGTTCGACGAGTACCGCCGTCGCGTGCCGTGCTGGGTACCGCGGCTCACCCGCCGCGCGTGAGGATGCCAGGCCATACAATCGATCAGCTCATGACGTTGAGGATCATGGCGAATCGAAGCGAGAAGAGACACCTGTGAGCACAACTCAGGCCGGTTGGTACGACGACGGCACCGGAACTCAGCGCTGGTGGGACGGACAGAACTGGACCGAGAACGTTCAGCCTGCCGCCGCTCCCGAACCCGGAATCGGCGGGTTCATCGAACGCGCGCAGGCGGAAGCCGTCGCCGGTGCGCAGCCGCGCCCGGCCGCGCAGGGCATGAGCTACGTGGTGCTGCAGGTCGTGCTCAAGGAGAAGTTCTTCGGCTCCGGGTCGGGCAACCTCACCGAGCTCGAGTACGCGATCAACACCCAGGCGGCCCTCGGCTACCGGTTGCACACGATCACCACGTCGTCGTCGGGCAGCACCGGCTTCGGCGGCGGCGACCGCATCCAGGCCACGCTGGTCTTCGAGAAGCTCTGAAATCAGGCTGAGCCGACCCGCTGCGTCCCCAGGACTCGGAGCAGATCGAGCTTTCCTGCAGCCTCGCTGCCCGGCGCCGCCGTGAGCACGATCAGCGCGCACGACTCGTCAGGCGTGATCAGCGCCTGACAGTCGACCTCGATCTCGCCGAGCTCGGGGTGCACGAGGACCTTGTGATCCTCGAACCGTCGACGAACCTCGTGGTCCTCCCAGTAACCGACGAACTCCGGGCTGGCCGCGCGCAGCGCCTTCTCGATGTCGGCGGCCCGCGAGGTGAGGCCCCAGGCGCCGAGGGCGGCGCGAAGGGATGCCGTCAACGTGCGCCCCTGGCGCTCGTGATCGCGGACCGGGTAGCGTGCGCGTTCCGTCTCGGGATGCGCGAACCAGCGGTAGATTCCGCTGCGTTCCATGCCCGCGCGACCCGTCGCATCGCCAATGAGAGGGCGGGACGCGTCATTCTGCACGAGCACCTCGTCGATCGCCGAGACCACGAAAGCCGGTGTGTCGTGCAGCCGGTCGAGCACGCGCAGCAGCGACGGCGGCAGGTAGTCGGTGAAGGCCGCACGGTCGGGTGCGCTGTGGCCCGAGATCCGATAGAGATAGTCGCGCTCATCGGGAGTGAGGCGCAGTGCCCTGGCGAGGGCGGCGAGCATCTGCACGCTCGGCTGTGGGCCACGGCGCTGCTCGAGTCGTGCGTAGTAGTCGGTCGACATCGCCGCCAGCATGGCGACCTCTTCTCGTCGGAGCCCTGACGTCCGGCGTCTGGGACCGGCGCTGAGCCCCACGTCGGCGGGCTTCAGCTCCCGCCGTCGTCGGAGCAGGAAGTCGGCGAGTGCATCACGATCCATCCTCGAAGTATCCCTCCACTCCGGCGTCGCATCCAGGGACCGCCAGTCCGTGGATGACCGCTCTCTGCCGCGCATCGATCGGCCGTCACACGCTGGTTGCATGAACATCAGCGGAAACACCATCTTCATCCCCGGCGCGACGAGCGGCATCGGGCTCGCCCTGGCCCGAGCGCTCGACGCACGAGGCAACACCGTGATCATCGGCGGCCGACGAACCGACCTCCTCGAGAGCATCGCCCGGGAGACCCCGAGTCTGCGCACGGTCCAGGTCGACACGACGGATGCCGACAGCATCCGCGCGGCCGCCGCGACGGTCCTCGCCGAGCACCCCGAACTGAACGTGCTCATCACGATGGCGGGCATCATGCGAGTCGAGGACTGGACGACACCCGCCGGCTTCCTCGACATCGCCGAGGCCACCGTCACGACGAACCTGCTCGGCCCGATCCGGCTGATCGCCGCGTTCATCGAGCATCTGCGCTCGATGCCCGCGGCCACCATCATGACGGTGTCGTCGGGTCTCGCCTTCGCGCCGCTGCGCGTCACGCCCACGTACAACGCCACGAAGGCCGCGATCCACATGCTGAGCGAATCGCTGCGGCTCCAGTTCGACGGGTCGTCCGTGAGCGTCGTCGAGCTCGAGCCGCCGGCGGTGCGCACCGCGCTCATGCCAGGGCAGGAGGAGAGCGAGTTCGCGATGCCGCTCGACGACTTCATCTCCGAGGTGATGGCGTTGATCGAGACGCAGCCGGAGGCCACCGAGATCCAGGTCGAGAATGTGAAGTTCCTCCGGTACGGCGAAGCCCGTGGCGACTACCCCCAGGTGGTTGCGACGCTGAACCGGCTCGACCCGCACGGTCACTGAGTTCACACCGACGCGGCGACCGCGTCCTGCACGGTTTCGTGCTCGAAGTGGAACCCGGACCTGCTGAGGGCGGCGGGGCGCACGTCGGCGTCGGCGAGCAGCAGCGAATCCGCCGCGTCGCCGAGCGCCAGACGCAGCGCCCAGCTCGGAGCAGGCAGCCAGAACGGCCGGTGCATGCGCTCGGCCAGAGCGCGACCGGTGTCGTTCGCAGTGGCCGGCGTGGGGCCGGTGAGGTTCACCGGCCCCACGAGCTTCTCGTCGATGACGTGACGAATCGCCCGCACCTCGTCATCGAGAGAGATCCACGGCCACAGCTGGGTCCCGGGGCCCAGCGGCCCCGACACACCGAAGCGCGTGAGTTGGATCAGCGGTTTCAGCACCCCGCGTCGGTGGATCACGGGCGCCGTGCGCAGCAGCGCCACGCGGGCGTCGTCGCCTGCGCGACGGGCCTCGTCCTCCCAGGCCACGCAGAGCCGCGCGAGGAACGTGCTTCCAGCCGGTGACGTCTCGTCGAGCACCGCGCCGGGCGCCGATCCGTATATGCCGACGGCAGACGCCGACAGCAGCGCCGGTGCATCCGCTCCCAATGCCCGCAGCGCTGTCGCGAGGGTCTTGGTGGTCTGCAGGCGCGACTGCACGAGCTCACGGCGATATCCGCGGGTCCAAGGCAGCCGCCCGACGCTCGCGCCGCCGAGGGCGACGACGGCCTCCGCTCCCGCGAGCACATCGGGGTCGAGCGGCCTCTCCCCCGGCATCCATTGCTGTTCCTGCGAGTTCCGCGCCGATCGACGCACGAGCGTCGTCACCTCGATGCCGTCGGCTTGCAGGGATGCGTTCAGTGCAGTGCCGATCAGGCCTGACGCCCCGCTGATGATCACCTTCATCGCAGCTCACCCACCGCGGCCTCGAGAGCGTCGGCCGATCGCCGGAGCAGAGCGAGTTCGGCGTCGGAGAACGGCGTGTTCCGAACCGGAACGGCTCCTGCCGCGCTCACGATCGACGGGACCGACAGGGCGATGCCGTCGATGCCGTGGAAGTCGTGCAGCACGGTGCTCACGGGCATGACCGCGTGCTCGTCGCGCAGGATCGCCTCAACGATGCGGGCACTCGACAGACCGATCGCGTAATTCGTGGCGCCCTTTCCCTGGATGACCTTGTAGGCGGCGTCGCGCACGTCGACCGCGATCGACCCGAGCTCGTCGAGAGTGAAGGGCGGATGCTGCGGGGTCGACCAGTCGAGGATCGGCACGGTGCCGATCGAGGCGTGCGACCACAGCGGAAACTCGGTGTCGCCGTGCTCGCCGACGATGTAGGCGTGCACGCTGCTCGTCGACACGCCGGCGCGTTGTGCGAGCTGCCATCGCAGTCGCGAGGTGTCGAGAACGGTCCCGGAGGAGAAGATGCGCTCGGGCGGAAGCCCGGTCGCCTCCTGCGCGATCACGGTGAGCACGTCGCACGGGTTCGTCACGATGACGAAGACGGCGTTCGGCGCCGCCTCGAGCAGCTGCGGCAGCATCGTGCGGATGATCCGGGCGTTCACGTCGGCGAGCTCCATGCGCGTCTGACCCGGCTTCTGCTTCGCACCGGCGGTGATCACGACGACGTGCGAGCCCCGCACCACCGACAGGTCGCTGCCGCCGGTGATGTCGCTCGAGCCCGTGAACTGCGTGCCGTGCGCGAGGTCGAGCACCTCGGCATCGACCTTCTCGGTCGCGATGTCGTACAGGGCGACGTGACGTGCAGAACCTCGGATGAGGGCTGCGTAGGCGACGCTCGAACCCACGCTCCCCGCGCCGACGACCGTGAGTTTCGAGTTCTCGATGATTGCCATGCGGCCAGTCTCGCAGGGCTGGCGTATCGCACTCCAGCAATGGCGACCGGAAGAATGCAAAACCGGCCGGCGGCACTCAGACCTCAGGTGCTCCGGCCGAGTGCGGAAGCGAGACCTTCGTGCGCGCAGCACCTCCGGCTCCGGTCCCGCCCACCACGCACGCGACCGCACCGATGATGAGGCCCAGCAGCACTCCTTGGCTCGGCATCTGGCCGAGCAGCAGCCATCCGAAGAGTGCGGCGACGGAGGGGATCAGCGCGAAGAGCAGCGAGACCCGGGCCGCCCCGCTCCGGCGGACAGCCGCCATGTACACCGTGGTGCCGACCGCGGCGCTGAACACGATCATCGCCCCCATGCTCACGAGCGCGCGCGGCAGGTCGCCGAGGTCGGGTGGTGAGACGGCGGCCCAGATGATCATGGGAACGGCCGACACGGACTGCCCGACGGCGCTCGCGGGCAGCGGATCCACGTCCGCGAGAAATCGCTGCTGATACACGCCACCCGCAGACATCCCGAGTAGAGCGAGCAGCGTCAGGACGAGGGCTGCGTCGATGCCGGTGGCAGAGACCCTTCCCGCGAATGCGACACCGATCGCAGCAAGCCCGAGCGCGAGACCGACGATGCCTCGTCTGGTCGGGCGCTCGCCCAGCCACGACGCCGCGAGCACGGCCGTCACGAGCGGGTTCATCGCGATCACGAGCGCTGTCAGCGTCGGCGGGACGCCGAGCCTCATCCCTTCGTACGCGCACCCGAACTGCACGGCCTGAGTGAGAACGCCGACGACGACGACGTGCCCCCATTCACGGCCCCTCGGCCAGCGTCGGCGCCCGAGGGCGGCGACGCCCGCGAGAAGGAGGGCGGCCAGCACGAACCGGATGCTCAGCACCCAAGGCGCCGACAGTTCTCCCAGCGCCATCGCGCCGAGCGGGTACCCGAGCCCGTATAGCAGGACGATGAGAATCACGTGACTCGTGCGGAGGTTCATGTCTTCGACGCTCGTCGTGCCGACCGGCCGCCGTCCAACAACGATTAGCAATCGCGATCGATAGACAAAAGAGATCGGAATAGAGTTCCCCTATGGACACCTTGGATGTCATTCCGCTGCGATCCTTCCTCGCCATCGCCTCGTGCGGCGGATTCCACCGCGCGGCCGCTGCGCTCCACCTCAGCCAATCGGCCGTCAGCCAGCACGTCCGGCGCCTGGAACAGGTCGTCGGAGCGCCGCTCGTCGAACGCAATGGACGGCTCATGATGTTCACCCCGAGAGGCGAGATCCTCCTGTCAGAAGCTCGCCGGATCCTCGACGTGCACGACGAAGTGCTTCGAACGGTTCGGGTTCCCCATGAGACCGATACCCTGGTGCTCGGGTCCACCGAGCACGGCGCCGAACAGATGCTCCCCGAGATCATCGCCTCGCTGCGGCATGCCGCGCCTGGCACGGAGGTGAGACTCCGCCTGGATCGAACCGCCAGAGTGACCGAAGCCCTCGAGGCAGGCCGACTGGATCTCGCTGTGATCCTCGAGATCGGCACGGCGAGCCCCCTCCAGCCGAAGCTCCGGCTCGGCTGGTTCGCGTCGCCCGAATGGACTGCGCCTTCCGATGGCCCGGTTCCGCTCGTCCAGTTCGATCCGCCATGCGTGATGCGCCCCGCTGTTCTTGAGCTCATGGCCGCGAGCGGGCGACCCTTTCACACCGTCGTCGAGGTTGGCGACCTCGCGGGCGGCCAATCGGCCGCCCGCTCGGGCCTCGGCGCGATCCTGCTTCCCGTCGTCGATCGCGGGCTGGAAGGGCTGCGTCCCGTGCTCGGCCTCCCCGAGCCTCCGCCCGTGCGCATGCGGGTCCGGGGTCGCGACGGCGTGCCGGCGCGTATCGTCCGTGTCGTCCAGCACGCCGTGGACACCGCCTTCAGCTGAGGGAGCCCTCTGCTCAGGCGCACACGGCGAGAGTCTGTTCAGCCCGCGCGCCGGTAGTGCATGGCGACCGCACCGCAGCTGAGCGGTTCCGCCGAGATCAGCTCGAGTCGTCTTGTGCTCGCAAGCCCGCTCTCGTACAGCGTCGGCCCGTGGCCCGCGATCCTCGGGTGGACGAGGAACCTGTACTCGTCGATCAGGTCCAGGCGATCAAGTTCCGTCGCGAGTCTGCCACTGCCGAGTAGCACGCCGTCCGGTGTCCTGTCCTTGAGCGCCTGCACGGTCGTGCGCAGAGCACCGACGAGGTGGTGGCTGTTGCTCCACGGAAAATCGTGGCGCGTCGACGACACCACGTACTTGGGCTTCGCTTCGAGCTTGAGCGCCCACTCTCGCAACGCCGGCGGGGCGTCCTCCTCGCCACGAGCGATGGCGGGCCAGGAGCTCTCCATCATCTCGTAGGTCGTCCGTCCCCACAGCATGGCGCCGGCACCGTCCATAAGACGCGTGAAGAAGGCATGCGTCTCATCGTCGGCGATTCCCTCTCGATGATCGACGCATCCGTCGAGGGTGACGTTGATACTGAAGGTCAGCAGTCCCATGACGCGAGTGTAGAGTCCGCTGCGCGAGGCCGCCATCGTTGCGTGCGGAGAATCCGGTGGGCCCTGCCGGGATCGAACCGACGACATCCACGGTGTAAACGTGGCGCTCTACCAGCTGAGCTAAAGGCCCTTCCTGATCATCCTAACCATGCCCGAGCGCCGCCGTGAGCGTCACCGCTCCAGCGTGACCTCGTGATCGACCCGGCCGAGCTTGTCGGGGTTCGCGACCGAGTAGATGCGGGTGATCCGCCCCTGTTCGACCGTCACCGTCACGATTCCCGCCAGCTGTCCGTCCAGTTCGACCCGGATCCCCGGCTGGCCGTTGATCGTGGTGGCTGTCGCATGAATGGTTCCGACGACCTTCGCGAGGCTCCCGGCCAGGTAACGGACGATCGTGGCCGCGCCGATCAGCGGCCGGCGTGCCGCGCCGCGGACCTTGCCGCCGCCATCCGCGACCGACACGACGTCCGGCGCGAGCACATCCATCAGCCCCTGGATGTCTCCGGTGTTCAGGGCGGCCACGAGTCGATCGACCGCGCGCTCGTGCTCAGAGCGCACCACGGTGACACGCGGCCGCCGCGCCGCGACGTGGTCCTTCGCGCGATGCGCGATCTGCCGCACCGCTGCGGGCGTCTTGGCCACGGCATCCGCGATCTCGTCGTACGGCACGTCGAACACCTCACGCAGCACGAACACCGCCCGCTCGGCCGGGCTCAGCGTCTCGAGCACGGTCAGCATGGCGATCGACAGACTGTCGGCTAGTTCGACGTCATCCGCCACATCCGGAGCCGTCAGCAGCGGTTCGGGCAGCCACTCGCCGACGTAGTCCTCCCGGCGTCGCGACACGGAGCGGATGTGGTTGAGCGCCTGCCTGCTCACGATGCGCACGAGATACGCCTTGGGCGTTGCGACCCGGTCGCGGTCGACCGCCGCCCAGCGCAACCACGACTCCTGCAGCACATCTTCGGCATCCGCAGCGGATCCGAGGATCTCGTACGCCACGGTGAAGAGCAGGTTGCGGTGGACGACGAACGGATCGTCTGCGGCGGTCTCGGCGCTTTCCATGACGGCGAGCCTACGCGGACGTCGGCGCCGAGTCGCGGAGCGCAGATCGCTCGGCGAGCGGAGGCAGGCCGCAGGCGTCCGCGAACTCCTCGGAACGGATGCCGAGCGCCACGTTCATGCGGGCGCTCATGTTCATGAACGCGACCCTGGCGGCGAGCTCGACGAGCGCGGCGGGTCCGAGATCCGCGAGCAGAGCGTCGGAGAGCTCGTCCGTCACGGCCGGCGGCGTCTGGCTCGCCGCCTCTGCGTACTCCATGACCCTGCGCTCGAGCGGTGTGAACACGGTGGCCTCGCGCCACCGCGGCACCTGACGGATCTTGTTCGCGTCCAGTCCGTGGTTGTGGCCCATGAAGTAGTTGAAGTCGAGGCAGAAGCTGCAGCCGATCGTGGCCGCCGCCGCCATCGCCGCGTAAGAGGCGAGATCCCGGTCGAGTTCCTTCCATCCCTCGGCCTTGCGCCCGATGCCCATGGCGTCCTTCATCACCGCCGGGTGGTTCCAGAGCACCCCGACCGATTCGGGCACACGGCCCATCATCTTCTTCGCGAACATCTTCACCATGGCGCCGTAGACACCGGTGACCTCGGCCGCCGGGATGCGTGTCGTGCTGCTGTTCATGTTCGTGTCTCCCTTTCCTACGGGTCCGGTATTCCCGGCCTCGACATGGAGACACCGCCCGGTTCGCGGATGTGACACCTGGCTCTGCGATCGTCCCCGGCATCCGCTCCTCCGTGATCGGGGATAGGGTAAACATCGGCGCGCGTTGTGCACTCCCGACAAGGCTGCCCGCGTCGCTCTCCGATTCTTGGCGTGACCCGCCAGCTTGACGAAAGGTTCCACCCCGTGACCGTGCACGACCAGGATCCGTACTCCCAGGGCCCCCTCGACAGCGATCCCGAAGAGACCGGCGAGTGGCAGCAGTCGCTCGACGAGCTCGTCGACGCGAAGGGCCACGGACGTGGCCGCGAGATCATGCTGAGCCTGCTCAAGCGCTCCAAGGAGCTGCATCTGGGTGTGCCGATGGTCCCGACCACCGACTACATCAACACGATCGCTCCGGAGAACGAGCCGGAGTTCCCCGGTGACGAAGAGGTCGAGCGCCGCTACCGCGCCTGGATCCGCTGGAACGCCGCCGTCACGGTGCACCGCGCACAGCGCCCCGGCATCGGGGTCGGCGGGCACATCTCCACCTACGCGTCGTCGGCCGCCCTCTACGAAGTCGGCTTCAACCACTTCTTCCGCGGTGCGGACAACCCCGGTGGCGCCGACCAGATCTTCATCCAGGGCCACGCCTCCCCCGGCATCTACGCCCGTTCGTTCCTCGAGGGCCGCCTGAGCGAGCAGCACCTCGACGGCTTCCGCCAGGAGCAGTCGCAGGCGCCGTTCGGCATCCCGTCGTACCCGCACCCGCGCCAGATGCAGGACTACTGGCAGTTCCCGACCGTGTCGATGGGCCTCGGCCCGATCAACGCGATCTACCAGGCCATGGCGAACCGCTACGTCGAGAACCGCGGCATCAAGGACACCTCGTCCTCGCAGGTGTGGGCCTTCCTCGGCGACGGCGAGATGGACGAGATCGAGAGCCGCGGTCAGCTGCAGATCGCAGCGAACGAGGGTCTCGACAACCTCAACTTCGTCATCAACTGCAACCTGCAGCGCCTCGACGGCCCCGTGCGCGGCAACGGCAAGATCATCCAGGAGCTGGAGTCGTACTTCCGCGGCGCCGGCTGGAACGTCATCAAGGTCGTGTGGGGCCGCGAGTGGGACGACCTGCTCGCCCGCGATGCCGACGGCGCCCTGCTCAACATCATGAACGCCACGCCCGACGGCGACTACCAGACCTACAAGGCCGAGTCCGGCGCGTACATCCGCGAGCACTTCTTCGGCAAGGACGAGCGCGCAGCGGCCCTGGTATCGGACTACACCGACGACCAGATCTGGCACCTCAAGCGCGGCGGCCACGACTACCGAAAGGTCTACGCGGCGTTCAAGGCCGCGGCCGAGCACAAGGGGCAGCCGACCGTCATCCTGGCGAAGACGGTCAAGGGCTACGGCCTCGGCCCGCATTTCGAGGGCCGCAATGCGACCCACCAGATGAAGAAGATGACGCTGGACAACCTCAAGACGTTCCGCGACACCATGCACATCCCGATCACGGATGCGCAGCTCGAGGAGAACCCGTACCTGCCCCCGTACTACAACCCGGGACCCCAGGACGAGACGATCCAGTACATGCTCGAGCGCCGCCGCAGCCTCGGCGGATTCCTGCCCGAGCGCCGCTCGACGCACGTCGGCCTGTCGCTGCCGGATGACTCGGCGTACGCCCTGCCCAAGAAGGGCTCCGGCACGCAGGAGATCGCCACGACCATGGCGTTCGTCCGCCTGCTGAAAGACCTGCTGCGTTCGAAGGACTTCGGTCACCGCATCGTGCCGATCATCCCCGATGAGGCGCGCACCTTCGGCATGGACGCGTACTTCCCGACGGCGAAGATCTACAACCCGAACGGCCAGCACTACACCTCGGTCGACCGGGAGCTCCTGCTCGCCTACAAGGAGAGCCCGCAGGGACAGATCGTGCACGTCGGCATCAACGAGGCGGGCGCCCTCGCGGCGTTCACCGGCATCGGCACGTCGTACGCGACGCACGGCGAACCGCTGATCCCGATCTACATCTTCTACTCGATGTTCGGCTTCCAGCGCACGGGCGACGCCCAGTGGGCCGCCGGCGATCAGATGGCCCGCGGCTTCATCATGGGAGCCACCGCCGGTCGCACCACGCTGACCGGCGAAGGCCTGCAGCACGCCGACGGACACTCGCACCTGCTGGCGTCGACGAACCCGGCGACGGTGTCGTACGACCCGGCCTACGGCTACGAGATCGCGCACATCGTGCGCGACGGCCTGGAGCGCATGTACGGCGGCAACCACCCCGACCCGAACGTGATGTACTACATCACGCTGTACAACGAGCCCTATGTGCAGCCGGCCGAGCCTGAGAACGTCGACGTGGACGGCATCGTCCGCGGCATCCACCGCGTGTCCGCCGGCGAAGGTGAAGGCCCCCGCGCCCAGCTGTTCGCCTCGGGCGTCGGCCTGCCCTGGGCTCTGGAGGCTCAGGAGCTGCTGAAGAACGACTGGGGCGTCGTCGCCGACGTGTGGTCGGTCACCTCGTGGACCGAGCTGCGCCGCGACGGCCTCGCCGCCGACGAGCACAACTTCCTGCACCCGGAGGAGGAGCCCCGCACGGCCTACCTCACCCAGAAGCTGCAGGGCGCCGAGGGCCCGGTCGTCGCGGTCAGCGACTTCATGCACGCCGTGCAGGATCAGATCCGTCCGTGGGTCCCGAACCGCTACGCGACGCTCGGCGCCGACGACTTCGGCTTCTCCGACACGCGCGCCGCCGCTCGTCGCTACTTCAAGATCGACGGGCCGTCGATGGTCGTGCGCACGCTGCAGGCACTCGCTGAAGACGGCGTCGTCGACCGCTCGCTCGCCGCGCAGGCGATCCAGAAGTACAGCCTGCACGACGTGAACGCGGGCACCAGCGGCAACGCGGGCGGCGAAAGCTGAGCCATCGGTGACAGACTCGTCTCCCACCGGCATGGACAAGGCCGCGACTCTCACCTGGCTGCGCCGGATCTCCGGCGACATCGCCTCGGTGACGATCAAGCGGCTGGAGGACACGCTCCCCTGGTATGCCGACATGCCACCAGCCCGCCGCTCCGCGGTCGGGCTGGTGGCCCAGGCGGGCATCACCTCGTTCATCCAGTGGTACGACGACCCGACCTCGACGCCATGGATCGCCGCTGACATCTTCGCCGCCGCTCCACGCGAGCTGCTGCGCAGCGTGAGCCTGCAGCAGACGCTGCAGCTGATCCGCGTCACCGTGGAGGTGACCGAGGAGCGCGTCGCCGGCAAGGGCAACGATCTCCGCGAGGCGATCCTGCTGTACTCCCGCGATGTGGCCTTCGCCGCCGCGGACGTCTACGCCCGTGCCGCCGAGGCGCGAGGCCTCTGGGATGCGCGCCTCGAGGCGCTCGTCGTGGATTCGATCCTCACGGGCGAGGCCGACGAGGAGCTGCCCAGCCGCATCGCGGCGCTCGGCTGGCACGGACATGGCGAGGTCGCCGTGCTGGTCGGCACGACTCCCCCGCAGTTCGACGTCGATCTCGTCCGCCGCACTGCCAGGAAGCTCGGCGTCGATGTGCTCATCGGAGTGCAGGGTTCGCGGCTCGTCCTCGTGCTCGGACGCGCCCGCGTCGCCGGTCAGGACGGCGAAGACGACGAACTCGGCTTCCAGGAGATCGCGACGCGGCTCGAGCCGTCTTTCGGCCCCGGGTACGTCGTGCTGGGTCCCGCCGTCGCGGCGCTGGTCGACGCGAGTCAGAGCGCCCGCGCCGCGCTCGCTGGGTTCGCGGTCGCGCGCGCCTGGCGCAACGCCCCGCGCCCCGTGGAGGCCGATGATCTGCTCCCCGAGCGCGCCCTCGCCGGCGATCCGCTCGCCAAGCAGACGCTGATCGAGCGGATCTACCGACCGCTGCAGGCGCACTCGACCGATCTCGTCACCACGCTGTGGAGCTATCTCGACAACGGCCGGTCCCTCGAGGCCACCGCACGCGAGCTGTTCGTCCATCCGAACACGGTGCGCTACCGTCTCAAGCGCGTCAGCGAGGTCATCGGGTGGGACGCGACCGGTCCCCGCGAGGCGCTGATCCTGCAGACCGCACTGGTGCTCGGGTCGATCGGGGCCGCCGATCAGATCCGTCGGCGCCCTCCGCAGCGTCGTACGGCACGCTGACTCTGTGCGCCACACACAAGCGTTCTCGCGAATCTTGTGATGGTTCATCCACCGCGCACGCCCAAACGTTGGCAAGATGGTGAGGTGATCGTCTACGCCTGCCCCGGTCAGGGTTCTCAGACCCCGGGCTTCCTCTCCCCTTGGCTCGAACTCGACGGTGTGGCAGAGCAGCTCGCCGCCTACTCCGAAGCCGCGGAGGTCGACCTCCTCCTCCACGGCACCGAGTCCGATGCAGACACCATCCGCGACACGCGCATCGCGCAGCCGCTGATCGTCGCCGCGTCCCTCATCGCCGAGCGCCAGCTGCTCGAACGCGCGGGCCGCCGCCCCGACGGCATCGCCGGGCACTCCGTCGGCGAGCTCGCCGCGCTGGCGGGTGCCGGCGTGATCTCCGCCGACACCGCGATGCGCCTGGTCGGCGTGCGCGGACGGGCGATGGCAGATGCCGCCGCGCAGACGCCGACCGGCATGAGCGCCGTGCTCGGTGGCGATGAGGACGCCGTGCTGGCACGACTCGCGGAACTCGACCTCACGCCCGCGAACTACAACGGCGGGGGGCAGATCGTCGCAGCCGGTGCGCTTCCCGCACTCGCCGCCCTCGCCGAGGAGCCGTTGCGCGGCACCCGCGTGATCCCGCTGCAGGTCGCCGGCGCGTTCCACACCCCCTACATGGCGCCCGCCGTCGCCGCCCTCCGCGATGCGGTCGCCGGCGTCGAGGCATCCGATCCCGACGTCACGCTCTGGACCAACCGCGACGGCGCCACCGTGTCCGACGGCGCCACCGCGCTGAAATTCCTCGTCGACCAGGTGTCGTCGCCCGTGCGCTGGGACCTGTGCATGGCGTCCTTCGCCGAACAGGGCATCACCGGCCTCGTCGAACTCACCCCCGCGGGCGCTCTCGTCGGCCTCGCCAAGCGCGGGCTGCGGGGCGTACCCACCGTCGCCGTGAAGACCCCTGAAGACCTCGACGCAGCCGTCGCGCTGCTGAACGGAGACGCCGCATGAGCGCCACTCTCAACCAGCTCACCGGTCCCGCCTACACGCGCATCTACTCCTATGGAGCGGCGCGCGGTGAGAACGCCGTCCCGAACGACGACCTCGTGGGCCCGATCGACTCGAGCGACGAGTGGATCCGTCAGCGCACCGGCATCATCACGCGGGTGCGCGCCGACAAAGACACGGACGCCATCGATCTCGCCGCCATCGCCGGTCTCGAGGCCATCGAGAAGTCGGGCGTGCCTGCCGACCAGGTCGACCTGGTGATCGTCGCGACGATCAGCAACCCGAAGCAGTCGCCGTCTGTCTCGGCGATCGTCGCAGACCGCGTGGGCGCGAACCCCGCCGCCGCTTACGACATCAACGCGGCCTGCGCGGGGTACGCCTACGCCGTGGCTCAGGCCGACGCGCTCATCCGCGCCGGCGCGGCGAAGTACGCGCTCGTGATCGGCACCGAGAAGCTGTCCGACATCGTCGACCCGACCGACCGCAGCATCTCGTTCCTGCTGGGCGACGGAGCCGGCGCCGCGCTGATCGGCCCGAGCGACACGCCGGGCATCGCGCCGGCCGTCTGGGGATCGGACGGCTCGAAGGCGGATGCCGTGGGCATGAACGGCACGCTGACCGAGTTCCGCGACGGCCAGGTGCCGTGGCCCACGCTGCGGCAGGAGGGTCAGACCGTCTTCCGCTGGGCCGTGTGGGAGATGGCCAAGGTCGCCCGGGAGGCGCTCGACAAGGCGGGTGTCGAACCGGCCGACATCGCCGCGTTCATCCCGCACCAAGCGAACATGCGCATCATCGACGAGTTCGCCAAGCAGCTCAAGCTCCCCGACACGACGGTGATCGCCCGCGACATCGAGACCACGGGCAACACGTCCGCCGCCTCCATCCCGCTTGCAAGCCACCGCTTGATGGCCGAGCACCCCGAGCTCTCCGGTGGCCTCGCCCTGCAGATCGGCTTCGGCGCCGGGCTCGTGTTCGCCGCACAGGTCGTCGTCCTCCCCTGAGAACGCCCCGACCTTCTCTAGACTGTTCCACGGTTCCGAAAACAACCCGCAAGAAAGAGGAAGACCACATGGCTTTCACCAACGACGAGGTCCTCGCTGGCCTCGCAGAGCTGATCACCGACGAGACCGGCATCAACGCCTCCGAGGTCGCCCTCGAGAAGTCGTTCACCGACGACCTCGACATCGACTCGATCTCGATGATGACGATCGTCGTCAACGCCGAGGAGAAGTTCGGCGTCACCATCCCCGACGACGAGGTCAAGAACCTGAAGACCGTCGGCGACGCCGTCAGCTTCATCGTCGCAGGCCAGGAGTAATCCGGGCGGGATGCCACCCCCGCCATCCGCGGGGCGTGGCATCCTCCACTCTGCCCTCATCTCGCACGTAACCCGTACGACAAGGAACCACACCATGACCAAGCGCATCGTCGTCACCGGCATCGGCGCCACGTCCGCCATCGGCGGGACTGCTCCCGACAACTGGAGCAACCTGCTCGCCGGGATGTCCGGCACCCGCACGCTCGAGCACGACTGGGTCAAGCAGTACGAGCTGCCCGTCACCTTCGCGGCCGAGGCGATCGTCCGCCCTGAAGAGGTGCTCCCCCGCCACGAGGCGAAGCGCCTCGACCCTTCGTCGCAGTTCGCTCTGATCGCGGCTCGCGAGGCGTGGGAGGATGCCGGATCCCCCGAGGTCGCGCCTGAGCGCCTCGGCGTCGACTTCGCCACCGGCATCGGCGGCCTGTGGACGCTTCTCGACGCCTGGGACACGCTGCGCGAGAAGGGACCGCGCCGGGTCATGCCGCTGACGGTGCCCATGCTCATGCCGAACGCCGCCGCGGGCAACCTGTCGCTGCAGTTCCACGCGCGGGCTTACGCGCAGACCGTCGTCAGCGCGTGCGCCTCGAGCACCGAGTCGATCCTCCACGCCTTCCATCACCTGCAGGAGGGGCTCGCCGACGTCGTGATCGCCGGCGGCACCGAGTCGGCGATCCACCCGATCACCATGGCGTCCTTCGCCTCGGCTCAGGCCCTGTCCCGCCGCAACGACGACCCCGCCACCGCTTCGCGCCCCGGCGCCATCGACCGCGACGGCTTCGTGATGGGCGAGGGCGCGGCGGTCCTCATCCTCGAGACCGAGGAGCACGCAAAGGCCCGCGGCGCCAAGATCTACGGCTATGTGCTCGGCGGCGGCGTGACCGCTGACGCCTACCACATCACCGGGAACGACCCCGAGGGCTCCGGCGCCGCGCGTGCCGTCACTCAGGCCCTGGAAGAGGCCGGCATCACTCCCGACCAGATCGCCCACATCAACGCCCACGCGACGTCGACCCCGGTCGGCGACCCGAACGAGTACGTCGCCCTCCAGCGCGTGTTCGGCGATCGCCTCAAGGACATCCCCGTCTCGGCGACCAAGGCGTCGACCGGACACCTGCTCGGCGGGACGGGAGCACTCGAGGCGATCTTCACGCTCCTCGCCCTGCGTGACCGCGTCGCCCCGCCGACGATCAACATGACCGAGCCCGATCCGGCAGTGCCGTTCAAGCTGTCGGGCGAGTCCCAGCCGCTCGGCGAGGGCACGCTGTACGCGATCAGCAACTCCTTCGGCTTCGGCGGTCACAACGCGGTCGTCGCGTTCGCCGGCGCGGAGGACTGAGCGCGGCTGACTGAGCGCGCCTGACACGTGAAGCGGCCCCCGGATCGGATCCGGGGGCCGCTTCGTCGTGAAGGGGTCAGGCCGTTGCGAGCACGCGCGAACGTTCCTGTCGCATCCGGGTGATGCGCGGCAGGAACCATCCGATGAGCGGTCCGACGCCGAAAGCGAAGATCACGGTGCCGACGCCGACGGGGCCGCCGAGCAGGAACCCGATCACGAGCACGGTGCCTTCGATCAGGGTGCGCACGATCCACACGGGCCAGCCGGTCCTGCGCACGAGCCCCGTCATCAGCCCGTCGCGAGGACCCGGACCGAAGTCAGCCGCTATGTAGAGGCCGGTCGCGAAGGCGAGGAGCACGAGACCGAGGAGAAACACCGGAGCACCCACCCAGATCGACGGCATCGGCGGT
Source organism: Microbacterium sp. ZW T6_19 (assembly GCF_044987465.1). Lineage (NCBI taxonomy): Bacteria > Bacillati > Actinomycetota > Actinomycetes > Micrococcales > Microbacteriaceae > Microbacterium > Microbacterium sp. ZW T6_19. Next base: position 33,833 of record NZ_JBJDRH010000002.1, on the reverse strand, counting down.
ATCAGGGCGAGCGCGAGGTCAGCGCTCGGGCCGATCAGCAGTGCGTTGATCACGGTGCCGAGCCCCAGCCGCTGGCGAAGCGGGATCCACAGCAGGAGCACCACGGCGGCGATGAGATTGGTGACGAGACCGAAGCCGATGCCGCCCGTTCCGGACACTCCGATCGCCAGCACGTCCCACGGCGACACACCGATCCCTCCGCGGATCATCAACGCCAGAGCCACGCCGTACAGGAACAGGCCGACGACGAGCTGGAGCAGACGCTCGGCGAGGTCACGGCGGCTCGTCACGACGATCGGCAGGAAGATCTTCGACAGGGAGGTTCGGGTGCGGGACGTCGACATACGGCCATCCTCACGCTCTCGCCCCGTCGAATCCGCGGGCCACTCGAGGGAAAGTGGCCTGGTGAATTCAGTCCACTTCGGGGGCAGAATGGATGCATGGCTTCACGACTCGTCGAGCAGCTCGACGCGCAGACCGTCGCAGGTGCGACCGCGGCGGCGCTCGCGGAGCACATCCGCGCCCTGATCCTCGACGGACGGCTCACTGTCGGAGAGCGTCTGCCCAGCGAGCGCTCGCTCGCTCTCGAGCTCAGGCGGTCCCGCTCGACCATGACGCGCACCTACGACCTTCTCGAAGAGGGCGGCTACGTGAGCCGTCTGCACGGCGGGGGAACACGCGTCGCGCTGCCTTACGCACGCGGATCCGCATCCGCAGATCATGATGACTCCGCGATCGACCTCTCGATCGCATCGATGGATTCCACTCCCGGCCTCTACGACGCGACGGTCCGCTCGCTCCCCCGGCTCGCCGCACTGCGAGCGACGAGCGGCTACTCGCTGCGAGGCATGCCCGAGCTGCGCGAAGCCGTCGCCCAGCGCTTCGTGCAGCGGGGCGTCGACACCGATCCTGATGAGATCATCATCACCTCCGGTGCGCTCAACGCTCTGCACCTCGTGCTGGCCACAGTCGGACGCCGCGGAGAGCGCGCACTCGTCGAACAGCCGACGTTCCCGCACGCACTGGAGGCGCTGCGCCACCACGGTTATCGACTCCTGCCGACCCCCGTCGATGGGCACGGCTGGGATCAGGGGCATCTGACGGACATTCTCCTGCGCAGTCGTCCGCACGTCGCGTACCTCATCCCGGACTTCCACAATCCCACAGGTGCGACTCTGTCGGACCCGGAGCGCGTTCGCATCGCGACGACGGCTCGCAGTTCGGGAACACGTCTGGTCGTCGACGAGACGACGACGGAGCTCGACATCGACCGGGGCTGGTCACCACTGCCGATGGCGGCATACAGCCCGAGTGTGATCACCGTGGGCTCGATGTCGAAGATCGCCTGGGGCGGAATGAGGATCGGCTGGATCAGAGCGGAGCGATCGTTGATCGAGCGGCTGCTCGCCGTACGCCCGTCATTCGAGCTCGGTACCGCACTGCTCGAGCAGTGCATCGCGGTCGATCTGCTCGAAGACATGCCGGCGCTCTCCGCGCACGTGCGCTCGCGCCTGCACGCAGGTCGCGCGGCGGCGGCCGCCGGGCTGGAGACGATCGGCCTCGCGATGCCGCCCACGCATGGCGGATTGTCGGCGTGGGTGGATCTGGAGGCACCGATCTCGACCACTCTGTCGCTGGCCGCGCGGGAACACGGGCTCATCCTCCCCCCGGGCCCGCGGTTCTCGACAGGAGGCGTGCTGGAGCGCCGCGTGCGCATCCCGATCACCTTGACCCCCGACCGGATGTCGGAGGCGATGTCGCGGCTGCGCCGCGCATGGGACGAGGTCCTCGGCGGCGCGACCGCCAGCGCCGCCGCCGAGCAGACGCGTACCGCCGTCATCTGAGCTGCCGCGACGACGAGGGAACCCCGCCTCCTGTGCGCAGAGGCGGGGTTCTCGTCGTTGGAGTGGGATACGTCTTCTCAGCGTCCGGGGCGACTCACCGGCATCCGGTACTCACGCCTTCCCACTCCAGGTCCATGGTTCATCCGACCTTGTGGAGCCACACCACACGCGCGTCATCGCTCGCGTGGCGGAACGGCTCCAGCTCTTCGTCCCAGGCCGAGCCGAGCGCGATATCGAGTTCGCGCTGCAGCTCGACCACGTTTCCCGCCGCGATCTCCATCGCGTAGCGGATCCGATCCTCGCCGATCACGACGTTGCCTGCGGCATCCGTCTGGGCGTAGTGGATGCCGAGATCGGGTGTGTGCATCCAGCGTCCGCCATCGCTGCGCGGCGTGGGATCCTCGGTGACCTCGAAACGCAGGTGCTCCCACCCTCGGATGGCGGTCGCGAGGGCCGCACCTGTGCCCACAGGGCCATCCCAGTAGAACTCCGCCCGGCGGGCACCGTCGAGCACCGGCTGGTCGGCCCAGTCGAAGTTCACCGCACGCCCGATAGCGCGACCCACCGCCCACTCGAGGTGCGGGCAGAGCGCGCGAGGCGCAGAGTGGATGAACACCACTCCACGTGCGTAAGCCGTCGCCATGATCTCTCCGTTTCATCAGGTGCGTCTTCCCCAACGACCTGAAACCAACGAAGTGTGGCGCGATATGCGGTTATGCGCCTATTCTCACGCACGAAGGCGGAAATCACAAGGATGTGATTCCCGCCTTCGTGCGTGTCGACAGGCTCGGCGACCCGAAAGAGGGTCAGGCCTCGCTCATGGCCTGCTTGACCTGCTGCCCCTTGGCCGCGTAGTAAGCGGCACGGGCCGCGTCACGCTGAGCCTGCTCGGCGTAGCCGGCCTCGAGGACCTCCTGGGGCACCTCGACCTGCTCGTGCTGGTCGGTGCCGTGGTACTTCTCGATGTACGCGTCGAGCTCGGGGCCCGACTCCCACGACGTGATCAGGCAGTAGCGCGGCTCGGTGCCGTTGTGCGTGGTGGCGTGCCACAGGCGCTGGGTGTCCACGATGAGCTGCGCACCGGCCGGGAGGGCGATGCGGTACTCGATGCTGGGGTCCGTGCGGTTCTCACGCAGGACGAAGTAGCTGTCCTTGTCGTCCGTCAGGTTGAAGAATCCGCGCACGACCCAGCCGGTGCCGTCGGGGTTCAGACGGTTGTTGTCGTCCTGGTGGAGGTTGTAGAGGCACTCGCCGTACGGAGTCGGCTGCAGCTCGATGACGCGGCAGCGGCCGACGTTGGCGCCGGGCTCCTTGGCACGGGCGGTCAGGGTCGGCGCGAGCGCGGTCTGCGAGTCGATCCAGACGCCATCCTTGTCGGTGCGCGGCGGCTTGTGGTTCCAGAAGCCGTTGCACTCGATCTCGCCCTTGGCACTGGCCAGCGGCGAGAAGCGCGTGTCACCGGACGACTTCCAGTCGACGTACTCGATGTCGAGCCACTCCCGCGGGTCGACCTCCTCGCCGTAGCTGTCGAGGATGACGAAACCCTTTTCTTCGAGGGCGGCGGACTTAATGTATCCCATGATCTGAACCAGATCCTCTCATCGGGGGCCAGCACGTTTTAACAGGCCCTGATAAGGCAAGCCTAACAGCGCGACCTCGGAGCGCCCCGGATGGTCGCCGGGTTTATCCGCATAGACTTTTTCGCATGAGCACTGCCACCAATGTCGAGGCGACGGCTGTCAACACGATCGAGTGGCTATCCGCCGGATCCACCACGATCCTGGTGCCCGTGTACCAGCGTCAGTACCGCTGGGACATCGGCGGATGCGAGCGGCTCCTCGCCGACATCCGCGCCGTCGCCGACGAAGACGACGGGCACCGCCACTTCATCGGATCGATCCTCTCCGCGCATGATTCGTCCGAGGCATCCGACCTCATCCTGATCGACGGGCAACAGCGCATCACGACCCTGATGCTGCTGGTCGCAGCTCTCCAGCACGCCGTGCGCGAGAGCGATCCGACGCTCGCGGACGAACTCGGACGGGTTCTGGTGCGCGCCGACGACCCGGCGCGCACGCGTCTGCGCCCCCACGACGCCTGGGCCGACCTCTACGAGTCGGTCGTGCTCGATCGCCGTGCGGGCGCCGACCGGGAATCCCGCTTCGACGACAACTACGCCTTCTTCCGCAGCCAAGTGCAGGTCGGCGAGGTGCCGCGCATCTGGCGCGGTCTGCAGCGTCTCGAGCACGTGTCGATCACGCTCGGAGCCGAGGCGAACGCCCAGCAGATCTTCGAGAGCCTCAACTCGACCGGAGAGCCGCTGCGCGATCACGAGCTCATCCACAACTACATCCTGATGGGACTCACCCACGCCGAGCAGCTCGAGGTCGAAGCGCGCTTCTGGCTTCCCATCGAGCAGCACACCGGCGAGGCGATCGGCGCCTTCTGGCGGCACTACCTCGTGATGACGACCGGGCGCGAAGTCGCCGCGAACGGCGAGCACGGCGTGTACAGCGCCTTCCGTCAGTCCTTCCCTCGCGTCGACGTCGAGCATCTGCAGGCGGATGCCGAGATCTGGCGCCACTTCGCGGAGATCTACGGCGTCCTGCTCGATCCGTCGAAGGAACCGGATGCCGGAATCGCTCAGCAGCTGCGCTTCGTGAACACCTTCGGCCGTGCCGCGTATCCGCTCGTGCTGAGCGTGTACAGCGATCACGTGCGAGGAGTCATCGACCGCGACGAGTTCATCGAGACCCTCGAGTGGATCCAGGCCCTGTACCTGCGTCGCACCCTGGTGAACCTGCCGAACGAGCGTCTCATCGCGCGCCTGTGCCGCGCCCGCGCCGAGGGGCGGGAGTCGCTCGCGCGCGCCGTGGCCCGCATCACGCCGTCGGATGAACGCGTCAGCGCGGTGCTCAAGTACTCCGAGCTCCCCCACGCGGCATATGTGCTGGGGCGCCTCGAAGGAGTCGACGAGCCGCTGGATTACGACGTGGAGAAGCTCGTGCCCGCCGTCCCCGGCGACAGCTGGTCGGGCGACGGCATCCGCTCCTGGTCCGAGTACGGCGACGACGAACAGAACAGCCTGCGCGCCCTCGCCCCGACACTCGGCAACCTGACGCTGCTCGAGCCGCGGCTCGCCGAGCGCGTGTTCGGCGCCGCCTATCCGGTGAAGCGCGTCGAGGCATACGCACGCAGCGCCGTACCCGCCACGCGGGAGCTGGATTCCGTCGAGGTCTGGAACTCCGCTGCGATCACGCGGCGCACGATCCGATTGACCGCCGAACTGCTGCGGATCTGGGCACGACCGGCGCTGCCCGAGATCGACGACGACGGGCTCACCCCCATCCTCGATGCGGTCCGTCGTCGGGGCTGGCCCGCGGGATGGGAGCGCGAGTTCGACTACGTCGAGTACCGCGGCGAGCGGTGGGAGGTGCCCGATGTCAGGTACCTCTTCAACCGGGTGATGCGCCGCGCGTGGACCGACACGCGAGAGGCGGCGCTGTCGTACTGCGCCAAGCACGGCGGTCCGATCTACAGCGAGATGGCGTGGAAGGGACAGTGGGACGAGCTGGACGAGTCGCACTTCCTCTACATGGGCTGGGATTCCAACTACATGATGAACGCCGTGCAGGGCGTGCTCGAGGAGTCCGGTCTGGCAGCCGAGGTGTTCGTCAAGTACTCCTACATCGGGAACGTGATGTAGTCGGCGACGACGGCAGAAACTGCGACCCGGGGCGTTAGGCTCGACGGGTGAGCACCGTTGTCCGTCGCATGCTGGATCTGACCGTCGAAGAGCACACTCTCACCGTCCCGCTCGTCTGGTCGGATCCTTCCGACCAGCGCACGATCGACATCTTCGCGCGTGTCGTGTCGCGCGACGGCGGCGAAGCACTCCCCTATCTGGTCTTCCTTCAGGGTGGCCCCGGTCACGAGGCGCCTCGCCCGTTCCATTCGTCGACCTCACCGGCCTGGCTCGACGAGGCGCTCGCGCACTACCGTGTCGTCATGCTCGACCAGCGCGGGACCGGGCTGTCCTCCCCCGTCGGCGATGCTGATCTCGAACAGGGGTCGGCGTTCGTCGCCGAGCACCTCACCCACCTGCGCGCCGACGCGATCGTGCGCGATTGCGAGGCCGTTCGAGAGCACCTGGGCGCAGCCTCGTGGAGCGTCCTCGGTCAGTCCTTCGGCGGATTCACCACCCTGGCCTATCTGACCACGGATGCCGCATCCCTCGACGACGTCTTCATCACCGGCGGCCTCAGCACCGTCAGCCGCCCGGCCGACGATGTCTATGCGCTCTGCTACGACAAGATGCGCACGGCATCCGAAAAGTACTATCGTCGCTTCCCCGAGCACAGGGACGTCATGCGTCGTCTGGTGGACCGCGCGGATGCCGGCGGCATCGTGCTGCCCGATGGCGAGGTCGTCTCCGCGTCCCGCCTGCGCTCGGTCGGCTCGGCGCTCGGCACGAACGACGGCTGGCAGATGCTCTGGTCGCTGCTCGAGCGGGATCCCTCATCGAACGCCTTCCGACACGACCTGATGCTCGCCATGCCGTTCAGCGGCCGCAACCCGATGTACTTCGCGTTCCACGAATCAAGCTACGCGAGCGGTCAGGCCACACGATGGTCAGCCGAGCGGGTCGAGCCCGACGACTTCCGCGACGACGTGACGCTGTTCACCGGCGAGCACATCCGTCGGGAGTGGACCGAGACCGTCCCCGCCTTCCGGCCCTGGTGTGACGTGGCATTCGCACTCGCCGAGTTCGAATGGCCTGCGATCTACGATTCCGAGGCCATCGCCGCCTCCGGGACGACGGGAGCCGCCGCCGTGTACGTCAACGACGTGTACGTGCCGCTCGAGTTCTCGCTGGAGACCGCTTCCCTGTTGCCCGGCGTTCAGACGTGGGTGACCAGCGAGCACGAGCACAACGGCGTGCGGTCGGGCCCCGTGCTGACCCGCCTCATCGACCTCGCGCACGGTCGCAGCATCCGCTGAGGATCCCTCTCACGGGGGATGCCACGCTCTGCGGCCTGCGTCTAGCCTGGTCTCGTGGGCGACGTGCTGGGATACCTCGTGACCGTCGCGATCCTCCTGCTGATCGCGAGCGCGGTCATCGTCGTGGTCGTGATCGCATACTCGAAGACGCCGCTCGAGAAGAAGTACGAGAACGCGGGCGGTGGACTCGGCGGCGCCTTCGACGCGATCTGGATGCCGTCGGCATACGAGGCCGGCATGGAGCGCGACCGTCAGACGCGTCGGACGGCACCGGCCCCTGCACCTGGCGATCCCCCGAGCACGATAGATGGCGATCACATCGTCATCGACATCTGACCCTCCGACATCACGACGAAGGCCCCGCTCTCCGAGGAGAACGGGGCCTTCGTCGTGACGGTCCTTACTTGGAGCCGCCGAAGCCCTTGAAGCGCTGGTTGAACTTCTCGACGCGACCGGCCGAGTCCATGATGCGCTGCTTGCCCGTGTAGAACGGGTGCGAGGCCGAGGAGATCTCGACGTCGATGACGGGGTACTCCACACCGTCCAGCTCGATGGTCTTGTCGCTGGTGACGGTGGAGCGGGTGAGGAAGGTCTCGCCCGAGCCGAGGTCGCGGAACACGACGGCCTGGTAGTCGGGGTGAATGTCAGTCTTCATGGGATTCCTTAGCTGATGCCCTGGATTGTGCCAGGGTCGGGGAAGTCTGCGGTGCAGAGAGCACCAAGGGTCGAGTCTAGCAGAGTCAGGATGCTGCGCGCGCGGCGTAGCGACCGCCGTCGGCGGTGAGCACGATCGGCATGCCGAACGCCTCGGTGAGCGACTCGGCGGTGAGCGACTCGGCGATCGGACCAGCTGCGACGACCTTGCCCTCGCGGATCAGCAGCACGTGGGTGAAGCCGACCGGGATCTCCTCGACGTGATGCGTCACCATGAGCATCGCCGGTGTCGACGGCGACGAGGCGTAACCGCTGAGCAGCGCGAGCAGCTCTTCGCGCGAGCCGAGGTCGAGCGATGCGGTCGGCTCGTCGAGCAGCAGCAGCTCCGGGTCGGTCATCACCGCGCGGGCGATCTGCACGCGCTTCTGCTCGCCATCGCTGAGCGTCCCGAACAGGCGATCGGCGAGGTGATCGAGCTTCCACTCGGCGAGGACGCGCAGCGCGCGACGGTCGTCGATGCCCTCGTACTCCTCGTTCCAACGTCCGAGAACCGAGTACGCAGCCGTGAGCACGGAGTTCAGCACCGTCTCGTCACGCGGGATGCGCTTGGCGAGAGCCGAGGAGGCGAATCCGATGCGCGGACGCACCTCGAACACGTCGGTGCGGCCCAGGGTCTCCCCCAGCACCTCGACGGTGCCGGACGTCGGATGCATGAGCGTGTCGGCCAGCTGGAGCAGCGTGGTCTTGCCGGCGCCGTTGGGCCCGAGCACCACCCAGCGCTGGTCGTCCTGCACCTGCCAGGTCACGTGATCGATGATGTTGCGCCCTTCGCGGCGCACGACGACGTCGGTGAATTCCAGAGCGCGTGGCATGCTGCCAAGCCTATCTGCTCAGTCGGTCAACTCCTCGTAGAGGGCGCGCGTAGTGTCGGCGATCGCACCCCAGCTGAACTCCTCCTTGGCGCGCTCTCGACCGGCTTCTCCGTAGGCCTCGGCCTTCACCGGATCCGCAGCGACCTCGGTGAGCACCGCCGCGAGGTCCGCGACATACGTCTCCGGATCAACCGGGGTGCCCGTGCCGTCCTGCACCTGCTCGATCGGAACGAGGCGGCCGGTGACGCCGTCGTCGACGACCTCCGGTATTCCGCCGGTCGCGGTGCCGACGACCGCGGCGCCGCATGCCATGGCCTCGAGGTTCACGATGCCGAGCGGCTCGTAGACCGACGGGCAGACGAAGGTCGTGGCGGCCGTGAGGATGGCCGAGAGCTCATCGCGCGGCAGCATCCGCTCGATCCAGATGACGCCTTCCCGCGTCTGCTGCAGCAGACGCACCCCCTCCTGCACCTCGGCCATGATCTCCGGCGTGTCCGGAGCGCCTGCGCACAGGATGAGCTGCACGTCGGCCGGCAATCGGCTCGCGGCCTGCAGCAGATACGGCAGGCCCTTCTGGCGGGTGATGCGACCGACGAAGACGACCGAAGGGCGGTTCGGGTCCATGCCGATCGACGCGAGGAACTCGGGGTTGTGCACGGGACGCCAACGCTCGACGTCGATGCCGTTGTGGATCACCCGAACCTTGGCCGGGTCGACGTTCGGATAGCTGCGCAGGATGTCGTTGCGCATCCCCGCGCTCACCGCGATCACGGCGGCGGCGTTCTCGTAGGCGAGCTTCTCGATGCCGCTGGACACCGCGTATCCGCCTCCCAGCTGCTCGGCCTTCCACGGGCGCAGAGGTTCGAGGCTGTGCGCCGTGAGCACGTGCGGGATGCCGTGCAGCTGCGAGGCGATGTGACCGGCGAAGTTCGCGTACCAGGTGTGACTGTGCACGAGATCGGCATCCGAGATCGCCGACACGATCTCGAGATCGGTGCCGAGAGTCTGCAGTGCCGCGTTCGCGTTCGCGAGTTCCGAAGGAGACCGGTACGCGTACGTGCCGGTCTCGTCGCGAGGCGCGCCGAATGCGCGGACGCTCACGTCGATGCGCTCGCGGAGGGCTGCAACCAGCTCCGCGACATGCACCCCGGCACCGCCGTAGATCTCCGGCGGGTACTCCTTCGTGATCATTTCAACTCGCATGTTCGAAACGCTAGTACACGACGGGAATGGCCCTCTAGGGTGGAGCCATGTCCGCACCAAAGAAGATCTTCGGCATCATCCTCGCCGGCGGCGAGGGCAAGCGACTCATGCCCCTCACGGCAGACCGCGCAAAACCTGCAGTGCCGTTCGGCGGACAGTACCGACTGATCGATTTCGCGATCTCGAATCTCATAAACTCCGGTCTCAGACAGATCGTGGTCCTCACGCAGTACAAGTCCCACAGCCTCGACCGTCACATCTCGCAGACCTGGCGGATGTCCGCTCTGCTCGACTCGTACGTCACCTCGGTTCCGGCGCAGCAGCGACTCGGCAAGCGGTGGTTCTCAGGCTCGGCCGACGCCATCCTGCAGAGCCTCAACCTGATCAACGACGAGAAGCCCGACATCGTGGTGGTGATCGGAGCCGACCACGTCTATCGCATGGACTTCCAGCAGATGCTCGACGCGCACATCGCCTCCGGCGCGAAGGCGACGGTCGCCGGCATCCGCCAGCCGCTGGCCCTCGCCTCCCAGTTCGGCGTGATCGACGCCGACACGGAATCCGGCCGCATCAAACAGTTCCTCGAGAAGCCGACGGAGATCGAAGGACTGCCGGACGCACCGCACGAGGTCCTCGCCTCGATGGGCAACTACATCTTCGATGCGGACGCGCTGATCGCCGCCGTCGAGGCCGACGGCGAGTCGCCCACGTCCGGACACGACATGGGCGGCGACATCGTGCCGTACTTCGTCGAGCGTGGCGAGGCCGGCTACTACGACATGAAGCAGAACGAGGTCCCTGGCTCCTCGCCGCGCGACCGCTCGTACTGGCGCGACGTGGGTACGATCGACTCGTTCTTCGACGCCCACATGGACCTGATCTCCACGCTGCCGGTCTTCAACCTGTACAACATGGAATGGCCGATCCACTCGCAGGCCGTGAACTCGCCGCCCGCCAAGTTCGTGCGGGATTCGGTCGGGCGCATCGGCAATGCCATCGACTCGATCGTCTCCCTGGGCTGCGTTCTCTCCGGAACCCACGTCGAACGCAGCGTCGTCGGTCCGTGGACTCTCGCCGGCGGCGGCTCGACCATCACCGACTCCGTGCTGTTCGACCACGTCCGTGTCGGTGCGGGTGCGCGTGTGCACCGCGCGATCCTCGACAAGAACGTCGTGCTCGCCGACGGCGCCACGGTCGGCGTCGATCGCGAGCGCGACCTGGCGCGAGGATTCACTGTGACCGATTCGGGGATCACCGTCGTCGGCAAGGGCGTCTTCGTCGACCGCTGACGTCATCCGACGCGCGAGACGCGCGGCGGTCGCTAGGCTCGAACCTGTGACTGCCGCGCGCTTCCTCGTCGTCCTCGATGCCGATTCCACGCTCATCCGCAACGAGGTGATCGAGCTTCTCGCCGACGAGGCCGGGCGGCGCGAAGAGGTCCTGGCGGCCACCGAGGCTGCCATGCGCGGCGAGGTCGACTTCGCCGACAGTCTGCGCAGCCGGGTCGCAGCCCTGCAGGGGGTGCCGACGTCGGCGTTCGAGCGCGTGCGCGCTCGCATCGAGCCGACGCCGGGTGTGCGCGATCTCACCGCGGCCGTGCACGGGCGCGGTGGCGTGGTGGCCGTCGTGTCGGGCGGATTCCACGAGATCCTCGATGGCATCGCCCCCGGACTCGGCGTCGACCGATGGCGGGCGAACCGGCTCGAGGTCGCCGACGGTGCGCTCACAGGGCGGGTCGACGGGGAGATCGTGGATGCCGAGGCCAAGGCATCGTCTCTACTCGCCTGGGCTGCCGAACTCGGCATTGCGCCGCGGGCGACGATCGCCATCGGCGACGGTGCCAACGACCTGAAGATGATGGCGGTCGCGGGTCTCGGCCTGGCCTTCAACGCGAAGCCCGCGGTCCGCGCGGCCGCGAACCTCGTGATCGGCCCTCAGAACCTTGGCGAAGTCATCGCGCTGCTTCCGTAGCGGATGTCCGGAGCCCCGATTACCCTCAGCTCCATGGACATCATCCTCATCCCCGGACTCTGGCTCGACGCCTCCAGCTGGAACGAGGTGATCCCGCCGCTCGAACGCGCCGGGCACCGCGTGCATCCCCTCACTCTCCCTGGCCTCGGCGCCCCGTCCGCCGAATCAGGCGCCATCGGCATAGCCGAGTGGGTCGCCGCCGGTGTCGCCGCGGTCGACGCCGTCGGCGGCCAGGCAGTGGTCGTGGGGCACAGCGGAGGGGGCAACGTCGCATGGGGCGTCGTCGACGCTCGGGCAGACCTGGTGTCGCGCGTGATCTTCGTGGACACCGTTCCGCCGCCGTCCGGCCACGGCATCAGCGAGTTCGATGTCGTCGACGGAGTCATCCCGTTCCCCGGGTGGGACTTCTTCCCCGCAGAAGACGTCGATGACCTCGACGACGCGACCCGTGCTCGCACGGCGTCTCTCGTGCACAGCGTTCCCGCACGCGTGCCGACCGATCCCATCGAGCTCGGAGATGACGGCGCGCGCTACCGCGTCCCTGCCACGCTGCTGATGGGAGGGCTCGATCAGGAGACCCTCGAGTCGGAGCTCGACCAGTGGGGACCGTACGCCGACGAGTTCCGTGCCATCGACGAGGTCGAGGTCGTGAGGATCGGGTCGGGCCACTGGCCGCAGTTCTCGACGCCTGCGCGCCTCGCACAGCTCATCGACGAGGCGATCGCTCGTTGAGCGTCAGTGCCCCATCCCGAGACCGCCGTCGACAGGGATGACCGCGCCGGAGATGTAGCCGGCGTCGTCTCCCGCCAGCCAGGTGACGACGCCGGCGACCTCGTCGGGCGTCGCGAAGCGCCCGGCGGGGATGCTCGCCTTGTACTGCTTCTGCGTCTCCTCGGGAAGCTCGGCAGTCATGTCGGTCTCGATGAACCCGGGGGCGACGACGTTGGCGGTGATGCCGCGACCGCCGAGTTCGCGTGTCAGCGAGCGGGCGAATCCGACCAGCGCGCTCTTCGAGGCCGAGTAGTTGACCTGACCCGCCGAGCCGTACAGTCCGACGACGCTCGAGATCAGGATGACCCGGCCGAAGCGCGCACGCAGCATGCCCTTCGACGCGCGCTTGACGACCCGGAACGTCCCGCCGAGGTTGGTGGCCACCACGCTGTCGAAGTCGTCTTCGCTCATGCGCAGAAGCAGTGTGTCCTTGGTGATGCCGGCGTTCGCGACCACGATCTCCACAGGTCCGAGCTGCTGCTCGACCTCGGTGAAGGCGGCGTCGAGTGACGCTGCATCCGTCACGTCGGCCCTCACTGTGAGAGTGCCCTGGGGGCCCTCACCGCTGCGCGCCGTGACCGCGACCTTGTAACCGTCGCGCACGAAGCGCTCCGCGATCGCGAAGCCGATGCCTCGGTTTCCTCCGGTGACGAGGACCACGCGCTGAGAACTCATTTCCACTCCTGATCTGACCGTGCAACGGCCGACGGCCGGTCGGATCGATCCTATCGAGGATGCAGTGAGCCGACCGGTGCCGAAGTTTGACAGAACCAGACCCGACTGGAACGCTGAACCCGACGAAAGGCGCCGACGTGAGCGATAGCAGCATCCCCCCGAACGCTTCGGACCCGCGGTTCGCGGTCCAGCCTCCGGCGCCTCCCGCGCCCCCGGCACCTGCCGCGCCCGCCGTGCCGCCACCGCCTCCGACCTACGGCGTCGCGCCGCAGCAGTTTGACGCAGCCGTTCCGCCGCCCGGCGGCGCTGCGCCTCAGCCCTACGGCAGTGCACCTCAGCCCTACGGCACTGCACCGCAGACTTACGGCACCGCCCAGCCCAGCGGCGCAGTGCAGCCTTATGGCGCTGTGCAGCCGTACGGAGCCGCACCGCAGCAGTACGGCGGCTACCCGCAGCAGTACGCACCGGTCGCCTACGCCCCGCCGCGCCCCAACAGCGGACTCGCGATCACCTCTCTGATCTGCGGCATCGCAGGACTCGTGCTCTTCTGGCTCTGGCTTCCGGTCGTCGCCTCGGTCGTGGCTGTGATCACCGGACACATGGGGCTCAAGCAGACGAAGAACAACCCGGCGCTCGGCGGTCGCGGCATGGCGATCGGCGGTCTGATCACCGGCTACATCGGCGTGGGCCTCATGGTGGCCCAGATCCTCATCGGTCTCGCGGTCTTCCTCGCTTTCGGAGCCTTCACGATCCCCTTCCTCGTCGACTACAGCTGACGCGTCAGGGCGCGCCGCGGGGCGCTCGGCGGCGTAGGCTGGATGCATCGTGAAGAACAAGCGCCTGGTGCCCGCTGTCACCTCCCTTCCGCAGTCGCCGCGGGACGAGGCAGACCATCGTGTGCGCCGCTACGCCCTCACGATGACGATCCGCATCCTGTGCTTCGGGCTCATGGTGTTCATCCAGCCGTACGGCTGGTACACCTGGGTGTTCGCGATCGCCGCGGCCGTGCTGCCCTATATCGCCGTGGTCTTCGCGAACGCCGGCAGCGACAGCACCGAGACGACGGCCGAGTCGCCGCTGCAGCAACTCGAGGCGCCTGCGGTCGCCGACTCACCGGCCGGAGACGACGATCCCTCGATCATCACGATCCACGAGAGCCGGCAGGACCGCGAGTGAACGAACTGGTGTGCTCGCGCGCCGGGTGCCGGAATGCGGCGACGAAGCGCGTGGTGTGGCGCAATCCGCGGATCCACGCGGCCGACCGTGAGAAGATCTGGCTGGCCTGCGATGACCACGTCGAGTTCCTGCGCGATTACCTGGCAGCGCGCGACTTCCCGGTGACGGTGCGCGACGGGGTTCCCGCATGAGAGAGCGGATGCTGCGCTGGAGCGTGTACGTGCTGGTCGCGATCGGCTTCGCCGTGGCCTGCGTGTTCCTGTCGCACTGGCAGTTCGACCGGAACGCTTCGCGCAGCGAGCAGATCGCCCTCGTGGAAGCGAACTACGATGCCGAACCGGTCCCGCTCGACGATCTGATCGGCATCGATGGCGTCTTCCACGCCGATGACGAGTGGCATCCCGTGATTCTGCACGGCGAGTATCTCACCGACGAGCAGCTCCTGGTCCGCAACCGGCCGCACGGCGGCACGAGCGCCTTCGAAGTGCTGGTGCCCTTCCAGACCGACGATGGTCGGGTGTTCGTCGTCGACCGCGGATGGGTGGCCCCCGGTTCGGGTGACGCGCCCGACGCCGTCGCCGCACCGCCGAGCGGGACGGTCGACGTCGTCGTACGACTGCGCGAGGGCGAAGCAGCCGCACCTGCGCGAGGCGCTCCCCCGGGTCAGGTGGCGACGATCGACCTGCCAGCCGTCGCCGACATCGTCGGTGGTGACGTCGTGACGAGCGCTTACGGGCAGCTGGTGAGCGAAGATCCTGCGGCGCCGGCCCTCGGCTCCTTCGACTCCCCCACCGACGACCCCGGTCCGCATCTGTCGTACGCGATCCAGTGGATCCTGTTCGCGCTGATGGGCTTCATCTTCATCGGCTACATCATCCGCACCGAGATCGTGAAGCACCGCGAGGACGTCGAGGGCGCTCCCGTCAGAGTGAAGAAGAAGCGCAGCCGCGACCGCGACGCCGACATCGAGGACCAGCTGCTCGACGCGCGCTGATCTTCACGATGTCCAGGCGGTCACCCGTCGAACAGTCGCGGCCTTCGGGTACGAACCGCTCGCCCGACCGATCTCGAAGAGGTCGATCAGAAGGAGCATCGGGTAGTCAGGCGCCTGGAGGATCCGTCGCAGCACGACGCCCTCGCATCCGATGATCGTCTCGCCGTCACCCCAGATCACCGTCCACGTGTGCGCCTCGCGTGCGTCGAAGGGCAGCTGCACCTCGGCCATGTCGGTGCTCAGCCGGGGGTCGTGGTGCGCCTTGATGCCGGTCCGGGCAGATGTCGTCGGCCCGACCGCGGACCCGTCGATCTCGAACACGCAGATCTCCCCGGAATCGAGCTCGGAGAGATGCTCGGTGCCCGCGAGCCAGGCGGCGAGCATGCAGCGTTCGTCGGCACCGGCCGAGACCGTGATGTCGATGCGTCCGCGGTGCGGCGCGAACATCAACCGGCAGGGCGTCTCGGTGCGCACGACGAGCCCGTCGGGGCGATGGCGGTGCGTGCCCCGATGGGAGCCGAGCGGGCCGGAGTACTCCCCCGTCTGCAGGTTGGACACCCGTAGCGGCGCGTCCTCCGGACGCCAGTCGAGCTGATCCTCCTCGATCCGCAGCTCGAGCCCTTCGGCTGTGACGCCGTAGCGAGCCTCGGATCGCTCAGGCGTGGTCCAGTGCGGGAGATAGTGCGGGATCCACTTCGCGGTGTCGAGCCCTCCCGCGAAGTCGTCGTCGAATGACGGCAGATGCGACGGAGCGGGCGGGAGCGGCTCACGCACGGTTCACTCGGTCCACGGCATCGGCCTCTCGGGCAGACGAGCGCTGTCGTCCGGCAGGTGCGGCAGCTCGTCTCCTCCGGCCCGGATGCACAACCAGCGCAGCTCACCGGCGCTGTCGGGTCGCGCGCGCCAGGTGCGTGCGACGCCCTGACCCACGCGGATCACGGTTCCGGGACCGACCTCGACGATCTCATCGTCTAAGCCCATCTGTCCCCGACCCTCGAGGAAGACGTACAGTTCTTCCACTCGGGAGTGGACATGCCAGTACCCGGCCTCCTCGCCCGGCTGGAGAGCGTTCGCCGTGAGTCCGATGTACTGCATCGTCAGCTCGTGATCGACGACACGGCGCCCGTCACGCGCACGTGCGGCATCGAAGCCGCCGTGGTGCGCGCGCCATTCGTCGAGCGCTCCGATCTCGATGACCTGGAATCCGTTCATTCCTGCACCCCTTCCCGAGCGTCGTCAGCCGCTTTGCCCGTGATTACGCGCGTCCAACGATCGGCTGCGGCCCCGTAGACGATCCGGGAGTGACGTCGATCGGTCTCTCCCTGCCAGAACTCGACGCGCACAGGAACGATCCGCCACAGCGTCCAGTCGCCGGGATCGAGTCCGTCTCGAGCCGCGGACGATCGGGCCGCGAAGTCGGCCGCGCTCTCGTGCGGATCCGCCTCGACGACGTGTCCTCGTACGCGCACGGCCCGTACGAGGGGTTGCCACCAGAAGTTCAGCGCGGCAGCGGGATGCGCGGCGAGCTGAGCGGCTTTGCGCGAGGACCGCGGACCGGCGAACGCCCATCCCCGGTCGTCGACGCCCTTCAGGATCAGCGTGCGCGCGTCCGGCAGCCCGTCGACGTCCAGGGTGGCCAGAGTCGCCGCGAGCGGTTCAGCCACGCCGAGCTCGATCGCCTCCGACAGCCAGGTCTCGAAGAGCGTGACCGGGTCGCGCGGCAGAGCGGCCATGTCGAGGGGCGGCGCGCTGCCGATGAGCGAAGGCAGCGCACGCAGCCGGTCAGCGGTGTATCGGCGGGCGGGTTCAGGCTCGGGCGTCACCCTCACGACTATGCCACCGAGCGCGGACACCGCTCGGACGACATGCGACCATCCGCGTGCGAGCGGACTACGCGAGCTCGATCAGATCCTGATACTCCTGGCTCCAGATGTCCTCGACGCCGTCGGGGAGGATCAGGACGCGCTCCGGATTCAGCGACTGCACGGCGCCCGGATCATGCGAGACGAGAACGACGGCGCCCTCGTAGTGGGCGAGCGCGCCGAGGATCTCCTCACGCGACGCGGGGTCGAGGTTGTTCGTCGGCTCGTCGAGCAGCAGCAGGTTGGCGGATGACACGACGAGCGTGGCCAGCGACAGGCGCGTCTTCTCGCCGCCCGAGAGCACGCCTGCGGGCTTGAGCACGTCGTCCCCGGTGAACAGGAACGAGCCGAGCACCTTGCGGGCCTCGGTCTCGGTGATGTGAGGAGCGGCGGAGACCATGTTCTCGAGCACCGAGCGGTTCACGTCGAGGTTCTCGTGCTCCTGCGCGTAGTACCCGACCTTGAGACCGTGGCCGGGCTCGAGCTGGCCGGTGTCAGGCTGGTCGACGCCCGCGAGCATGCGCAGCAGCGTCGTCTTGCCGGCACCGTTGAGGCCGAGCACCACAACCTTCGATCCGCGATCGATCGCGAGGTCGACGTCGGTGAAGATCTCCAGCGAACCGTACGACTTCGACAGTCCCGACGCCATGAGCGGCGTCTTGCCGCAGGGGGCGGGCTTCGGGAAGCGCAGCTTCGCGACGCGGTCCTCCTGACGGACCTCGTCGAGACCCGCGAGGAGCTTCTCGGCACGGGCGATAATCTGGTGGGCTGCGGCCGCCTTCGACGCCTTCGCACCGAAGCGCGCAGCCTGCTGCTGCAAGGTGGTGGCCTTCTTCTCGGCGTTCGCGCGCTCCTTCTTGCGGCGCTCCTCGTCGGCCACCCGCTGGCGCAGGTAGTTCTTCCAGTTCATGTTGTACGTGTCGATGATCTGGCGGTTGGCGTCGAGGTAGAACACGCGGTTGACGGTTTCGCCGACGAGCTCGACGTCGTGGCTGATGACGATCAGGCCGCCCTTGTAGTTCTTCAGGAACTCTCGCAGCCACACCACGCTGTCGGCGTCGAGGTGGTTGGTGGGCTCGTCGAGGATCATGGTGTCGGCGTCCGAGAACAGGATGCGCGCCAGTTCGATGCGGCGCCGCTGGCCTCCCGAGAGGGTCTTCAGCGGCTGGTCCAGGATGCGGTCCGGCAGCGAGAGGTTGTTGGCGATCGACGCCGCCTCTGCCTCGGCGGCGTACCCGCCCTGCCCCTCGAACTGCTCGGTGAGCCGCGCGTAGCGCTTCATCGCCTTCTCCGCCACAGCCGGATCATCCGAGCCCATGGCGACCGTCGACTCGGCCATGCCGAGCGCGAGTGAGCCGAGACCTCGAGCATCGAGGATGCGCGTGCGTGCCAGCATCTCCGGATCGCCCGAACGCGGATCCTGCGGAAGATAGCCGAGCTCTCCCGACCTCGTGACGCTTCCACCCGAGGGGAGCAGGTCACCCGCGAGCACCTTGGTCAGCGTGGTCTTGCCGGCGCCGTTGCGCCCGACGAGTCCGATCTTGTCGCCATCGGAGACGCGGAACGAGACGTTCTCCATGAGCAGGCGTGCGCCAACGCGGATCTCGAGTTCGTGCACGGCGAGCACAGCGGGACGTCCGATCGTTCAGGGGGTGGTTGACAGGCCGAGCGGCCGACCTCCCAGTATAGATCGCCGCGGCTGTGCGTTCGGCCCACGCCTCGAGGTCCACCGCCCTGGCTCGGATGTCACTCCGGGGAGGGATGCGGTCGATACCTCAGAGTGATGCCCCGGACGGTACGGGCTTTCTAACGTCGAGATGTGGACGTCATCAACGAACTCATCCTGCAGACCGTCGCCTCGCCGTGGCTCTACCTCGTACTGCTCGCGGTCACGATCATCGACGGGTTCTTCCCCCCGGTGCCGAGTGAGACGGTGCTCGTCGCGGCCGCGGCCGTCGCCGTCTCCACGGGCGACCTCTGGATGCTCGCGCCCCTCGGTCTGATCGCCGCACTCGGCGCCGTGATCGGCGACAACATCGCCTTCGCCATCGGCCGGCGAGTGGGCACGACCCGCTTCTCGTGGATGCGGCGACCCCGCGTCAAGGCCGCGTTCGGGCACGCAGAACGCGCGCTCGACCAGCGCAGCGCCGCACTGATCCTCGGCGCCCGCTACATCCCGGTCGGACGAGTGGCCGTGAACATGTCGGCCGGAGCCCTCGGGTTCCGGTGGCGTCGGTTCCTGCCGCTCAGCGTGCTCGCCGGAATCAGCTGGAGCGCCCTGAGCCTCGTGATCGGACTCTTCGCCGGTTCGTGGATCAAGGACCAGCCTCTGCTCAGCGCGGCGGTCGGCATCGGGGTCGCGCTCATCATCGGACTCGTGATCGACCGCGTGACGACAGCTCGTCGGCGACGCACCGCTGCGGTGCAGATGGCAGGATGACAGGCATGGCACGACGCCGCAGACGCGAACCGCGCACACCGCGGATCAGCCGCCGCACAGCATCCCTCGTCGCTGTGTGCGCGGCCGTCGTCGTGCTGTTCGCCGTGCTGGTGCCGGTCCAGACGGTCCTGTACGGCACTCCCCTGCCGCTCTCGTTCATTCTGGGTGCCGCGCTCTGCGTCTCGCCGCTGCTGGCGATCACTCGCCCTCGCCCGGCTGTCGCCCTCTTCTGCGGGGCCGCCTTCGTCCTGCCTCTGATCGTGTCGCCGACGCTCGCGATCGCCGCGCCCTGGCCGTGGTCGGTTCCTGCCCTGCTGACCTTCGTGCTCCTCGTCGGCATCGTGACCTTCCGACACGGCGCCCGGTACGGCGCGTTCCCGCTCGTCATCGGCGTCGTGTCGTCGCTCATCGCCCCGCTGCTGCGACCTG
Source organism: Microbacterium sp. ZW T6_19 (assembly GCF_044987465.1). NCBI lineage: Bacteria > Bacillati > Actinomycetota > Actinomycetes > Micrococcales > Microbacteriaceae > Microbacterium > Microbacterium sp. ZW T6_19. The sequence continues at coordinate 13,941 of NZ_JBJDRH010000002.1, read as the reverse complement.
AGATCGTCGCTACTGCGGCGACCGCGGGAAGCGTGACCGCTGACCTCATCGTGACGGCATCTGTCGCCTCCGCCATGTTCACGATCGCAGCGCTGCTCGCGGGTCGGGTGCGCATCGGCGCCGAGCTCACCAGAGAACGCGAGCATGCGGCGCTCGAGCAGTCCCGTCGCGCCTTGGTCGAAGAGCGCACCCGCATCGCGAGGGAGTTGCACGACGTCATCGCCCACAGCCTGTCGATGGTGCAGGTTCAGGCGTCGACCGCTCGCTATCGCCTGCCTGAGATCAGCGCAGAAGCCGCGACGGAGTTCGACAGCATCGCCGCGACCGCCCGGGAATCGCTGACCGAGATGCGACGGATGCTCGGGGTGCTCCGCACCGAGGATCAGACGGCAGAGCTCGCCCCGCAACAGGGCATCGCCGATGTACCCGCCCTCGTCGACACCGTGCGACGTGCCGGCGTCACCGTGGGACTGGAGATCACGGGCGACAGCGCGCGGGTGCCGCCCACCGTGCAGATCGCCGCCTTCCGGATCACTCAGGAGGCTCTGAGCAACGCCGTCCGTCACGCCGCTGGCGCACTCGTCACCGTGCGGATCCAGACCGATGCTGCGGCCGTCGGCATCCGCGTCCGAAACGCACCGCCGCCCGCCGCCTCGTCTCACATCTCGACCGGTCCGGGACATGGCCTTCGCGGGATGCGCGAACGGGCCGAACTGCTCGGTGGCACCCTGATCGCCGGCTCGACCCCGGACGGCGGCTGGGAAGTCAGCGCCTCGCTCCCTCTCACCGAAACCGCCGACACCACCCGCCAGGAGACCTCGTGACCATCAACGTCCTCATCGCCGACGACCAGGCCATGGTGCGAGCCGGCTTCGCCGCCCTGCTTGGCGCGCACGAGGGCATCCGCGTCGCGGGCCAGGCGGCCGACGGCGCCGAAGCGGTCGCCCTGTCGGCACGACTCGATCCCGACGTCATCCTCATGGATGTCCGGATGCCGGAGCTGGACGGCATCGAGGCGACCCGCCGCATCCTGGGTCCGTCGTATCCGGCCGCCCACGTGCCGCGGATCATCATGCTCACCACTTTCGACATCGACGACTACGTCTACGACGCGCTCGAGGCCGGCGCCAGCGGCTTCCTCCTCAAGGACGCACTGCCGGAGGAGCTCGTGCACGCCGTGCGGGTCGTCGCCGGCGGAGACGCACTCCTCGCCCCGAGCGTGACCCGTCGCATGATCGAGCAGTTCGCCGGTCGACGCCCTCGGACAACACGTGCGAACTCGGCTTTGAACGATCTGACAGAACGCGAGCGGGAGGTGCTCGTCCTGATCGGGAAAGGCCGATCGAACTCCGAGATCGCTGCAGACCTCTTCATCGCTGAGCAGACGGTGAAGACCCACGTCGGCAAGGTGCTCGCGAAGCTCTCCCTGCGCGACCGGGTGCACGCCGTGATCCTCGCGTACGACACGGGTCTGGTCGAGCCCTCCGCCTGAACCGCCATGGCCTGTTCCGGCGCGATGTCCCTCCACGGTAGGGGGCGAAACCGCACCGCGGTGTGATGTCTGCATGGACACCACGTCCATAGTCTCCGAGGACACCGCTTCCGAGGAGGAACCATGGCCATCGTGCACGCACCGTCGACCGGAGTCCCAACCGCGCCCCGCATCCCCGTCCGCGACACCGGTGTGGACCTCGTCCGCGCCGTGTGCGTCGCCGGTGTCGTCCTGCTGCACGCCATCATGGTGGGCGTCACCGTCACCGACACCGGCCCGGTCTTCGCGAACGCGAGCGACGGAGCCTGGTGGATCGTGCCCCTGAGCTGGCTGCTGCAGGTCATGCCGCTGTTCTTCGTGATCGGCGGCTTCGCCGGCCTCGTCGCCTACCGCCGACAGCGCGAACGCGGCGGTACCGCGTCGGCCTTCGTCGCCGCCCGAATCCATCGGCTCCTGCGTCCGGCGATGATAGTGATCGGAGTCGTCGGCGCCACGCTCGCCGTGCTGACTCTGGCCGGCGTTCCGCTCGATCTGGTGGCCGTCGCCGGGTTCCGGTACGGGCAGCCTCTCTGGTTCCTCGGAGTGTTCCTGTTCTGCCAGGCACTCCTTCCCGCACTCTCCGCTCTGCACGATCGTGCCCCGCTGCGCACGATCGCTGTCTTCGCCGGCCTCGCACTCGCCGTCGACCTCGCGCGGTCAGTGACCGGGATCGACGGGATCGGCTTCGTCAATCTCGCCTTCGTCTGGCTCGCACTGCAACAGCTCGGGTTCTTCTTCGCCGACGGCAGCGTCGACGCCTTCCGCCCGAGAACCAGGGGCCTCATCGCGGCGGGCGCCGCGGCGACCCTCCTCCTCTCCTTCGCGACAGGTGTCTACTCACCCGATCTCATCGCGAACATCAATCCGCCGACAGGCGCACTGTTGCTGGTCGGGCTGGTGCATCTCAGCCTGTTGTCGCTGTTCCGCGAGCGCATCGCGCTGCTCAGCACGCGTCCTCGCATCGCCGCGGTCAGCGCTTTCGTCAATCGCCGGACCATGACGATCTATCTCTGGCACATGCCGGTGCTTCTCGCGATGGCCGGAGCATCTGCGATCTTCGCGATGAACCACGGTGTGGTGCTCCCGGATCCCGGCAGTGCCCTGTGGTGGCTCGGCCGCCCCCTCTGGCTCCTGACCGCGCTGGCCCTGACCGCTGCGGTCGCCGTCGCCTTCTCACGCTTCGAGGAGAAGGCGGCACCCGCCTTCTCCCACGGCATCAGCCGATCGGTCGGCGCCGTCGGTCTCGGCGTCGGCGCCGTCGCACTCCTCCTGGTCGTGGGCACGACCCCGTTCACAGCGACAGCGGCTGTCGCGGCCATGCTGCTGGCTCAGCGCCTCGTGGCGCACGATCAGACTGCACCGCGAGCGGCCAGCGCGTCACCGACCTCGTCGGCGTGGCGGAGCGTGCGCACCATGAGCGGCACGACGCCGCGCAGACCCGAGCGTGCTCCGCGTGCACGCTGAGCCTCTCGTACCTGGGCGGCGAACCCTGCGACGACCGGGATCATGGTGATCGTCAAGGCGATCGTCATCGTCACCGACTCCGGGTCGATGCCGAATCGCCGCGCCGGAGCGAGCAGACCGCGCAGCACCTCGATCAGCTCGCCCGTCCGCGTGGTGAGGGTCAGCAGGCTCGCCAGCAGCACGATCGCGATCACGCGGCCCGTGCTGATCCACGCGGCGACCGGGCCGACGAACACGAGCAGCGCGCCGCCCAGGACGAGCACGAGCCATCGCAGCCGCCAGATCTCCCCGACCAGCACGCGCAGCGGAAGACGCGCGAGCGCATAGAGCGAGCTCGCCGCCGCCAGCGCCCCGGCGATGCTCCACTCAGAGGGCGGCACGAGGGAGAGCGCGAGTGCCGCTGCGGCCAGGATCAGAAGCTTCACGCCCGCTCCGAGCCGGTGCACGGCGCTCGTCCCCGGCGAGTACAGCTGGATCACTCGCACCGTCTCCGGTAGTGCGAGACGACGTCATCCGCTTCCCCGACGGCGGCGATCTCGCCGCCGTCGAAGAGCAGTGCCGCGTCGCACCGTGCCGCGAGTTCGAGATCGTGCGTGACGAGCACGACCTGCGCGGCCTGCGACAGCAGCAGGTCGCCGATGCGGCGCGCGTTGCGGAGGTCGAGCAGAGTGGTCGGCTCGTCGGCGATGATGAGAGAGGGGTCGGTGATCAGCACCGAGGCGATGGCGAGCAGCTGCTTCTGCCCTCCGGACAGAGCGGATGCCGGGGCGTCCGCTCTGTCCGTCAGGCCGTGCCGGGCGAGTGTCTCCGCCACCCGGGCTCTCACCTCGTCGCGCGGCAGACCGCGGAGCGAGAAGGCGAGATCCTCTGCCGGCGTCGGCATGAGGATCTGCGCCTGCGGATCCGTGAACACGAAGCCGACGCGCCGGCGGATCTCGGTTCGATGACGTCGAACGTCCAGCCCGTGCACATGGACGCTTCCCGACGTCGGCTCGACCAGTCCGTCGAGCAGGCGGGCGAAGGTCGACTTCCCCGAGCCGTTGGCGCCGATCACGGCGATGCGCGCCGCATCGAGTCCGACGCTCACGTTCGACAGGATGCGGTGTCCGCCGCCGAGCACCGTGACACCGTCGAGAGCGATGCCGCGGTGCGCTGTGTCAGGCCGCAGTCCGCGCATCTGTCGTCGCCCGCTCGATGCGCGGTGAATCACCGAACGCCGGCGGATACGCCCGGCTCAGCGCCAGGGTGAGCACGGTCGCGGCGGCAGCCTTCAGGAGGTCGCCAGGAACGAAGACAGCCGTGGACAGTGCGGCGGGAGCGAGATCGATGCCGAGGACGAGCGCCTGAACGGGGATGCCGAAGAGGTAGACGACGAGGATGCCTCCCACCACGACCGCCGACGCCGTACGCCCCCACGTGATCCCCGCGGAGCGGGTCATCAGACCGATCACGACGACTCCTGCGATCCAACCCAGGAGGTATCCGGCGGTCGGACCCACGAAGACGCCCAGACCGCCTCGGCCCCCGGCGAGCACGGGCAAGCCGATCGCAGCCAGTACGAGCACGAGAAGCACGGCAAGAGGGGCTCGTCGGGGGCCGAGAACGGTGCCCGCGAGCATCACCCCCAGGGTCTGCGCGGTGATCGGCACTCCGCCGGGGAGGGGGATCGTCACCATCCCCAGCACCACGATGAGTGCGGCGAAGATGGCGATGCGGGCGATGCTGCGGCCGCTGTCTGGCATGCGGATTCCTTCCTGAACACTGTTCACCTGAACGGTGTTCACTATAGTGAGTCCATGAGCCCCGATCACAACCCGGCCCGTCACGATCGCGACAGCGTCGCCCGTGCCGCTCTGGCGCTGCTCGACGAGGTCGGGCTCGCGGATCTGTCCATGCGACGCATCGCCGCGCGTCTCGACGTGCAGCCGAGCGCCCTGTACTGGCACTTCGCGAACAAGCAGGAGCTTCTCGCAGAGCTGGCCGACCGCATCACGGCCCGGATCCCGGTGACCGACGACGACGTCCTCACGACCGCCCGCAGCATCCGCGATGCTCTCTTCGCGTACCGCGACGGTGCCGAGCTGGTTCTCAGCACCTACGCTCTGCGGTTGGGCTCCTCTCACGCCCAGATCGCACTCGAGGCGTCGCTAGGCCCGCAGAGCACTGACCGCGCCACCGCCCTGCTTCATTTCATCCTTGGGCACACCACCCTCGCCCAGCTGCGCATGCATGCCGAGAGCCACGGGGCCGCCGCCGCTGCAGCAGCAGAGGAGATCGATCCCACCGCGGGCCTTGACAGCGTCTTCGACCTGGGAGTCGTTGCTATCGCTGGGATCAGCGCTTCTCAGCCGCGTGACCGAGCCTGAGGCCGGGGACGACGGCCAGCAGCGCGAGTGCGATGCACAACGCGTAGACGGCGCTGAACGCTCCCGCTCCGCCGCCGAGACTTGCGACCCCGAGCCCTGCCACGGCGATAGCCAGGGCAGAGCCCGTGTTCTCGGCGATCGAGAGCGCCGATGAGTTGAACCCCTGGTCGCCCTCGCCCGAGTACGCGAGGGTCAGCACCGTCAGGCGCGGATAGAGGAGACCCATCCCGCCCCCTCCGAATCCCCACCCGACGATGACGAGCAGCGGCGAGATGCCGAAGAGCGCCGCGAGCAGGACGCACACCAGAGCCAGAACGATCGATCCCAGTCCGATGGCGGCGATGCGGCGGTTGCCGAGGCGATCCCCGATCCGCCCCTGCAGGTCGGACGCTCCCGCCCAGGCGAACGCCGCGAGCATCAGCGCGATGCCCGCCCAGGTGGACGTGAATCCGAACCGTTCCATCAGCAGGTACGGCACGTATGCTTCTGCGGCGAAGAACGCACCCGCGGCCAGACCCCGGGTGAGCACAACGCTCGGCAGGCCGGGAGCCGCACGAAGAGTGCGTCGTGGAAGAAGGGGCACGACGGCGAACCCGATGACGACGAGCGACCCGAGCGCCAGAGGCCAGCCGACCTGCGGCGCCATGTCGGCCGAGAAGCCGACGAGGACCGCGAGGGCCGCCACGACCACCGCCAGAAGCAGCCGTCGGCGCAGCGCGCGCCGGTCCTGCGGGGCGCCGTGCCCGAGGTCGAGGTGGCGCAGGCGCACCACGATCACGAGGAACGCGACGGCTGTCAGCACCGCCACTCCGAGGAAGGCCCAGCGCCAGTCGAGATACTCGGCGACGGCGCCGGCGAGGAAGGGCCCGATCATCGACGGGACGACCCAGGCAGCGGCGAATGCGGCGAACACCCGTCCGTGCAGTTGCGGCGGATACAGACGAGCCACCACGACGTACAGAGCGACCGTCTGACCACCGGTGCCGAGCCCCTGGACGAGGCGCCCGATCAGGAACTGCGGCATCGTCGTCGCGAATCCAGAGATCAGCAGGCCGGCGATGAACAGCGAGACGGCCACATAGAGCGCGCCACGAGGGCCGCGCGCATCCGACCACGCACCGGCGGCGACCATGCCGATCACGCTCGTCGCGAGCGTTCCCGCGAAAGCGACGGCGTACAGCGCATCGCCGTCGAGTGCGTCGCTCACGACCGGCATCACCGTGGTGACCGCCAGGGCCTCGATCGCTGCGAAGAAGATGAGCGCCGAGGCACCCGCTGTGACCCAGATGCGCTCCCGATCCCAGATCGATGCGGCGCTCTGCACTCCACTCATCGACGTGTGAGCGACGCGATGCGCTCGACGGCCTCGGTGATGATCTCGGGGCTCGTGCCGAAGTTGAGCCGCACGTAACCTTCACCCTCGGCGCCGAACGCGCTCCCGTCGTTGAGCGCGACCTTCGCCTCCTTCAGGATGCGTCGGGCGGGGGTGTCGCCGAGTCCGAGAGCCGATACGTCGATCCAGGCCAGATAGCCGGCGTCCGGAATCCGATAGCGAGCCTCCGGGAGGTGCCTGACGAGAAGATCTTCGAGCAGCACGCGGTTGCGGTCGAGCGTGTGCAACAGGCCGTCGAGCCAGGCGTCGCTCTCTTCGCTGAAAGCCGCGACAGCCGCGAGAAGCCCGAACTGACCGGTGCGCCAGACGACTTCGACGGGAAGGCCGCGCAGCACGGCAGCGCTGTCTTCGTGCGCCGCCACCATGAGCGCGCACTTGAGACCGGCGAGGTTGAACGCCTTGCTGGCGCTGACGACCGCATAGCCAACGCGCTGGGCGGCGGCTCCGACAGAGAGGAACGGGGTGAAACCGGCGCCCGGCTGCGCAAGAGGCGCGTGGATCTCATCGGAGACGACGATCGCGTCGAACTCCGCGGCGAGCTCCGCGAGGGCCTCGAGCGAGCTCCGGTCGTGCACCGTCCCGGTCGGATTGTGAGGGTTGCACAACAGCATCGCGCGCGCTCCGTCTTCGAACGCTGTGCGGATGCCGTCGAGATCCAGTTTCCAGGTGGTGCCGGTGTCGCGCAGGGGCACGCGCTCGACCTCCGCGCCCGCCTCCTCGACCAGGTCGTAGAAGGGCGGATACACCGGCGGCGTCACGATCACACGCTCCCCCGGCTGGACGACCCGCCGCAGGATCTCGACGATCCCCATGCTGACGTCCGCGGTCGAGCGGATGCGGCCCGCATCGACATCCCAATCGAAGCGGCGCTTCGCGAACGCCGCGTAGGTCTCGGCAAGCGGACTGCGAGAGGCGATGTAGCCCGTGTCTCCCGTGTCGATCGCACGCTGCAATGCAGCCGCCACAGGGGGCGCCAACGGGAAGTCCGTCTCGGCGACGAACAGCGGCAGAACGTCTGCGGGATACTCCCGCCACTTCTCGCTGCTGCGCTCGCGGAGCTCGGCGAGCGTCAGCGCTGTGACCTCGTGCATGTTCCTCCGGGTGTCGACTCGCCACAGCCGGACCGGCCTCGGGACGCCAGAGCGCCGAGGCCGCTGTGCGGCAAAGGGCTGCTCGGCGTCAGATCGCGAAACCGAGCGCACGCATCATGTCGCGCCCGTCGTCGGTGATCTTCTCCGGACCCCACGGCGGCATCCACACCCAGTTGATGCGGAAGCGGTCGACGACGTTGTCCAGAGCCTGCGCCGTCTGCTCCTCGAGCACGTCGGTGAGCGGGCAGCCTGCGCTGGTCAGCGTCATGTGGATGACGAGAGCATCGTTCTCGTCATCCCATGCGAGATCGTAGATGAGTCCGAGGTCGACGACGTTGATCCCGAGCTCGGGATCCATGACGTCCTTGAGAGCCTCGGTGACCTCGTCGTACTTCTGGTCCGTGAGGGTGGCTGTCATGCGATCAGCCTACGCTTCGATCGGAGCGGCGGGGTCGAGGAAGCGGTCGTATCCCTCTTCCTCGAGGCGATCCGCGAGTTCGGGTCCGCCCTCTTCCACGATCTTCCCTGCGACGACGACGTGCACGAAGTCGGGGCGGATGTAGCGGAGGATGCGCGTGTAGTGCGTGATGAGCAGCACACCGAGGCCGGTGGACTCCTTGGCGCGGTTGACGCCCTCGGAGACGATCTTCAGCGCGTCGACGTCGAGACCGGAGTCGGTCTCGTCGAGGATCGCGAACTTCGGCTTGAGCACCTCGAGCTGGAGGATCTCGTGGCGCTTCTTCTCGCCGCCGGAGAAGCCCTCGTTCACGTTGCGCTGAGCGAACTTCGGATCCATGCGAAGGTTGCCCATGGCAGCCTTGACGTCCTTGGTCCAGGAGCGGATCGAGGGCGCCTCGCCGTCGAGCGCGGTCTTCGCGGTGCGCAGGAAGTTGGTCACCGTGACCCCGGGGATCTCGACCGGGTACTGCATCGCGAGGAAGAGTCCCGCGCGTGCGCGCTCGTCGACCGTCATCTCGAGCACGTCCTGGCCGTCGAAGGTGATGGAGCCGGAGGTCACCGTGTACTTGGGGTGACCGGCGATCGTGTAGGCCAGGGTGGACTTGCCAGAGCCGTTCGGGCCCATGATGGCGTGGGTCTCGCCCGTGCTCATGGTGAGGGTGATTCCGTTGAGGATCGGGGTGGTCCCCGCCTCGGTCTCAACCGTGACGTGCAGGTCGCGGATCTCGAGAACAGACATTCAGACTTCCTTCGTGACAGTCGGGTCGATGAGCACGTCGTCGCCGTCGATCTCGACGACGTAGACAGGGACGGGCTCGAAAGCAGGGAGGTTCTGGGGCTTGCCGGTGAGCAGCGAGAACGCGGAGCCGTGAGCCCAGCATTCGACCGTGTCACCCTCGACGAAGCCCTCGGACAGGGAGATGTCACCGTGCGTGCAGGTGTCGCCGATCGCGTGGATGACGCCCTCGGAGTCCTTGATGACGGTGATGGGAACGCCGGCGGGATCGACCCGCAGAGGCGTATCGGTCTCGAGATCGGCGACGCCGCAGACGCGTTCGGCGCTCACGCGCTCACCTCCGCGAGCTCCGTCTCGATAGCGGCGAGCAGCTCGCCCTCGAGGGCGGGGATGCCGAGGCGCTGCACGATGTCGGTGAGGAAGCCGAGCACGACCAGGCGGCGTGCCTCCTCCTCGGTGATGCCGCGTGCCTGCAGGTAGAACAGCTGCTCGTCGTCGAAGCGACCGGTGGCGCTGGCGTGGCCCGCGCCCAGGATGTCGCCTGTCTCGATCTCGAGGTTCGGGATCGAATCCGCGCGCGCACCCTCGGTGAGCACCAGGTTGCGGTTCGCCTCGTACGAATCGGTGCCCGTCGCGTCCTTGCCGATCAGCACGTCGCCGATCCAGACGCTGTGCGCGCCTTCGCCCTGCAGCGCACCCTTGTACAGCACGTCGCCCTTGGTGTGGGCGCCCTTGTGATGCAGGTAGACCTGGCTCTCGAGGTGCTGCCCCGCGTCCGCGTAGGACAGACCGTAGAGGTATCCCTCCGCGCCGTTCCCCGCGAGTTCGACATTCGGGTTCACGCGGACGATGCCGCCCCCGAAGCTGACGACGAAGTGCTTGAGGGTCGCGTCGGCGCCGACACGGGCCTGGTGGGCCGCCGTGTGGATCGCCTCGTCCTGCCACTGCTGCAGGCTCACCACGGACAGCGTGGACCCGTCGCGAGCGATGATCTCGACGTTCTGCGCGTACTGCGCCGCGCCCGTGTGCCGGAGCACCACTGTGGCCGAGCTGTGCTCGAGCGCCTCGATCACGATGTGCGCGTCGGCGCGACGGTCGGCTCCGAGTCCCGCGATCTCGAGGAGGATCGGCTCTGCGACCTCTTCTTCGCGCGGGATCCGGATGTGCAGCGCATCCTTCGCTCCCTGCCACGCCACTGCCGCAGTCACGTCCTCGGCGAGGAAGACCTCGCCACGGGGCGCGTCGGCGGCCGTGAGGGGCGCGGCGAGATACTGCTCACCCGAGGTGAACGTGTAGCTCACGCCGTCGTTCGCCTCCGACACCGCGAAGAGCGGGGCGAGCTTCGCCACAGGGGTGTGCTTCCAATTGACCTCGCGACCGGAGGGAGAACCGAAGTCGGCCGGCTCGAAGGAGTGCGGCCGCTCGGAGCGCGTCTGCACCGGTACGAATCCGGCATCGGCCACCTGAGCGGCGGGGTCCACATGGGCGTTGTCGTGCTGCGCCTCGATGGGCGCGGTCGTAGGGGCCGTCACTAGCCGACACTTCCAATCATCGTCAGAGGGACGGTCATCCCACACTGCCTTCCATGCCCATCTCGATGAGCTTGTTCAGTTCCATCGCGTACTCCATCGGCAGCTCGCGCGCGATCGGCTCTATGAAGCCGCGCACGATCATCGCCATGGCCTCGTCCTCCGGCATGCCTCGGGACTGCAGGTAGAAGAGCTGCTCCTCGCTGACCTTCGACACCGTAGCCTCGTGGCCGAGCTGCACGTCGTCGACGCGGATGTCGATCGCCGGATACGTGTCGCTGCGCGACTTGGTGTCGACCAGCAGCGCGTCGCAACGCACCGTGTTCGCGGAGTGGTGCGCGTTGGCGTCCACTCGCACCTCGCCGCGGTAACCTGCACGACCGCCACCGCGGGCGATCGACTTCGAGACGATCGACGACTGCGTGTACGGCGCCATATGGATCATCTTCGCGCCGGCATCCTGGTGCTGACCGGGACCCGCGAAGGCGACCGACAGGGTCTCGCCCTTGGCGTGCTCGCCCATCAGGTAGATCGACGGGTACTTCATCGTCACCTTGGAGCCGATGTTGCCGTCGACCCACTCCATCGTGGCGCCCTCGTGGGCGACCGCGCGCTTGGTGACGAGGTTGTAGACGTTGTTCGACCAGTTCTGGATCGTGGTGTACCGAACGCGGGCGTTCTTCTTCACGATGATCTCGACGACGGCCGAGTGCAGCGAGTCAGACTTGTAGATCGGCGCCGTGCAGCCCTCGATGTAGTGCACGTAGCTGTCTTCGTCCGCGATGATCAGGGTCCGCTCGAACTGGCCCATGTTCTCGGTGTTGATGCGGAAGTACGCCTGCAGCGGGATCTCGACATGCACGCCCTTGGGCACGTACACGAACGATCCTCCCGACCAGACGGCGGTGTTCAGGGCGGCGAACTTGTTGTCGCCCGCCGGGATCACGGTGCCGAAGTACTCCTCGAAGAACTCGGGATGCTCGCGCAGGGCCGTGTCGGTGTCCATGAAGATGACGCCCTGCTGCTCCAGGTCCTCGCGGATCTGGTGGTACACGACCTCCGACTCGTACTGCGCGGCGACGCCGGCGACGAGACGCTGGCGTTCGGCCTCGGGGATGCCGAGGCGCTCGTACGTCTCGCGGATCTCAGCAGGAAGGTCTTCCCAGGACTGCGCCTGCTTCTCCGTCGAGCGGACGAAGTACTTGATGTTGTCGAAGTCGATCTCGCTGAGGTCTGCACCCCAGGTGGGCATCGGCTTGCGGCCGAAGAGCTGGTACCCCTTGAGGCGGGTCTTCAGCATCCATTCGGGCTCGTGTTTGAGAGCCGAGATCCCGCGGACCACCTCTTCAGAGATCCCGCGCTTGGCGATGGCTCCAGCCGCATCTTCGTCATGCCAGCCGAATTCATACACCCCCAGGCTTTCGAGCTCCGGGCGGTCGATCAGCACATCCGACATCACACACTCTCCTTTTAGGTCCCAAACGGTGTCATCCGCCCCGACACACCTGATCCCCGTCGAGTCTGCGGGAGCGGGTGCCGCTGGTGGGCCCTCATCACCGGCGCTTCCATCGCGCCTAAACTGTCAGGGATGAGTACCGCAGTCTCGCGGCCATCCCAACATCCCGATTCTACAGGTTCCCTCTGACATCCGGGCCGCCGTGTCTGCGTCCAGAGGGTTCCGGAGGTGCCATGCCCGACGCAGCCGCTCCCGAATCCACCGCGACCGACGCCGGATTCCTGGGTCGAGTCCAGATTCTTGGTCCTCGTGCCTTCGGAACGCCGTTGCGGGTCCTCGCCTGGCTGTCGTTCCTCGCCGAGGTCGTGATCATCGGCACCGGGGGCGCAGTACGCCTCACCGGGTCGGGACTCGGATGCTCGGAGTGGCCCCTGTGCACGCCCGATTCCCTCGTGCCGATCTACGCCGACCAGGGCGTGCACGGCCTGATCGAATTCGGCAACCGCACGATGACGGGCGTGGTCGGACTCCTCGCACTCGCAGTCCTGCTGCTGACGCTGCACGCGATCGGCGGACGCCGCCTCCTCGTGCGCGCCCTGTGGTTCGCGCTCGGCGGCATCGTCCTCGCCGTCGTGGTCTACATCGCCTCCGCGGCGATGGGTCCCGTCCTCGGTGCGGCTCTGATGTCCACGGCGCTGCTGCTCTCGGTTCTCGCCGGCGCCGTCGACTCCCTGCGCCGTACGACCCGGCGCCGCGATCTCGCGGTGCTCGCCTGGGTGACGCTGGTCGGGATCATGATGCAGGCCGTCGTCGGCGGGTTCGCGGTGATCAGCGATCTGAATCCGTTCATCGTCGGCTTCCACTACACATCCTCGCTGCTGCTCGTATGCGTGACCGCCGCCTATCTCGTGCGCATGTACGCCGAGCCCGGCCGGCGTGAAAGCGCGGTGCCGACGTGGTTCGCGGTCATGTCTCATGTGACAGGGGTCGCGCTGGCCGCGACCATCTTCTTCGGCGTTCTCACGACGGGCAACGGACCGCACTCGGGCGACGCGAACATCGAGCGCGTGGGCTTCGACGCCACGATTCTCGCCCACGTGCACTCATGGCCCGGCTACATCCTCGCCACCCTGGTCGCCGTGCTCACTGTCGCTGCGTGGATGCTCAGGCTGAGGCCGCGCAGGTGGCTCCTGACCCTCGTCGTCGCGATCCTCGTGCAGGTGGGCGTCGGCGTATGGCAGGCCAGAGAGGGACTCCCCGAGATCCTCGTCGGGATCCACATGATCCTGGCCTCGCTCTCCGCTGCGGCGTACACCGTCGTCGTGTTGAACCTCAAGCGCCCGGTGGCGGAGAACAGCTGAGCGGCTCAGCCGACGCATAGCTCGCTCATCGGCGACGCCATGATCCGTCCGCCACAGTGGTGGACATGAACAAGTCCCTCACTCGCAGCATCGGCTTCTGGCTGCTCATCGTCCTGTCCCTCGCCACCGGCGCCGTGGGCGGCTGGCTGGTCAATTCGCAGCTGACCAGGATGACCACCACAATCCTCGACGGGACCGCGACCGGCGTCGAGGTCTACGTCGGCCAGTCGCTCGCCGTGCTGGGGTCGGCCCTCATCGGCGCCGGCGTCCTCGGCATCCTCATCGCCCTGGCGCTCGTCGCCGTGCGCTCGATCATCCCGGCCGCCGCTCCGGCGCCGTTGGAGCCGATCGACTGGAGCACGCCCGCCGCCGACGCCCCGCTGGATGAGGCCGCAGAGCGCACGACTGCGGCGGAGGCCGACCCCGAGGTCGTGGACGAATCCGCCCCCGTCACGGACCCGGCTGCCGACGCCGACAGCGAGCTCGCCGACACGCGTCGCAGCTGACACAGACAAAGAGGCGGGACTCATCGATATCGATGAATCCCCCCCCCTT